>CALMUW010000029.1 GCA_937872985.1 uncultured Alphaproteobacteria bacterium
ACATGACCACGCTTTTGCCGAGCTTGTGGTCGGCGAAGCGGGTGATGGTCTGCACCGCCGTGGCGGCGGTCCTGTCGCCCTGCACGATTTCCAGAAGCCGCATGTAGCGCGGCGGGTTGAAGAAATGGGTGATGAGGAAATCCCGGGCGAAGCCCTCGCCCATCCCCCTGGTCAGATCGGCGAGTGGAATGGTGGAGGTGTTGGAAGACACCACGCTACCTTTCTTGCGCACCTTGTCGATCTTGCCATAGAGCGCCTGCTTGATGTCGAGACGTTCGATGACGGCCTCGACGATCCAGTCGCAATCGGAAAGCCAGTCGAGATGATCCTCGGTGTTGCCGGGGGTGACGAGCTTCGCCGCGGCCTTGCTCATGAAGGCGGCGGGATCGGCCTTGAGCAGGCGCTCGATGGCACCCTCGGCGATGGCGTTGCGGTTCACAGCCTCCTTGGGCACGATGTCAAGGAGCACCACGGGCACCCCCGCATTGGCCACATGGGCGGCAATGCCCGCGCCCATGACGCCCGCGCCGATCACGGCGACTTTCCTGATGTCGGTCATCACATGGCCTCCAGAATGGTGGCGATGCCCTGGCCGCCGCCGATGCACTGGGTGGCAAGGGCATACTTGCCCTTCTCGCGCTTCAGGAGGGTGGCGGCCTTGCCGACGATGCGCGCCCCGGTGGCACCCAGCGGATGGCCAAGCGCGATGGCGCCGCCGTCGATGTTCACCCTGGCGGCATCCAGCCCGATGTCGCGCATGGAGGCGATGGCCTGGGAACTGAAGGCTTCGTTGAGTTCCACCACGTCAAGGTCGGACGCCTTGAGACCGGCGCGCTTGAGGGCCTTCTTCGTCGCTCCAACGGGACCGATGCCCATGATTTCGGGATCGCAGCCGCACACGGCCACCGCCTTCACGGACGCGATCAGCGGCAGCTTGTGACGCCGGGCATAGTCCTCGGAGCAGACGAGCACCGCCGCCGCGCCATCGGTCAGCGGCGAGGAGGTGCCCGCCGTCACCACGCCATCGGTGCTGAAGGCGGGCTTCAGTCCGGCGAGGATTTCCAGCGTGGTTTCCGGGCGGATCAGACCATCGGCGGTGACCGAACCTTTACGCGTCTTGATGGCGACGATCTCGTCGGCGAACTTCCCGGCGTCGCGGGCGGCGGCGGCGCGGCGCTGGGATTCCACCGCCAGTTCCTCCTGCTCCTTGCGCCCGATGTTCCAGCGCCTGGCCACATTTTCCGCCGTGTCGCCCATGCCCATGTAGGCACCCGGCATGGCCTTGGCCAGTTCCGGATTGGGCAGCGGATTGAAGCCCATCATGGGCACGCGGCTCATGCTTTCCACGCCGGCGCAGATGAAGGCTTCGCCCGCGCCCATGGCGATGGCGCCCGCGGCCACATGCACCGAGGTCATGGACGAGCCGCAGAAGCGGTTGATGGTGGCGGCACCCAAAGAGATGGGCAGGCCCGCCATGAGACTGACCAGACGGGCGAGGTTGAAGCCCTGTTCGCCCTCGGGAAAGGCGCAGCCCAGAAGCAGGTCTTCAATGTCGGCGGGGTTGACGCCTGTGCGCTCCACCAGCGCCTTCACCACCTGGGCCGCCAGATCATCGGGGCGGACGGACGCGAGTTCGCCCTTCTTTGCCTGGGTGAAGGGTGAGCGCACGTAGCCTGCGATTACGGCCTTGGTCATGTCAGTCTCCGGGTTCAGTCTGGTGGTTGGCGGCGTCAGGCGGTGATGCCCTTGGCCTTGAGGGATTCAATCGAGATGCGTTCCATGTTGCGCAGTTCGGTGAGGCTGACCTGCACCGCCTGCAACTGGTCTTCGAGAAGAGCGATGCGGCCGCGCACCTTCTTCAACAGGTGGTGCATCTGCTCCACCTGGGTGTGGTCCACCACATAAAGGTCGAGGAATTCCTTGATCTCGCGCAGCGAGAAACCCATGCGCTTGCCGCGCAGAATAAGGATCATGCGCACCCGGTCGCGGTGGGTGTAGACCCGGGTCTTGCCCATGCGCTGCGGCATGATGAGGCCCTTGTCCTCATAGAAGCGGATGGCGCGGGCGGTGACGCCCAGGTCCTGGGCCAATTGGCTGACGGAAAAGAGTTTGTCGGTCACGGGCCTGTCCTCATGGGAATCGTGACGCGAGCGGAGGTTTTCCGCACCTAACGTCACTTTCATGCCAAGTTCGGTCATCATTTACAGATCCAATCAGGTCTGGGGGCTGGCGCTGGCCGTGGCGGCCTCGGCCGCATGGGCCTTTTCTTCGTCGATCAACACCTTCTTGGACAATTTGCCCACCATGGTACGGGGCAACTCGCGGCGGAGCTCGATGATCTTTGGCATTTCAAGACGCGACACCTGGTCAACCAGAAATGTCTTCAATTCATCGGCGGTGGCGCTCTGGCCTTCCTTCAGCTTGACGAAGGCCTTGGGCGCCTGGCCGCGATATTGATCGGGAATGCCGATGACGGCGGCCTCGGCCACCGCCGGATGGCGATAGAGCGCCTCCTCGATGACGCGGGGATAGACATTATATCCGCCGCAGATGATGACTTCCTTCAGACGGTCGACGATGAAGACGAAGCCATCCTGATCGACATAACCCACGTCGCCGGTGCGCAGCACGCCGTCCACCATCACATGCGCGGTTTCCTCGGGCTTCTGCCAATAGCCCGCCATGACCTGGGGACCGACGACGCAGACTTCGCCCTTCTCGCCCTGCTTTACCTTCTTGCGCACATCGGCAAGCGAGCGGATCTCCACGCGTGTCCCCGGCATTGGCAGGCCGATGGAACCATCGCGCACCGGACGGTCGAAGGGATTGCAGGTGACGACAGGCGAAGATTCCGAGAGGCCGTAACCTTCCACCAGTTTGGCCCCCGTGTTGCGTTCAAATTCCTGGCGCACCTCCAAGGGCAAGGGCGCCCCGCCGGAAATGCAGGCGCGGATGGAACGGAGATCGAGCGACATGCCCTTGGCCGCCATGGCGCGGTTGATGGCAATATAAATGGTGGGCACACCGGGGAACATGGTGGGGTGCCTCTTCACCATGAGCTTGAGGATTTGCTCGATCTCAAAGCGCGGCAGGAGGATGAGTTCCGCGCCCAACGCAATGCCCACCAGCATGGCCACCGTCATGCCAAAGACATGGAAGAAGGGCAGCGCGCAGAGCATGCGCTCGTCCTGCGCGGGAAAACACGATACCCACTGGCGCAATTGCTCGACATTGGCGGCGATGTTGGCGTGGGTCAGGATGGCGCCCTTGGGCACGCCGGTGGTGCCGCCGGTATATTGCAGCACTGCGATATCCTTTTTGATATCCGGAGGCTCGGCGCGGTCCATGCGGCCCGCCGAGAGCAACTGCTCATAACTGATGTGATGGGCGTCATCGGGGATATCGGCGATTTCGCTGCGCTTCAGGACCCGGAACAGCCAGCTTTTCATCGTGGGCAGAATGTCGCCCATGGGGCAGACCACGATTTTTTCCAGCGGCGACTTGCCGAGAAGCGCGGCCACCTTGGGATAGATCTGGGCGAGGTCCAGCGTCACCATGATGGAGGTGCCCGAGTCCTTCACCTGATGGGACAGTTCGCGCTCGACATAGAGCGGATTGTAATTCACCACCGTGCCGCCCGCCTTCAGAATGGCGAAATAGCAGATGACGAAATAGGGCGTGTTGGGCAGGCAGAGGCCGACCTTGACGCCCTTGGTGACGCCGATCATGCGGAAGCCGGCGGCGGCGCGGTTCACCAGGTCGCCGAGTTCGGCATAGGACCACTGCTTGCCGAGGAAGTCCATGGCGGGCTTCTGACCCTGGACCGCAACCGCTTCGTCCAGAAGCTCATAGAGCGGCTTCACCGCAATTTCCGGCAATTTGCCCGGCATTTTTTCCTCCCGGCGGCTTGGCACCGCTCGCACATTGTTTTTCGTCACTGGCGGACGGTTTTCAGTTACATCAGGTAATCGCCTTCACCAGCCGCATGGCCACCTCAAGCGAACCCTGCACCTTGATGCGGCCCAGGGTGTAACCGAGCATGGGATCCATCTGGCCGTTGATGAGCTTCACCAGGTTTTCGCGGCTGACCTTGATGGTGCAGTCAGGGTCAAGGCTGCCGTCATCCGCCAGCGCGGAACGGCCATCGCGGGCGTCAATGGTGTAGCCACCATCACCGAGGTCGAACCGCACCACGGCGTTGAGCCGGGTCAGCTTCGGCAAGGCGTCCTGCACAACAGATTCGAGATCGTCAGACACGGCGCTCCCTCCCGACTTCTGCTCAAGTTGACGTATACGTAAACTTTGTTCGCGCGGCTGTCAATGGGCCGCGCCAGGCCTTGCGGGAATGTGATCCAACACGGCAATTGCAAAATAAATGCCGAAAACTCGGCAAATTTGCTGCATCTGCGAAATGCGGCATGGCTTTTCCGTTTTCAGCCAGATCAGGGGAAACAGCGCGATGCCGTCGTCACCTTTCCTGTTTGCGCCCATATTTTACCTATACGTCATATACGCTTGGCAACGGTGAAAGGCGGCATGGCCGACGCCGCAGGGTGCCGGGATGCCTTGAAATCCGCAGCCGTGGTGGCGCAGCACCACCAGCCGTTGCATCCCCCGCTTCAGCCCTGCGGCATTAGGCGCTGAAATGACAGGTAAATTCCTGCCGCCGGTCACAGTCTCGCCACTTTACAAATCAAAAGGGGACGACCAATTGTGCACTGCCGAAAGCGGCCCTTCAGGACACATGACCATAAACCGCCGACACGTTCTGGCTTCGGCCACGAAGCTTGCCGCCCTTGCCGTTCTGCTGCGGCAGGGCAGCCTGCCTGCGCTTGCCGAGGCTGCACCCCTGATGACGGAAAAGCCCACGGATTTTCCCGACGATTACGTGCGCACCCTGGCCAAGGAGTTGTCGTCCAGGCCGTTCAAGGACGAAACGCTGAAGCTGCCGGCGGGTCTCGACAAGCTGACCTACGACCAGTATCGCAACATCCGTTTCAACCCCGACCGATCCATATGGAAGGGCGAGCCGCACAATTTCTCCTTCGATGTCTTTCACCCCGGCTTTCTGTTCACCCGGCCGGTGGACATCCATGTGGTCGAGAACAATCAGCAGGCGCGGCTGAAATACGATCCGTCCCTCTTCGTCTTCGGGGCCGACGTGAAGCCGCCTGACGGCAAGACCGACCTGCATTACGCGGGCCTGCGGCTGCGCTTCCCCATCAATGCCGAGGGCATTTTCGACGAGGTGGCGGTGTTCCAGGGTGCGTCCTATTTCCGCGCCGTGGGCAAGGGCCTTCTCTATGGCCTGTCGGCGCGCGGCCTGGCCATTGACGTGGGCCAGCCCACGGGCGAGGAATTCCCCTTCTTCCGCGCCTTCTGGGTGCGCAAGCCCGAGGCGCCCGCCGGGGTCATCGTGGTCGAGGCCCTGCTCGACAGTCCGTCCATCACCGGGGCCTATCGCTTCTCCATCAAGCCCGGCGACGACACGCAGATGGACGTGGAGATGACGCTCTATCCGCGCCGCGACCTGGCGCAGGTGGGCATTGCGCCCATCACCTCCATGTATCTGTTCAACGCCATGAACCGGCCGGTGGCGGACTATCGCAACGCCGTGCATGACTCGGATGGCCTGATGATGCTGACCGGCACGGACGAATGGCTGTGGCGGCCCCTCGCCAATCCCAAGACCCTGCAGGTGTCGGCCTTCCAGGATCTCTCGCCGCGCGGCTTCGGCCTGATGCAGCGCACCCGGCGCTATGAGGATTTCCTCGACCTGGAGGCCAAGTATGAGCGCCGTCCCAGTCTTTGGGTGGAGCCCATCGGTGACTGGTCGGCGGGCGCGGTGGAGCTTTACGAAATTCCCACCCAGTTCGAAACCAACGACAATATCGTGGCCCTGTGGCACCCCAAGGAGCCACTGAAGAAGGGCGAAAGCCGGGCCTATGTCTATCGCCTGCACTGGTGCCCGGAATGGCCGCTCATTGCTCCGCAGCAGCCGGCCACTGTGGTTTTCTCCGGCGCGGGCATCGATGTGGACTATGGCAAGAACCCGCCGGAGCTGAACCCGGACCTGCGCCTCTATGTCATCGAGTTTTCCGGCGGCGACAATCCGCTGACTGCCACGGCGGACGTTTCCGCCAGCGCCGGAACCATTTCCAATGTTGTGGTTTATGCCAATGAGCAGGCCAAGACCACGCGGCTGTCCTTCCGCCATGATGCCCAAGGGGCTGATCTGGCGGAATTGCGCGCCGTGTTGAAGCGCGGCCAAACCAATGTGAGTGAGACGTGGCTTTACCGCTGGACCAGGGGCTGACACCGCCAGAGCGACGGTTGGCCATGCCGGTGCAGAGCCTGACCGAATGGACGGGGGGTGCTGTCGCCCTGCCCGTGCATCACGGCACGTATCTGGCGCGGCTCTTTGTCTTCGGCATGACCGGCATCATCACGGCGCTCGGCACCTATGGCATGTATCAGGTCATCAGCCCGGTCAACGTGACCTGGTTGCAGGCGATTTTCGCGGCGCTCTTCGCGCTTACCTTCACCTGGATTTCCTTTGCCTGCGCTTCGGCCATTCTCGGTTTCTTTCTGCTGCTCACCGGCTGGCACCTGACGCCGAAGCTGACGGATGCGGGCCAGATGGGGCGCAATGCACTGCTCATGCCGATCTACAACGAAGATCCCGCGCGGGTCTTCGCCACGCTTGAGCGCATGGCGCGCAACCTTCAGGCGGCGGGAGCGGCGGCGCACTTCGACATGTTCATTCTCTCGGATACGCGCACGGCGGAGGCAGCGGCGCGCGAGGAGGAAGAATTTGCCAGCCTGCGGGCACGCGCGGGCGGCATCCTGCCCATCTACTATCGCCGCCGCTCACAGAACCATCACCGCAAGGCGGGCAATATCGCCGACTTCGTGACGCGCTGGGGCGGGGCCTATGACCATATGGTGGTGCTGGACGCCGACAGCGACATGACGGCGGAAACGCTGACCACGCTGGCGCGCGCCATGGCGGCTGACGCCAGGGCGGGCATCATCCAGTCGCTGCCGCACCTGCGCAACCAGTGGACGCCCTATGCGCGCATGACGCAATTCGCGGGCCGCGTCTATGGTCCGGTGGTGGCGGCGGGTCTGGCGTCATGGCATGGGCGTGACGGCAATTACTGGGGCCACAATGCCATCATCCGCGTGAGTGCTTTCGCGGCGGCGGCGGGCCTGCCGGAACTCAAGGGCCGCAAGCCCTTCGGCGGCCATGTGCTGAGCCATGATTTCATCGAGGCAGCCCTGATGCGGCGCGCCGGCTGGGCAGTCTATATGCTGCCGGACCTGCTCGGCTCCTATGAGGAAACGCCGCCCTCGTTGCTTGATCTTGCAGTGCGCGACCGGCGCTGGGCCCAGGGCAACCTGCAACACCTGAAGATCGTGGGGGCAAGAGGCCTGCACTGGGTCAGCCGGGTGCACCTCATTCAGGGCATCATGTCCTATCTCGCCTCGCCGCTGTGGCTGCTGTTGCTGCTGGCAGGCCTGACGCTGGCCATGGTGGCGCGCTACACCGAACCCGATTATTTCCCCAACGGCTTTTCGCTGTTCCCGGCCTGGCCGGTGTTCGATCCGGTGCTGGCCTTCCGCCTGCTCATCATCACCGCCATCGTGCTCTATCTGCCGAAGCTGCTTGGCGTCATCCTGGCCTGGCAAGACCCCGAGCTCAGGCGCGGCTGCGGCGGCACCATGGGTCTGGTGAAGAGTGTGTTGGGGGAGACGGCTCTCTCCATGGTGCTCTCCCCCATCATGATGCTGATCCAGACGCGCTTCGTCATCGACGTAATGCTGGGCCGCGACTCCGGCTGGAACGCGCAGAACCGCGAGGGCCGCGCGGTTCCGCTCACCGCATTCCTGAAGCCGCACTGGCTTCATGTGAGCGCGGGCCTTGCCTTCGCGGGCGTGGCGGCGCTGATTTCATGGCAGACCTTCCTGTGGTTCCTGCCGATCATGGCGGGGCTGGTTGGTGCCCCCGTGATCTCCTGGTGGACGGCGCGCGTGGCCACGGGGAAACGTCTCCATGCCCGCAATGTCTTCCGCACGCCGGACGAAGCCGGGACGGAGACCGGCGCGGTGCCGGGGACGGAAGTGCAGGCGGCCTGATCACATGCGCGCTCCCGCGACACCCGTGCAGCGCGGGCTTTCCTATCTCACCAAATGGCTCTTTGCCTATTTGCTGGTGCTGGCCGTGGTGGCGGTTTTGGCGGGCTGGACACCCGAGTATTTGCACGGCCGGACGTGGTGGCACTTCATGGCCACACGGATGATCGTGCCCATGGTGATGGTGGCGGCGCTGGCGAGTTTCATCCGGCTGGTGCCCGCCGCCGTGCTGACCGCTGCTGGCTTGCTGGCCGTCGGCATGGCGTCGGCCATCAAGCAGGCGGCCACGGGCGAACCCTTTCAGGTCAGCGATTTCCTACTGGCGGGGCAAGGCACGCATCTCACGTCCTATGTGGCGTGGTGGCAATGGCTGGTGGCCGCGTTGTTCATTCCGGCCCTCGTCCATGCGGTCCTGCGGCTGCGCCTGCGCTGGTGGAGCCTTCCGGCCTTTGCCCTCTGCGCCGGCTTGCTGTCGAGCTATCGGCTGGAGCCGGTGGCGCGCTGGATCCACGATAACTCCTGGTGGATCGGCGTGGAAAACCTGACCTTCAGCCAGGCCGAGAGTGCGCGCATGAACGGGCTGGCCACACACCTTTACTTTTCCACGGCGGGTCTGCGGCTCAAGACCTATGCGCCGGCGGAAGTGGCGGCGGCCATGGCGGCGCTTGATGTGGCCCCGGCCCCGGCGCCGCGCCGCCAGCCGCTGCCCGACATTTATGTGGTGCTGGGCGAGGCCTGGTGGCGTGACCCCTCCGACATGGCATCGCCCCTCGACCTTCTGTCAGGCATGGCGGAGGGCACCATGATCTCGCCGGTCTATGGCGGCACCACGCCCAATGCGGAATTCGAGGTGCTGACGGCGGTGCCGGTGTACCAGTTTCAGGCGGGCATCATCCCCTTCCAGCATTATGTCGGCTATTTCTCGGATGACATGAGGAGCCTGCCCCACCTGCTGGCGGGGCTGGGCTATGAGGCCCATGCCTATCACAATTTCACGCCGCGCTTCTGGCTCAGGGATCAGGTCTATCCCAAGATGGGCTTCGCCAGCTTTGACAGCATGGAGCAGATGACGCTCACCATGCAGCCCAATGGCTGGCCCACGGACAGGGGTCTCTATGACCGGGTGCTGACGCGCAGCGCGGCCACTACCACGCCCCAGATGCACTTCATCGTGACGGTGGAAACGCACGGACCCTATCAGGCTGATGCCGAGCACGATCTGATCCATGACGTGTCACATCCTGGCATTACCGACTACCACAGGCGACTGGCCAGCGCGGTCACTGCCTTCAGGGATTTCGACGCCGCCCTGCGGGCCAGGGGAAGGCCCTATGTGCTCGTTGCCTTCGGGGATCACCTGCCCGGCACCCGCAACCATCAATGGAAGATGGGCTATCGCAAGGAGACGGATGTGAGGCTGCATCAGGTGCCGCTCATCGTGTCATCCAATGGTGATGATGCGGCTGCGGTGCGCGACCGGTTGATGGGCCGACCGCTCCACTGCCTGACGCCGGTGCTGGCGGACTGGCTGCGGATTGATGTGAGGAACCGCTATTTTTCCCATGTGGTGAAGCGCTGCGATGGGGCGGCCGACCCGGCACTGAAGCCCGCCGAAGCGGTGATCCAGAACCAGTTGTTCACGACAGCGGCACAGCCGTAGGCCATTACAAATTTCGCGGGATATGCGAGACTGCGCACCAGTCGGCAGGAGGTTAAGACAATGCAGATTGCCATGGTGGGTCTGGGGCGCATGGGCGCCAATATGGTGCGCCGCCTGCTCAAGGCGGGCCACGACTGCGTGGTCTATGACGTCAATGCCGCCAATGTTTCGGTGCTCGCGGGCGAAGGGGCGCGGGGTGCGGCCTCGCTGTCGGCGCTCGTCTCGGCCCTGAAGCCGCCGCGCGCCGTGTGGCTGATGCTGCCTGCCGCCATCACCGGCAAGGTGGCGCGCGAGGTGACCGCCCTGCTTTCGCCCGGCGATATGATCATTGACGGCGGCAACTCCAACTACCGCGACGCCATGGACCTGGCCGCCGAATTCAAGCCGCGCGGCATTCACATGGTGGATGTGGGCACCAGCGGCGGCGTCTGGGGGCTGGAGCGCGGCTATTGCCTGATGATCGGCGGGCCGGAGGAGGCGGCGCACCATCTCGATCCGGTGTTCCGCAGCCTGGCACCGGGCGCGGCGGCGACGGCTGATTCCGCGCTGGGCACGGCTTCCCTGGGTTATCTGCACTGTGGCCCCACGGGGGCCGGGCACTTCGTCAAGATGGTGCATAACGGCATCGAATATGGCGTAATGGCCGCCTATGCCGAGGGCTTCAATTTACTTAAGGCCGCCAATGCCGGCAGCAGGCCGCGCGCGGCCGATGCCGAGACCACGCCGCTGGCCGAGCCGCACTATTACCAACTCGACCTCGACGTGGCCGCGATCAGCGAAGTGTGGCGGCATGGCAGCGTCATCAGTTCCTGGCTCCTGGACCTGACGGCGGCGGCCCTGCGGCAGGACGCGGCGCTGGCCGGCTATACGGGGCGCGTCTCGGATTCCGGCGAGGGCCGCTGGACCGTCAAGGCCGCCATCGACACGGGCGTGCCCGTGCCGGTGTTGTCGTCGGCCCTGTTTTCGCGCTTTGCCTCGCGCGGCGAGGATGAGTTTGCCAACAAGATCCTTTCGGCCATGCGCCATGCCTTTGGCGGGCATCTGGAGAAGCCGAAGGACGGCAAGTAGGAAGCGCCGGGCGGCGCAAGCCCCGCCCGGTTCCGCCTCAGATCAGGCCATATTGCCGGGCCTTGTTGCGCAGGAAGGGCAGGCCGTTGCCCATGACTTCCGCTTCGTCCTTGGCCACGGGCCGCCACACCGACAGGCCATAGGCGATTTCCGGCATCATGTTGATGAAGCTCTCCATGGCCAGTCCACCCTTGAAGCCGATGGCGGCGAGCGCGCCGAAGACTTCGTCCCAACGCACATTGCCCGACCCCGGTGTGCCGCGGTCGCTCTCGGACAGGTGGATGTATTTAAGGTGGTTGCGGCAGTCGAGAATGCCCATGGCCATGCCGCGCTCCTCGATGTTCATGTGATAGGTGTCGAGGTGGGCGAAGACATTATCCGCGCCGATGCGCTCGATCAGGTCGATGATCTGCCAGCCGGTGTTGATGAGGTGGTTCTCGTAGCGGTTCACCGCCTCGATGCCCAGCTCCAGGCCCAGGGATTTCGCATGTTTCGCCACCGCCGTCATGGCGCGGGCAACATTGTCATATTCCTTATCCGTTGGCGGCAGGCCGGTGCGCTCGCCGATGCCGCCATAGGTGACACCGGACAGGGCCTCGCCGCCCATGGCCTTGGTCTTGTCGAGCGCGATCTTGAGATAGTCGACGGCGCCATCGGGATTGACCGAGGCCCAGACCTTTTGCGGCAGGCCCAGCGAACAGACGGCGCGCAACTGGTTCTTGGCCAGCAGCGCCCTGGTGTGCGCGGCATCAACCTCGGCCGGCTTGAGCAGCGGAATTTCAACGAAGTCGACCTTGTAGCCCTTGGCCGCGGCCACCGCCTTCTCGGCATTGGCCGGCGTCCAGTCCATGGTCCACATGCTGGTATGAACACCGAAACCTTCCATGGCGTTCTCCTTTCCTGTCAAAAAAACGATTCAAAGTCTCATGGGAAAACGCGCTGCCACCCAGCGCAAAATCATGACGCCGACCAGGAAGAGACCCCAGACGGCGGTGGAGAGATGCTGGTTGGCACCGAGCAGATTGAGACCCGACGACAGCACCTGCAAAATGATGAGGGCCAGCACCACGGGCACCACGCGGCCAAAGCCGCCCATGGGGTCAACCCCGCCGAGAAAGCAGGCGAGCACGGTGACCAGCAGCAAGGCCTCGCCATGGCCGACGCGCACCGAGTTGAAGCGTGTGAGCATGACGATCCCGGCCACGGCACAGAGCGCGCCGGAGAGGGTGTAGATGAGGGTGAGGTTGCGCCTGGTGTGGATGCCGGAATATTCGGCGGCGCGGATGTTCGAGCCTGCCATGTAGACCGAAAAGCCATGACGGGTGCGGGTGAGCAGCACATGCCACAGCAGCGCGACCGCGAGGAAGATGATCAGCGGCACGGGGATGCCCAGGATGTAGCCGTGGCCGATGGAACTGAGGAAGGGCGGGAAGCCCGAGATGTCGCCGCCGCGGGTGAGAAATTCACCCAGGCCGCGCAGGAAGATCATCATGGAGAGGGACACCAGAATGGGGTGTGCGCCGATGTAGGCGATGACCAGACCCATCATGGCCCCGGCGAGGGCGCCAACGCCGATGGCGAGAACGGAGCCAAGCAGAAAGGCCCCGGCCCCCGCTTCGGTGCCGCCAAACTGGATCAGGGTCCAGGCAAGCGTGAGGCCCGCAAGATTGGCGATGTAGACAATGGCGAGGTTGAAGCCGCCGGATATGATCGGCATGAGCATGGCAAGCGTGAGAATGCCAAGCTCCGGCAATTGGAAGGCCATGGAGTCGAAGTTGGCGACGGTGAAAAACTGCGGCGTTGCCAGCGAGAAGCCCACCAGAACCAGCAGCAGAAAGCCGATGAGACCGATGACCTCGGCACCCAGGGCACGGTCAAGTCTGGTGTAGAGCGCGGACATCACTTGGCCTCCGTCGGGGCCTTGCGGCTGGCGCCGCCCCATTTGAAGTTGGAGGTGGAAATGGCGGCGAGGATGATGAGGCCCACCACCATCTTGAAGGCGAAGGGCGAGACGCCCATGAGGTTCAGACCGTTCTGGGTAATGGCCACCAGCATGACGCCGAGGAAGCACCCGAGGACCGAGCCCCTGCCCCCGCCGAGGCGCGCACCGCCCAGCACCGCCGCCGCCAGCACATCGAGTTCACGGCCCATCAGCGCATTGGGCACCACTTCGCGCACGATGTTCACCTGCATCAACCCGCCAATGCCCGCCATCAGGCCGGTCCAGCCGAAGGCGATGAACTGCATGCGGCCAATATTGATGCCGGCCCGGCGGGCGCCTTCCGGGTTGTCGCCGAAGGCATAGAGCTGGCGGCCCGTGGTGGTGCGGTTGATGAGGAACCAGGTGGCCAGGATGGCGAGCGCCATGATGGCAACCGGCAGATAAAGCCCATACCAGGTGCCATCGGCGCTCTGGCGCTCGATGAGCGGCACCGGCGTGGTCCACCAGTCGGGCAGGTCGTAGATGGAGCGGCCCGAGGTCACAAACATGAGCAGGCCGAAGAGCGCGTTGTAATTGGCGATGGTGACCACGATGGTGATGATGCGGAAAAAATGGATGAGGCTGGCGTTGAGAAAGCCCACAAGAATGCCAAGGCCGCCCGCCACCAGAAAGCCGATGAGCCAGTTGCCGCCGCCGATGCTCATGAAAATATGGGCGGCGATATATTGCACCACCGAGGCGGCAACCGCGAAGGAAATGTCGATGCCGCCCGCGATGAGCACCACCAGCAGGCCCACGGCCCAGATGACGTTGACGGCATTGTTGTTGAGCAGCGCCGTGAGGTTGGCGAGCGTCAGGAAGGAGGGCGCGGCAAAGGAAAGGAAGAGCATGATGACCGCGATGACCGCGATGAGCCGGGCTTCGGTCGGATAGGCGCGGATGAAATTACGCATAGACGGCCTCTTCCAGCTGTTCCAGGCTGATGCGGCGCGGATCGATCTCCGCCACGATGCGCCCGCCCGCCATGCGCAGGATGCGGTCGGTGTTGAAATAAACTTCCGACACTTCGTCGGAAATCATCAGGATGGCGAGGCCCTGCCCGGCCAGGCGGCGCACGATTTTATAGATGCCATCGCGCGCGCCCACGTCCACGCCGACCGTTGGTGAATCGAGGATGAGCAAGCGCGGCTGGGTGGCCAGCCACTTGGCCAGAACCACACGCTGCTGGTTGCCGCCAGAGAGGGTGGAAACCGCGTCCGCCGGCTGGCCGAGCTTGATGGCGAGACTGCTGATGCCGTGGTTCACCGTGTCGGTTTTCATGCGGGTGGAAATCAGGCCATCGCTGCCGGAAATGCGCGCCAGCACGGCCATGACCATATTGTCGGCGATGGACTGCGGCTGAATGAGGCCGAGTGCCAGACGGTCCTCCGAGACATAGCCGATGCCGGCGGCGATGGCGTCGCGGTTGGACCTGAGCGCAAGCGGCTGGCCGTTCAGCTTGATGGTGCCGGAATCGGGCCTGGTCATGCCGAAGAGGGTGTGGCCCAGTTCGGTGCGCCCGGCGCCGATGAGACCGGTGAGGCCCACCACCTCGCCCGCGCGGATCACCAGATTGATGTCGTGATAGTCTCCGGCGCGGCTGAGATGGCTCACCTCGAGCACCGGCGGATCGGCGCTGCGGTCTTGCGCGGAGACCACCTTGTCGAAGGTCTTGCCGGTCATGAGTTCGGTGAGGCGCGACTGGGTCATGCCCTCGGTGTCATAGACTCCGACCAGTTTGCCATCGCGCAGCACGGTGACGCGGCTGGCGATTTCCAGCACCTCGGCCAGACGATGGCTGACGAAAACCACGGCCACTCCGGCAGCGGAAAGGGTGCGCACCACGTCGAGCAGCCTGTCGGTTTCGGCCTGGGTGAGGGAGGCCGTGGGTTCATCCATGAAGATGATGCGCGCCTCCGACACCAGCGCCCGTGCAATGGCCACGATCTGGCGCTGGGAAATGGGCAGCGTGTTGAGGCGCGCATCGAGGTCGAGCGTCACCCCAAGCCGGGCCAGCGCGGCGCGGGCCATGGTATGAATCTTCTGATAATTGACGAGGCGCGGGCGGCCACCGGCGAGCGTGTCGAAGGCGATGTTCTCCGCCACCGTCATTTCGGAAAAGAGCGCGAGATCCTGCCAGATGACGGCAATGCCCAGAGCGCGGGCCTGGTTGGGCGTGACCGAGGTCAGGCGCTGGCCGAAGTAGTCCATCTCGGCGCCGGGTTCGGGGGTATAGACGCCGGTGATGATCTTGATGAGGGTGCTCTTGCCGCAGCCGTTTTCCCCGGCAAGGCAATGAACTTCGCCGCGCCCCAACTCGAAGGAGACATCGTTCAGGGCCTTCACGCCGCCGAAAATCTTCGAGATGTGGGCCAGGCGCAGGGCCGGGACGGTTTCAGGTTGCGCGGCTGTGGACATGGCGGCTTCCAGCCCCTGTGGGCACATCAACATCTTTCACTGTCGTTCGCACCGCCTGAGCGGGCGGGGTCCGGGGCTGCCGTTGCCAGCAGCCCCAGTGCTATTGTTCAGAGCGGTGTTGGCTTTGATGAATCAAAGCCACCGCTCTAACCTAGTGTTGGCGAGCAACTTTTCTGACTGTTGACGGTTCCATCAAAAGTCAGGTTGCTTTAGAGGCCCATATCCGCGAGCTTGTCGACGGTATCGGCGTTGATGGCCACCAGATTGTCGGTGATGATGTTCCGGGTCGCCGTATCCGGATGGACCGTGCCCAGACCTTCAATGGTGTCGCCGTCCTTGATCTCCTTGCCTTCCGCCAGAAGCTTGGCGACGCGCACGAAGACGCGGCCTGCTTCAGCCGGGTTCCACATGAAGCCGCCGGTGAGCGCGCCTTCCTTGATGAGCTTGCGGCCCTGGCCGGGCGAGAAGGGCCCGAGCACGAAGACCTTGCCGATCAGCTTGCGTTCTTCAACCGCACGGCCCGCGCCGATGGGGCCCTGGCTGCCGAAGGCAAGGAAGCCGACGAGATCGGGATGGGCGGAGAGAATGTCGAGGGCGGTCTTGCGGCTGTCGTCGGCACTTTCGGCCACGCCATAACGGTCGCCGATGGGTTGCATGTCGGGATGATTGGCCTTGAGATAGGCAATCGCCGCATCGGCCCAGGCATTGTGCAGCGGCACCGTCAGCGAGCCGACAAAGACCGCATATTTGCCCTTGCCGCCGCATTTTTCGGCGAGCAGCTTGGCGTGGGCCTCACCAAAGCCGGTGGCGGAAGCCAGTTCAAAGTCCCAATCCTTGTTCTTGATGCCGGGGCCTTCGTGGGCGATGACCTTGATGCCCGCCTTCATGGCCTTTTCCAGCACCGGTTCCAGCGCCTTTTCGTCATTCGGCACCACACCGATGACCTTCACGTTCTTGGCGATCAGGTCTTCGATGGCGCGCACCTGCAGCGCCGGGTCGGCGCTGGTCGGCCCGATCATGGAACCGTCAACGCCAGCCTTGGCGCTTTCTTCCTTGATGCCCTGTTCCATGGCGTTGAACCAGGGAATGCCGCCGATCTTGACGACGACACCCAGGGTGGGATTGTCGGCGGCAACCGCGATCTTGCCAAAGGGCAGGACCAGGGTGGCACCCGCCAGAGTCAGAACTTGTCTGCGATCCATGTTTAACTCCCTGTTCTCCCGTTGCCGGGATTTTCAATAACCGGGCGAAACGCCCCATACCTTGCACAATTTCCTTTGCGCAATCGATTGTGCAGCTTATTCTAAAAAGCAGCGCCACACGAAGGGTCAAGCGCGGCGCGGTTCTTGAGACACGAATGACATGCACGACCGATCACATCATCAAGCAAGAAATTGCGGCCAGCGTCAAGGCATGACGCACCACTTTCTATGCTGCACCGCCGAAGATCATCGCTTTGTGACGTTCCCTTCAGCCCACGCGGACAGAGATCATGACCAAAACGACCATCTATGACATTGCGCGTCTGTCCGGGGCGTCGCCCTCCACCGTGAGCGCGGTGCTGAACGGCACCTGGCGCAAACGCCGCATCCGCGACGCCACGGTGGCGACCATCCAGAAGATCGCCGCCGAGCACGGCTATACGCTGAACCGGCAGGCGCGGGGCCTCAGGCAGGCGCGCTCCGGCATGGTCGGGATGATCATTCCCCTCCACGACAACCGCTTCTTCTCCTCCCTCAGCCAGACCTTCGACACTTTCGTGCGCGCCCGCGGCCTGTGCCCGGTCATTGCGTCGACCCTGCGTGACCCTGATGAGGAGCGCCGTATCGTCAGCACACTGATTTCCTATGCGGTGGATTCCATTTTCATTGCCGGCGCCACCGATGCCGGACCCTTGAGCGATCTCTGCGCGGCGGCGGGCGTGCCCCATGTCTTCGTTGACCTGCCCGGGCGCAATGCCCCCTCGGTGGTCAGCGACAATTATCGTGGCGCGGAGATGCTGACCGGGCAGATCCTGGCCCACATGCCCAGGCTGTCCGATCTCCGCCGCGCGCGGCCCTGCTTCATCGGCGGCTCGGAACGAGACTATGCCACCCAGCGGCGCATGGAAGCCTTTCGCGCGGTTTGCGCGGCGCGGGGTATCGAGATCAGCGATGATGACGTGCAGCCCTGCGGCTATGCGCCTGCGGCCGCACGGGCCGCCTTGCGCGACATTTATCAGCGCCGGGGCGGATTGCCCGCCGGACTCTTCGTCAATTCGCTGACGGTGTTTGAGGGCGTTCTGGCTCAGTTCACCGAATTGAAGGCGGAGGAACCGGCAGCCATCCAGATCGGCTGCTATGACTATGATCCCTTCGCCGCCTTCCTGCATTTTCCGGTTTACATGGTGCGGCAGAATTCAGACGCCCTGATAGCCCGGGCCTATGACATTCTGGAAAGCGGCGAGACCGCGCCGGTGATGATCGAAGTCGAGCCCGACCTGATTGAGCCGCGCACGGTTTTCCAGAATGCGCCCATGAATCTCGGCTGAAGCGCCATGCCTCAGTTGGCGCGGGCTTCCAGCCTTCCCGGCGCGTGCAGCCGCATGGCGTCGTGGCCGCCCAGGCGGGGGATGCCCCGATCCTTGTGCGGCGTCACGCCAAAGCGCTGGCGATAGGCCTTACTGAAGGACGTGGCGCTGAGGAAGCCGCAGGCGGTGGCCACCTCCATGCAGCCGAGCCGCGTTTCACTCAGCAATTGCCGGGCGCGGTCGAGCCGGAGATTACGATAGAAGGCCACCGGCGAACATTTCATCTGGTAGCTGAAGATACGCTCGATCTGGCGGCGCGAACAGCCGAGGCGCAAGGCAATGTCCATGATGTCCAGGGGCTCTTCCACATGCTGCGACATCAGGTCGATGGCGCGCAGCAGCAGGGGATTGCGCGTTGCGTAACGCAATTGCGGCGGGCTTTGCGGTTCGCTGGCCGAACGCACCCGGCTGTGCAGCAATTGGGCCGCGACCTTGCTGGCCAGGCCCTGGCCATGGCGCGCCGCAAGCCAGGTCACCATCATGTCGATGCCCGAGGTTTCCCCCGCACAGGTCATGCGCTCGCGGTCGAATTCAAACAGGCTGTCGTGGATGTCGATGCGCGGGAAGGTTTCCCGCAGGCCATCGACCGATTCCCAGTGAATGGTGGCGCGATAGCCGTCGAGCACGCCGGCCTCGGCCAGCACGCGGGCTGCCGTGCACAATCCGCCGAGCATGGGGGCGTGACGCGCCGCCCGGCGGATGAAACCGATGAGCGGGCGCGAGACATGGCGCGTCACCTGCGGCCCGCCGCAGATGATGAGATTGGCCTGGGGATCGACGGTATCGAGACCGGCATCGGGGGTGACGCGCACACCGCTCGATGAGGCCACGGCGGTGCCATCGACGGAATGCAGGCTCCAGCCATAATGATCACGGCCAAGCTCATGGTTGGCGTGGCGCAACGGCTCCAGCGTGGCGGTGAGGGCCATGAGGGAGAAATCCGGCAGGAGCACAAAGGCGAAACGGCAAGCGGCCTTGCGCCCCACTGCCGGAGACCCGGACGGGGCCGCCACCTCGGTCACAGTCCAAGCGGAGCCATCGTCCATCGCGGTCACAACCTCTCATGCGTTCGTTTGCGGCAGGCTGCATCGGTCCCCGTCAACGCGCGAATGAAAAGGTTAAATGGCAGGATTTGTTCTTCTGATTTCCGTTGCCGGACATGGCTCGCCATGATCGCCGCAACCATGGAGGAAACAATGAACAAACCCGTTCAGGGCATGCCCAACGAATTGCTGCGCCTGCAAAAGATGCACAATGGCAGCAAGGTGACGCCGACCTTCTCCGCCGCCGAGATGACCCGCCGCCAGCAGGGCCTGCGCGGCATTCTGGCCGACCTCAAGCTCGATGGCGCCATCCTCACCTCCTATCACAACATCTGCTACTATTCCGATTTCCTCTACTGCTATTTCGGGCGCAAATACGCCTTCGTGGTGACCGACACGAAGGCGATTTCCATCAGTGCCGGCATCGACGCGGGCCAGCCCTGGCGCCGCACCTTCGGCGACAACATCACCTATACCGACTGGCGGCGGGACAATTACTTCCACGCATTGCGGCAGGAACTGCCCAGGGTAAAGCGCCTGGGCATCGAGTTCGACCATGTGAACCTCGACTTCCGCAAGCAGCTGGAGGACGCCTTCCCCGGCGTGGAATTCGTTGACATCGCCGCCGCCACCATGTGGATGCGCACCATCAAGTCACCGGAAGAGATCGCGCTCATCAAGGAAGGCGCACGCACCGCTGACCTCGGCGGCGAGGCGATCCGCGCCGCCATCCGCGAAGGCGTGCCCGAATATGAGGTGGCGCTGGCCGGCACCCAGGCCATGGTGCGGCACATCGCCAAGTCCTTCCCGCATGTCGAACTGATGGACACCTGGGTGTGGTTCCAGTCCGGCATCAACACCGATGGCGCGCACAACCCCGTGACCTCGCGCAAGCTGGAAAAGGGCGACATTCTCTCGCTCAACTGCTTCCCGATGATCTCCGGCTATTACACCGCGCTGGAGCGGACGCTGTTTCTCGACCATGCCAGCAAGGAGCACCTGCGCATCTGGGAGATCAATTGTGACGTGCACCGCCGCGGCCTCGACCTGCTGCGTCCCGGCGCGCGCTGCGGTGACGTTGCCTCGGAACTGAACGAGATTTACCGCAAGCATGGCCTGCTGGGCTACCGCTCCTTCGGCTATGGCCACTCGTTCGGTGTGCTCAGCCACTACTATGGCCGCGAGGCCGGGGTGGAACTGCGCGAGGACATCAACACCGTTCTGAAGCCCGGCATGGTGGTTTCCATGGAACCCATGCTGACCCTGCCGGAGGGCATGCCGGGGGCGGGCGGCTATCGCGAGCACGACATTCTGGTGATCACCGAAGACGGCGCCGAGAACATCACCAAATTCCCCTTCGGTCCCGAACACAATATCGTCAAGGGTTGAGCGGCCGGGCGCAGGCAGGCGGGAGGATGATTGCCTCCCCCTGCCCCATCGCGTAAGACCTTGCCATGCGCAACATCCCGACGGACCTGCTCAGGGCCTTCGTCACCATCATCGACCTGCGCGGCTATACCCGCGCGGGCGAACAATTGGGCCGCACCCAGCCCGCCATCAGCCTGCAGATGCGCCGCCTGCAGGAGTTGCTGGGGGTGCAACTGTTCGCCAAGGACGGCAACAGCACGCAGGTGACCGAGGCGGGCGAGATCGTCGCCGGCTATGCCCGGCAGATTCTGATGCTCAACGACGAGATGATGCTGCGGCTGACCAATCGTGCCGCGTCGGGAAAATTGCGCCTGGGCATTCCCAACGATTATGCCGATCATTTTCTGCCGCGCCTGATGCAAAGCCTGATGGGCCAGCATGACGGACTGGCCATCGACGTGGTGTGCGATGTCTCCCATGTGCTGCTCAAGGGGCTGCGCGACGGCATGTTCGACGTGGTGGTGGCCATGACGCCCGATGGTCCGGCGGAGGGCGCCTTCATGACCTGGCGGGAGCCCCTGGCCTGGGTCGGGCTGCCGGAAGCGCAGGATGGCGGTGACGGCGGATTGTTGCGCATCGTGTGTTACCCCGAGGGCTGTCTTTATCGCCGCAACATGCTGGCCGCCTTGCAGCGCGAGGGCCGCAGCTTCGAGATCGTCTATACCAGCCCGAGCCTGTCAGGCATCGAGGCGGCGGTGACCACGGGCTTTGGTTATTCCGTGCTGGCGCGGCGCATTCTCTCCGACAAATTGCCAGAAATTGCCCCCTCGTCCCGCCTGCCCCGCCTGAGCGACGTGGTGGTGGGCATTTATGTTCACGACAAGGCGCGCTCCACCGCGGTCCAGAGTTTTGCCGCGCGCTTTGCCGACATGTTCGTCTCGGCCCCCGCCGTCTGAGATCAGTCGGTCTTCTTCCGGGTCAGCAGCGTCAGGGCCACGAAGAGGCCGATGGAAAGTGCCAGCAGAATCGTGGCCGCTGCCATGATGGTGGGATTGATCTGATCGCGGATGCCCGAAAACATCTGCACCGGAAGCGTGCGCTGCTCCGCGCCGGTGAGGAAGAGCGCCACCACCACTTCATCGAAGGATGTGGCAAAGGCGAAGATGGCACCGGAGATGATGCCGGTGATGATGTTAGGCAGGGTGACGACGAGGAAGGTGTTGAGCGGCGGGGCGCCGAGGCTGAGTGCCGCGCGGCTGAGATTGGTGTCGTAGGTGGAGAGGGTGGCGGTCACGGTAATGACCACGAAGGGCGTGGCGAGGGCGGTGTGGGCGAGGACCAGGCCGAGCCTGGTGTTGGTGAGGCCGATGGGTCCGTAGAAAAGGTAGCTGCCCACCGCCACGATGACGATGGGAATGATCATGGGCGAGATGAGGATGGCCATGACCGCGCGCCGCCAGGGAAAATGCGGGCTGGCAAGGCCGAGGGCCGCCATGGTGCCCAGCGTGGTGGCCAGAATGGTGGTCAGCACTGCGGTGATGGTGCTGTTGATGATGCCGGTGATCCAGCGCTCATTGCTGAAGAAGTCATAATACCAGCGCAGGGAATATTTCGGCACCGGGAAGGTGAAGAAGGGATCAGCGGAGAAAGACAGGGGCACAATCACAAACAGAGGAGCGATGAGGAAGACCAGCACGGCAAAGCTGAAGAACACCACCAGGGTGCGGAAGAAGCGTTCCGTAGGCGTTGCATAGGATGGCAGCCACATGGTCTTACCCCAGTTTCAGCTTGTCGGCACCGACGAGACGCAGGAAGAGGAAATAGATCGACAGCGTAACCGTGAGCAGCACCACGCCGAGCGCCGAGGCCAGACCCCAGTTCAGATCACGGTTGATGAAGAAGGAGATGAAGTTCGATACCATCTGGTCGCCGGGGCCACCCACCAGCGCCGGGGTGATGTAATAACCGAGCGACAGGATGAAGGTGATGAGCGATCCCGCCACTACGCCCGGCAGGGTTTGCGGCGCATAGACCCGCCAGAAGGCCGAGAAGGGCGAGGCGCCGAGCGAGCGCGCGGCGCGCAGGTGGGTCGGCGGAATGGAGCGCATGACCGAATAGATGGGCAGGATGGTGAAGGGCAACTGGATGTGGGTCATGGCGATGACCGTGCCCAGCCGGGTGAAGATGAGCTGCGCCTTGTGCGCAATCAGGCCGAGGCCCATGAGGATGTCATTTATGATGCCATCGGATTGCAGCAGCACCACCCAGGCCGTGGTGCGCACCAGCAGCGAGGTCCAGAGGGGCAGCAGCACCATGAGCATCATGATGCTGGCCACGGCAGCCGGCGCGATGGTCAGCACATAGGCCACGGGATAGCCGAGCAGCAGGGTGGCCAGCGTCACCAGCGCGGCGATGAAGAGGGTGCGGCCAAGAATGCCGATGAAGATTGCCTGATCGCCTTTCACCTTCTGGATGGCGCCATCAGGGGTCTTTTCCAGATCCACCGCCGTCATCAGATAATAGGGCGTGAGACTGCTGCCGTTGCGCTTGATGACCTGCCACAGGGCGGGATCGCCCCAGGCGGGATCGAGACCGATGAATTTTTCGCGATAGGGAGCGTGAGGATCGGTGGTGACGGCGCGCGCCGTCGCCACCACGCGCGAGCGCATGCCCGGCAGTTCATAGTTAAGGCGCTTGCCCAGCATGGCGGCAGTGCGGTTGGCCTGGGCGGTGCGCAATTCGTCGGCCAGCGCGGCATAGATTTCTTCGCCCGGCGCGGCCTTGCCGTCCCATGATTGCAGCAGCGCCACGGTGTTGGGGATCACCGATTTCGTTTCGGGATTGGTGACCGAGGTGAAGAGCAGCAGCGCGATGGGCATGACAAAGGCAAGGATGAGGAAGGCGAGCAGGGGCACGGCCAGCAGGAAGGCCCGGCGCTGAGACGGGCGTTCCGCCTGTTTCACCGCCTTGCGGATGGCTGACCGTTCCTGCCGCGCCACATCATGCATCGCTCAGCCCTCCAGCAGGCGGCAATGGGCGGGATCGCAGGCGAGCGTCAGTTTCTCGCCCCGGTCGAAGCGCCGGATGTCGCGGGCGGGAATGCGCGCCACCAGGGTCTGGCCCAGGGCATCGACGGTGAGGCGCAGTTGATCGCCAAGGAAGGAACCCTCCCGCACGACCGCCGGAAAACCATTGCTGACCTTGGCCCTGGTGTCGGTCACGATGATGAGCCGCTCCGGCCGGATGGAGAGCGAGGCCTCGCCACCGGTGCGCGCGGCGTCGCCCCGCGCCATGAAACGGGTGCCGTCGGCGGTCGTCACCTCCACGTCTCTTCCCTGCCAGCGCTGCACGGTGCAGGGCACGGTATTGTTCTCGCCGATGAATTCAGCGACGAAGCGGTTGACCGGCTTGTTGTAGAGGGTTTCGGGATCGGACAATTGCTGGATGCGCCCGTCGTGGAAGACCGCGATGCGGTCTGACATGGTGAGGGCCTCGGACTGGTCGTGGGTGACATAGACCATGGTGATGCCGAGGCTCTTTTGCAGCTGCTTGATTTCAAGCTGCATGCGCTCGCGCAATTGCTTGTCCAGCGCCCCCAGTGGCTCATCCATGAGAACCAATGCCGGCTCGAACACCAGGGCACGGGCCAGGGCCACGCGCTGCTGCTGGCCGCCGGAAAGCTGGCCGGGCTTGCGCGCCCCAAGGTGGCCGAGCCGCACCATGTCCAGCGCCTTGGCGACGCGGGCTTCCGCCGCCGCCCCGGTGATGCCGCGATAGCGCAGCGGGAAGGCGATGTTCTGCGCCACCGTCATGTGGGGAAAGAGCGCATAGTTCTGGAAGACGAAGCCGATGTTGCGCTTTTCTGGCGGCAGGCGTTCCACCGGCTTGCCGTCGAGCATGATCCGACCCACGGTCGGGCGCTCGAAACCGCCGAGCATCATCAGCGTCGTGGTCTTGCCGGAACCCGAGGGCCCCAGCATGGTGAGGAATTCACCGCGCGCCACGGCGAGGTTCAGGTCGTCCACCACATAGTGGCTGCCGTCGTAGGACTTGCGCACGCCTTCAAAGCGAATGGCGGCATCGCCCGGAACCGGTGCTGCCGTCTCCGGCATGGTTGTGTTCATGCTGCCCTCACCCTGTCAGCGGCCGCAGATGAAGCGCCTGAGTCAGCGCCGCATGATCTCGGAAGCGGGCGCGCCAGCCCTGCAATGGACAGCGCGCCCGTCGGGTTTACTGGGAAATCCAGGTGGTGAAGCGCTTGCGGATCTCGTCGCCGTGGTCCGCCCAGAAGGCATTGTCCAGGGTGATGGCCACCTTCATGTTTTCCGGGCTGGTGGGCAGGTTGACGGCATCCGCCGGGGCCACGAATTCCGCCGCCGTGGTGCGCACCGGGCCATAGGGAATGTATTTGGTGAGACCGGCCAGGGTCTGCGGCTCCACCGCGAACCTGATGAAGTCCATGGACTTCTTCATGTCCTTGGCACCCTTGGGGATGGCCCAGAAGTTCGAGTCAAGGATTTCACTGTCCCAGACGATCTTGAACTGCTTGCCTTCCTTGTTGGCGTTATAGACGCGGCCATTCCAGGCGGTGGTCATGGTCACTTCGCCGGAGGCCAGAAGCTGCGGTGCCTGGGCGCCCGCCTCCCACCAGACGATGTCCTTCTTGATGGTGTCGAGCTTATTGAAGGCGCGGTCCACGCCTTCCGGCGTGGCCAGCGTCTTGTAGACATCGGCAGGGGCCACGCCATCGGCCATCAGAGCAAATTCCAGATTGGTGGCCGGGTTCTTCCACAGGCCGCGCTTGCCGGGGAACCTGGCGGTGTCGAAGAGATCCTTGATGGAAGTGGGGCCATCCGCCAGCTTGGCTCCGTCATAGGCCAGGATGGTGGCATAGACGATGGTGCCCACGCCGCAGTCAGATGTGGTGCCGGCAATCCATTCACGGCTCGGGCCGACATCGTTCCAGTCAATCTTCTCATAGATGCCCTCGTCGCAGCCCTGCATCAGGGTCGGGGCGTCCACGTCCACCACGTCGATGGTGGTGTTGCCAGACTGGATCATGGCCTTGATCTTGGCGATTTCGCCACCGTATTCCTGCTCGTTCACCTTGATGCCGGTCTTGGCGGTGTAGGGCTCGAACATGGCCTTGCGCTGGGCTTCCTGATAGGCGCCGCCAAAGCTCATGATGGAGATGGAGTCTTCGGCGTGGACCGGCGTCAGCGCGGAAAGCGCCAGCAGGCCGCCCAGGGCAAAGGCAGAAATCTTGCTTGTTTTCATGGGTGTTTCCTCAGTGTTGGCCGGTTGTTGGCGCCACACCTTTCAAGCCTGCGCTCGCACGGTCTGGGCAGGGTGGAGTAAAGCCGAGGGCGTCGCCACCACGAAATTAATAGTCGTTATATGTCGATGAGACGGCGAAATTGATGCAGTGCACCTGGCACCGGGGGCGGCGCAGTAAAATCAGCGCGGCTCGGCTTATAGCCCGCCTGCCTCCGCCATGAGGTGGCGGACCCAACGGGCAAAGCCCCAGCAGGCGGGCACGCCCAAGGGCACGCTGGCGATGAGAGCCGCAGTGGGGGAGATGGCCGGAAGGCCAAGTGATTGCCCCAGCAGTCCGAGCAGGAAGAGGTTGATGGCCACGGCGGCCATGGCGAAGGGATAAAGCAGGATCATGAGACGCGACAGGCGCGGCAGGCGCTTCTGCCGCTCCTGTGGTTCATGCGACGAGGATTTATCCGATGTCGTCATGGTCCTTCGGGGCCAACCTTGTGATCACGCCGCCTTGCAACGATAGCAAGCCGTGACCATGCGCCGCCCGCGCCCGACAGCCCACCGGCGACTTGTCTCGTCAGCAATTAACCAGCGCAGGGCCGGAAAAGTTTTGACTTTGGTCAAGGCGAGCTGAGCGCCGGACAGATTGTTTCATTTTTGTCGTCAATCGTCCCGAAAGGAAGACGCTATGCGTGAAGTCATGACCAAGAGCATGGCTCGCAATATTTTCTACGGCGGGTCCCTGTTCTTCCTCATCATCTTTGTCGGGCTCACCGCCCACAGCCACGGCTACATCGTCAGCAAATCAACCAATGCCGAAACCCTGACCCCCGCCGTAGTGGCAGGCAAGCGCATCTGGGAGGAGAAGGGCTGTATCAACTGCCACACCATTCTGGGCGAGGGCGCCTATTTCGCGCCGGAACTTTCCAACGTCATGACCCGCTGGGGCATTGCTCCAGGCGATCATCAGGCAGCCAAGGATGCCCTGTCGGGCTGGATGAACTCCATGCCATCCGGCACGGTGGGCCGCCGCCAGATGCCGCACTTCATTCTTGATGACACGGAATTCCAGAACCTCGCCGATTTCCTGCTCTGGGTCGACACCATCGACGCGCAGGGCTGGCCGCCGAACAACGCAGGCTGAAGCTGGAGATATGCCATGAAATATCAAACCCAGAAAATCGCCATGGTCTATATGACGGTGGCTCTGGCCCTGTTCGCTGTGCAGGTGAGCATGGGGCTCGTCATCGGCTGGGTCTATGTCCAGCCCAATTTCCTGTCCGAGCTTCTGCCCTTCAACGTGGGCCGCATGCTGCATACCAATGCGCTCATCGTCTGGCTGATCACCGGCTTCATGGGCGCGGCCTATTTCCTGCTGCCGGAAGAAAGCGAGCGCGAAATCCATTCGCCGACACTGGCCTATGTGCAACTCGCCATTCTCGTGCTCGGCACGCTGGGCGCGGTCGTCACCTATGCCTTCAACCTGTTCGAGGGCAATGTGCTGCTGGGCAAGGAAGGCCGCGAGTTCCTGGAGCAACCCCTGTGGGTGAAACTTGGCATCGTGGTGGCCGCTCTCATTTTCCTGTTCAACGTCACCATGACGGTGCTGAAGGGGCGCAAGACCGCCATTACCAACATCCTGCTGCTGGGCCTCTGGGGGCTTGCCCTGCTCTTCCTCTTTGCCTTCTACAATCCGGGCAACCTCAGCCTCGACAAGCAATACTGGTGGTACGTGGTGCATCTCTGGGTTGAGGGCGTGTGGGAACTGATCATGGCGTCGATCCTGGCCTATCTCATGCTCAAGCTCACCGGGGTTGACCGCGAGGTGGTGGAAAAGTGGCTCTATGTCATCGTCGCGGCCTCGCTGTTCTCGGGCATCCTGGGCACCGGCCACCACTATTACTGGATCGGCACGCCCGCCTATTGGCAGTGGATCGGCTCCATCTTCTCGTCGCTGGAAGTCATTCCTTTCTTCGCCATGATGGCCTTCGCCTTTGTCATGGTATGGAAGGGTCGGCGTGACCATCCCAACAAGGCGGCCCTGCTCTGGTCTCTGGGCTGCGCCACGCTGGCCTTCTTCGGCGCGGGCGTGTGGGGCTTCCTGCACACCCTGCACGGGGTCAATTTCTATACCCACGGCACGCAGATTACCGCGGCGCACGGCCACCTGGCCTTCTTCGGCGCCTATGTGTCGCTGAACCTGGCCATCATATCCTATGCCTTTCCCATCCTGCGCGGGCGTGATCCCTATAACCAGGTTCTGAACATGGCCTCCTTCTGGCTCATGTCGGGCGGCATGGTCTTCATGACCTTCACGCTCACCTTCGCTGGCACGGTGCAGACCCATCTGCAACGTGTCCTGGGCATGAACTACATGGAGGTGCAGGATCAACTCTGGATCTTCTACGTCATGCGCTTCGGCGCGGGCGTGGCCGTGGTGGTGGGCGCGCTTCTCTTTATCTATGCCATGGCCTTCCCGCGCCGTGAAATCGTCGCCCCGGGCAAAGTGAGCCGTGGCGCAGTGGCGGCCGAGTGATGGACCGCTGCGTGACCGCGATGAAAAAAACAAACAGCAAGGCGAAGGGGGCGGCGGACGCCCCCTTTTATTTGCCGCAGGGCGATGAATGCGACGTCTTCGCCGCCGCGGCTGCAGCCAACCTGCCAGTGCTGCTCAAGGGGCCGACGGGCGTGGGCAAGACCCGCTTCGTCAGCCACATGGCGGCACAACTGGGCCGTCCGCTTTACACCGTGGCCTGCCATGACGATCTTTCGGCGGCCGATCTCATTGGCCGCTATCTCCTCAAGGGTGGCGAGACCGCCTGGGTCGATGGACCGCTGACGCGGGCGGTGCGGGAGGGCGCCGTCTGCTATCTCGACGAAGTGGTGGAGGCGCGCAAGGACGTGACCGTGGTGCTTCATCCGCTTACTGATGATCGTCGCATCCTGCCCATTGACCGGACGGGCGAAGAACTGGCCGCCGCGCCAGGCTTCATGCTGGTGGCCTCGTATAACCCCGGCTATCAGAATGTGCTGAAGACGTTGAAACCATCGACGCGCCAGCGCTTTGTGGCGCTGGAATTCGATTTCCCTGCGCCCGCCCATGAAATCAAGGTGGTCATGCAGGAGTCCGGCCTGGACGCGGCGCGGGTTTCCTCCCTGGTGCGGCTGGCGGGCAAGGTGCGCGCGCTCAAGGGCCAGGATCTGGAGGAGGGAGTTTCCACCCGCCTCGTGGTCTATGCCGCCACACTGATGGCGCGGGGCATGGGAGTGGAGCGCGCCATTGACGTCGCCATGATCGAACCGCTTTCCGACGATGACGACGTGAAGCGCGGGCTGCGTGACCTGGTCACCGCCGTCTTCGGGTAAGCGCGGGTGAGCGGCCTCGACTTCGAACCCTGGGAACCCGAGGAAACCATCGGGAAGTTGTGGCATGCCCTCGCCAGCCGCCTGGACCGGCCAGCGGCGCATGAGGCGGCACGGGTTCATCTGCGTGACATGGCCGGGCGGCTCGCCGTGCTGTTCCGGGGCCTGGGGGGAGCGCCCGCCACGGAACTGCGTGCGGTCGCCGATGAGACGAGCCGCCACCGCCTGTCGTTCAAGCGCCGCCTGGGCACCGTGGTGGAAGCGGTGCCGCGCACCTCCTTCGATGGCGAGGCGCTGCGCCTGCCCGTATCGCTGGCCCTTTTCCCGGCGCGTGCGGCCAATGCCGCCGCCTATCTCTGGCTGGCGGCCTGCGCCGCCCTGGCCCCGGCTCCACCCCGCACCCCCGAAGATCCGCTGCAGGCCGATCTCACCCGGCTGGCCAGCGCCGAAGCCATGGTGGCGGCAACCGTGGTGGCGGCACCGGGACTTGCCGGCCTCTACCGCGATCTCGCCGCTGCCCTCCTGGCGGATCGTCCGCGTCCCGGTCTGCCCACGGCGGAAGCCGCGGTGGAGGCCTTGATCCGCGCCGCCCTGGGCGATGCAGCCCCGCTGCCTGCGCTGGCGCGCGATTATCGCGCCGCCATGACTGAGGGACGGCTTGCCAACCTTGCCGCGCCGCGTGGCTATCGCCCGGCCCGACCCGTGGCCCTGTGGCCGGATATCCGGGGCCTGCGCCGCGCGGCCAAGGACACGGTTGAAACCCGGGCCGCCGACGCGACTCCCGAGGAAGCGGCTCAGGGGGATCGCATGCACCGGGCAAGGCGGCACAAGGCCGATCTGGCCGAGCGGAACGACAGTTTCATCCTGCATAAGTTCGAGGCCATCCTGAGTTGGGCCGAATTTATCAACCTCAACCGCCGGGTCGATGACGACGAAAACGACGACGCCAGGAAGGCTGCGGACGATCAGGAGGAACTGGGGCTGGGCCAGGTGTCCAAGGCACCTGCCACGCGTCTTAAGCTGCACCTCGATCTCGCGCCCGAGGACGCCGACCGCGACCGGACCTCCGGACGCTTCATCTATCCCGAATGGGAAGCGCGCTCCGGCAGCTATCTGCCCGATCATTGCTGTGTCCTGGCAGGCGCGGCCGAGGCGGCGGGCACGCTGCCCGGTTTCCGCACCGATGCCAAGGCCGCCCGGCGGGTGCGCGCCGTGCGCCGCCAGTTCGAGGCGCTGCGGCCGGGCCGCGTCACCACCTCAGGCCACCTTGACGGCGACGCGCTTGACCTTGAGGCCACGGTGCGCGCCGCCGCCGACCTCAGCGCAGGCAGCAGGGCCAGTGATCGCATCTGGCGGCAGACGCGGCCGTTGAAACGCGATCTCGCCGTCTCCATCCTTCTCGATGTGTCGCGCTCCACCGAAAGCGCGGTTTCGGGCCGGCCGGTCATTGACATTGCGCGCGAGGCCCTGGCCGCCCTGGCCTGGGGGCTTGATGCCTGCGGTGATGATGTGGCGATCCATGCCTTCTCCTCGTTGAAGCGCCAGCGCGTCTACATGCTGGCCTGCAAGGACTTCGGCGAAGCCATGGGACCGGCGGTGGAAGCGCGCATCGCCGGATTGAAACCGGGCTTCTATACGCGCCTGGGAGCAGCCATCCGCCATGCCACCTGGGAGCTTTCCGGCCAGGCGCGCAAACGCCGCTTGCTGCTGGTGCTCACCGACGGCAAGCCCAACGACCTCGACCATTATGAGGGGCGGCACGGCATTGAGGACAGCCGCATGGCGGTGCGCGAGGCGCGGCGCATGGGCCATGCGGTCCACGGCATCACCATCGACCGGGAGGGCAAGGCGTGGTTTTCCCGCATCTTCGGCAAGGGCGGCTTCTCCGTCATTGCCCAGCCGGAACGGCTGACCACGGCGCTGCCCGACATCTATCGACATCTCGTGGGGGCGTGATGCAGATGACCACACCGGAGACCCCCGGGACGGAAGGACCGCCCGCGCTGCTCGACCAACTGCCGGGCGAGTTGCTCATGTGGGTGCTCATCATTTCGGAACTCCTGGTTTTTGGCGCTGGCCTCATCATCTTCCTTGCGCTGCGGCTGACCGACCCCGAAGGCTTTGCCGCCGCCCAGAGCCATCTGCACCGCGCTGGCGCGGGGTTGAACACGATCGTGCTGGTGACGTCCGGGTGGCTCGCCGCCTTGGCGGTGACGGCGGCGGAGGCGGAAAGGCGTGGACGGCTGCGTCTGCTGCTCGCGCTTGCCGCGCTGCTCGGCATCGTGTTCCTGGTGGTGAAGGGTTGGGAATATGCCGAACTGGCGCGGGCTGGCATCGGCTATGACAGCCATCGCTTTTTCAGCTTCTATTATTTATTGACCGGTTTCCATGCGGCGCATGTGGTGGCGGGTGTGGTTCTGCTCGGGCTGGTGGCGGGACTAGCCAGGCCGCGCGCGATGGAAACGGGTGCCGCCTTCTGGCACATGGTCGATCTCGTCTGGGTGCTGCTCTTTCCGGTGGTCTATCTGACATGACCGTCACCCGCGCCTGGCTCATTCTCCTGGCCCTCTCCGGCCTGTCGACGCTGGTCGCGGCCACGGGGCTTTCGGGCCGCTGGCTGGCGCTGGCGGTTCTGCCGCTTGCCTGGGGGAAGGCCCGCCTCATCCTCTACCGCTATCTGCGCCTGGCAGAGGCCCCGGCCATTGCCCGGGGCTTTGCATGGGTCTTGAGCCTGTACATGGTTCTGGCGGCGGCTCTTGCCATCTGGCCAATGTAGACTCACGCCGGCAACAGGTCGGACGCCCATCATGAGATCGGCATGCCGACGTTATCCCCTGCCGGGGAAATGCAGTAAATGGATGGCAGCTATTCGGAATTGAGAGGCCTGGGCGTGCCCGGTTGAGCGGCGCATGTCAAACTTGGTCCGCCCCGATGGTGCGATTTGTCTGGATGCCGTAACCAGCCAGGGTCTGAGCCTCTGCCATTTACCGTCTCCAACCCTCTGAATCCGTGCGACGAATCCATCAGCGACTGGGACCGCACCGCAAGACAGCGATCGGGCTGCAATCTCCTGATCCATGTCCATGGGCCTTCCGGCATCATGTCATCCTCACTGACCTTGTCATGGGCCGATCTTCGCCTTCGGCCCTGCCGCGACGAAAACACTTCTTGCCGAAAGTCGAGGGAGGTTTATGAATTCGTATATTCGAATGTTCTGAGAAGGTCCGGCCCCGTCAAGGGGCCTGCAAAGTGACGATGCGCCGCATCTTGCTTTTCGCTACTCTTTTGTCCTTTTGGCTCCTGCTGAACGGCTCACTCGCTCAAGATGTTGTTCTCGCCGGACTGGTGGTTTCCGCCATCATCGCCCTGGCCTTTGACCCGGACATTTCCTTCCTGTCGGAATTCCGCGCCACGCCGAAGGCCTTCATGGCCGCGCTGCTTTACATTCCCTTCTTCGCCAAGGAGCTGGTGAAGGCCAATCTCGATGTGGCGCGCATCGTCGCCAATCCTGCCCTGCCGCTCACCCCCGGCATCGTCAAGGTGCGCACCAGGCTGAAAAGCAGGACGGGGCGGGCGCTACTTGCCAATTCCATCACGCTCACTCCCGGCACGCTCACCGTCGAGATGGAGGGAGAATATCTTTACATCCATTGGGTCCACGTCGAATCCGACAGCATCGAAGGCGCCACCCAGGCCATCGTTTCCGGCTTCGAACCCTATCTGGAGGCGATGTATGGTTGAGGTCTTCATCCTCGCTGCGGCGGCCCTGGCGGGCGCGGGTTTCCTGCTGACGCTTTACCGTTTCCTCGTCGGCCCCAACGATGCCGACCGGGTCGTAGCCTTCGACGTTCTCACCATCATCATGATCACCGGCATCGCGCTCGTGGCCCTGGTGGAGGGGCGCGGCATCTATCTCGATGTCGCGGTGGTCTATGCGCTGCTCTCCTTCCTCGGGGTCATTGTGGTGGCGCGCTATCTGGAACGGGGGCTGTGATGGGTGCCCTGCGCGAAATCATCGGCGGCTTCCTGCTTCTCGGCGGCGCCATGTTCCTGTTTCTCGGCGGGCTTGGCCTCACCCGCATGCCTGATCTCTTCGACCGCATTCAGGCGGGCACCAAGGCCACCACGCTCGGCACCATCCTGTCGCTGGCAGGCATCGGTGTGCTGCAACCCGCGTGGTGGCTGAAGCTCGCCATCATCGCCATCTTCGTGCTGTTCACCAATCCTCTGTCGTCGCAGGTGCTGGCGCGGGCTGCCCACCGCATCGGCACCCCGCGCGCGTCGATCACCACGGTGGACCGGTTGGCGGAAGACAAGGAGGAAGCGTGATGACCACCTTTTCCGTCGCGCTGACGGTCGTTCTCGCCATCGCCATGCTGGGCGCGGCGGTGCTCGCCATCACCGGCCGCAGCCTGCCCATCGCCATACTGGCGGCGGGTCTGGTCAGCCTCTTTGCCTCGGTGCTGTTCCTGCTTCTCGCCTCGCCCGACGTGGCCATGACGGAAGCGGCCATCGGCAGCGGCCTCACCACTTTCCTGTTCTTCTTCATTCTGGGCCGGGTGCGCGGAGGCGAGAATGGTTAGGCGATTTGCCGCCCTGTTGTTGATCCTGGCTCTCGGCGCGGTTTTCCTGCCGCTGTTCCTTGCCTATCATCCGGACACGAGCCTCAATCCCACGGCACTCTATTATGCCGAGCGCACGGCGCAGGATCTTGGTGCCGCCAACATCGTCACCGCCATCGTCGTAACCTATCGCGGCCTCGACACCCTGGGCGAGGTGACGGTGCTCTTCCTGTCGGCGGCCATCGTCGGGCTGGTGCTGGCGCGCGACCGGCTGACCCCGCGGCCGCACACCCGCGTGCCTGCGGGCGAGCTTCTCACCACCGGCAGCCGTCTTCTGGCACCCCTCATCATGCTGCTGGGCGTTTATATCTTCAGCAATGGCCACCTGACCCCCGGCGGCGGTTTCCAGGGCGGCGCGGTCATTGCCTCCGGCGTGCTGCTGCTGCTGCTGGCCGACCCCGAACGGCGCTTCGGCCATCGCATCATTGGCTTCATCGAGTCGCTCTCCGGCGTGGCCTATGTGCTCATCGGCCTGGCGGGGCTCTATTATGCGGGCGGCTTCCTCGACAACCGCATTCTGCCCACGGGTCAGGTCGGACAACTGTTCTCGGCCGGGGCCATTCCGCTCATCTATTCACTCATTGGTCTCAAGGTCGGTTCAGAATTCTCGTCAATTCTCGCCGACCTGTCGGAAACGGAGGAGTTGTGATGGCCCAGATCAGCCTTGCCACCGGCTTCCTGCTCATCCTCATCGGCTTTTACGGGGCCCTGACCCAGCGCAACCTGATGCGCATGATCGTCGGCTTCACCATCGCCGATTCCGGCGTCAATCTGGTGATCGTCGCCATCGGCTACATGCATGGCCGCACTGCGCCGATCATCGACAGCACGCTGCCCGCCGGCGAAGCACCGGCCCGGATCATCGATCCCGTGCCGCAGGCGCTGGTGCTCACCGCCATCGTCATCGGCGTCGGCGTCACCGCACTGATGCTGGCCTATGCCTATAAACTCTATCAAGCCAAGCGCACTCTGGATATCAGCACGTTCACGGAGCTCAAATGGTGAGCGCCCTCCTTCTCATCGCCCTGCCGCTGGCCGCCGCTTTCCTGCTCGGCCTCATCTCCAACCGGCATATCGCCTATGCCCTGACGCTTGCCGCCATGGCGGCGGGGGCGGCGGTTTCAGGCTGGTGGGTCTGGCAATTGGGCTGGGCCGGGGCAGTCCCGGTGGACATTCTGACGGCGGGCACGGCACCGCCCTTCGCCATCAATCTGCGCATGGGCCTGGCGGAATCCGTCCTTGCACTGACGATCACGCTGACCGGGCTGCTCGCCGCCATTTATCTGAAGGACACCCTGCTTGCCATCGGCCAGCGCGCCATGGCGGTGGTGATGATCGCGGTCATGGCCTATTGCGGCATCGTCCTCACCCGCGACCTGTTCAACCTCTTTGTGTTTTTCGAACTCGCGGCCATTGCCACCGCCGGTCTCATTCTGCTGTCGGACGATGCGCTGGCCCTGGGCGCGGGCTTCAAATACCTCGTGGTGTCACAGATCATTTCCGCTCTCCTTCTGGTGGGCATCATCTTTGCCTACCATGGCACGGGCAATCTCAACATCGACGGCATGGCCGCCGTCACCATGGGCCGCGTCGGCGGCAGCCTGGCCATCGCCTTCTTCCTCATCTTCATCGCCATCGTGGCTGAGTTGAAGCCCTTCCCGGCCAATGGCTGGGCGCTGGACATCTATGAATCGGCACATCCCGCCTTTTCCGCCCTGTTCTCGGCGGCGGCGGGCACGGCGACACTTTATGCCGCCGACAAGCTGCTTGCCATCGGCGGGCCGGCTTTCCTGCCCATGACCACGGGCATTGGCGTTCTGACCTTCCTTGCGGGCAATATCCTGGCGCTGCCGCAGCACAATGACCGCCGCCTGCTGGGCTATTCCTCCATCGCGCAGATCGGGCTGGTGCTTGCCATTGTCGGCCAGCGCGACATTCTGGGCAGTGCCTATTGGTTCGTGGCCTTCGGTATTCTGGTGTCGCACGCCATCGCCAAGGCGGGGCTTTACTTCCTCTCCGGCATGGTGGTGGAGCGCGGCCTTACGGCCTGGGCGGCCTTGCGCGCCCGGCCGCCGCTGATCTTCGCCTTCGCCACCTTCATTGCATTGCTCACCGGCCTGCCGCCCTTCCCCAGTTTCTATGCCAAGTGGGAGTTGGCGCACGCCCTTGCCGCCAATGGCAGGCTGACGCTCCTCGCCGTCATTCTCTTCGGGGCGCTGGTGGAGGCGGCCTATCTCTTCCGCTGGTTCGGCTATGCCATCAAGCGCGCGGTGCCGGAACAGAAACTGGCCTGCGCCCCGGCCAAGGGCCTTCCCACCCTCGTGGTGCTGATCGCGGGCTGGGCGCTGGCGTGGCTGTGGGGACGCTTCTCCGGCCAGACCAATCTGCTCATGGGCCTGCCGCTGCTCTTTGCACTGGCCTTCCTGGTCACCGACCGTCTGCCGGCCTGGGTCAACAACACGCTGGCCATTGCGGGCCTTGTGGCATGGTTTGCCCTGACCTGGCAGGCCTATGATCCGCTGCGCATGATCTTCGCCGTCATCATGCTGCTGGGCGGAGCGGTCGTGCTGCTCGCCAGCTATCACGTCCATGGCAAGCGCCCCGGCTTCTACCCTTCCGCCATGCTCATGTATGCGGGCATGGCTCAGCTTCTGCTGGCAGGCAACAGCTTCGATTTCTTCGCCGCCTGGGAAGTGCTCACCGTCGGCTCCTATTTCCTCATCCTGCGCGGCAAGGACTCCGAGCCCCATGCGCTGTCCTACATCGTCTTTTCGCTGGGGGGCGCCTTCCTGATCCTCGCGGGCTTTGCCCTCGCCGCCAATGGCGCGCCGGTCATGCCGCTCGGCGGCCTGGCCAGGGTTCCGGCGGCTGTCGCTCCCTGGGTCTTCGTGCTGCTCGCCATCGGCTTCATGACCAAGACCGCCGCCATCGGCTTGCACATCTGGCTGCCCGGCGCCCACGCCGAAGCCGAAACCGATGTTTCGCCCATGGTCTCCGGCATTCTCCTGAAGGCCGGTCTCTATGGGCTGGTAGTGGTGCTGCTCACCATGGGGCGCCAGCGTCTCGGCGGCATCGACCTCACCCATGTGCTCCTGTGGATTGCCGCCCTCACCGCCCTTCTCGGCAATCTCATGGCCATCTTCCAGGAGGACAGCAAGCGGCTCCTCGCCTATTCCTCCATCGGCCAGATGGGCTATGCGCAGTTCGGTCTTGCCATGATGAACCACCTGGGCTGGCTCATGGCGCTCATGTTCGTCATCAACCACTATGTCTACAAGTCCATGCTCTTTCTTGCGGTGGGCGGGGTGGCCAAGCGCACCGGCACGCGCGAGATGTATCGCATGGGCGGTCTCATCACGCTCATGCCGCTGTCCTTCATCTCGGTGCTCATCGGCATCATCGCCATGTCGGGCGTGCCGCCGCTGTCGGGCTTCGGCGGGCGCTGGATTTTCTACAACGCGCTGCTGACCAGCGATTACCGCCTGCCCATGATCCTGGTGTTCTTCTCCGGTCCCATTGCCTTCCTTTATCTGTTCCGGCTGATCCACACGATTTTCCTTGGCCAGTTGAAGGACGAGCACCGCCGGGTGAAGGAAGCGCCCTTCTGGCTGATGGTGCCGCAGATGATCTATGTCGTGATCCTCATCGCGGTCGCCGTGGTGCCGGGCATGGCCCTGCGCCGGGTTGACGAATACATGACCAGGCTTTTGCCCGCCAATGGCCTGACCTGGGACGGGTTCCGCATCACCAGCGACTATGGCTATTGGGATCCCATGGCCATCATGATCATCGTGGCGGTGATTTTCGCCACGCTGTTCCTGTGGCTGCTGTTCCTCAACCGCAAGGCCCAGTGGGTGAAGCAGTTCAACATCGCCTATTCGGCGGAACGGCCGTTCCGTCCCGAAACGACCCATTTTGCCTGGAACTTCTTTGCGCCCTATCGCAAGGCGCTGGGCTTCCTGGTGCAGCCCCTGGCCACCGCCTTCTGGGACACGGTGACCGGATCGCTGCATGCCGGGGCTGATTTCGCGCGCAAACTCTATACCGGCAATGGCCAGACCTACGCCCTGCAGTTCCTGGGCTTTGTTCTGGCTGCCTACCTTCTGTCGCTGGGGGTCTAAGCCATGGAATTCACCTGGAGCAAAATCCCCTACGCCCTGTTGACGCTGTTCATCGTCGTCAACTTCGGCCTGTTGCAGACGGCGCTCATCGCCAAGATTGCCGCCCGCGTGGGCCGCCGCCACGGCATTCCCATCTGGCAGAACTATATCGACCTCATCAAGAACTACAGCCTGCGAAGCCACATCAGCCATGGCGTGATGTATTACCTCGGCCCCGTGTTCCGCCTGTCGGGCGGCGTCGGCCTGCTGCTCTTCGTGCCGTCGATCTACGGCTCCACCATGTTCTCCAACCTGTCCTTCGCGGGCGATCTGATCCTGGCGCTCTACTTCATTTTCTTCGGCACTCTGGGCATGGCGCTCGGGGCGGCGGAGAGCGGCCACCCCTATTCCGCCATCGGTGTCAGCCGTGGCCTGGCCCAGGTGACGGCGGCGGAACTGCCCATGGCCATGGCGGTGTTCTCGGTGGCGCTGCAATATCACACGCTGTCGGTCACCGACATCGTGGCGGCCCAGCAGGGCGGTTTCCAGCACTGGACATTATTCACCAATCCGCTCGCGGTGGCGGCGGCCATGCTGTCCTTCCTCGGCTCCATGATGCGCCCGCCCTTTGACGTGGTGCTGGCACCGCAGGAAATTCCCATTGGTCCGCCCACGGAATATCATTCGTCCTATCTGGCGCTGTTGCAGACCAACCGGGCGATCTTCCCCATCGCCAAGATCGTCATCTACATGAACCTGTTTTTCGGCGGGGCCACGTCCTGGCCGGTATTCTTCCTCAAGGTCTTTCTGATTTACATGGTGTCGGTGCTGGTGGGCGTGGTCTTTCCGCGCTTCCGGGTGGAACAGTCCATCCGCTGGTTCCTGACCTGGGCGGTGCCCATCGGCATCCTGTCCATCCTGGTGGTGTGAGATTGTCATGAAACAAGAACTGGAAAAACGGCTGGTCAAGGGCCCCGACGGGGTGGAGTTCGAGGTCGAACCCCTGCGCGACTATTATTGCGAGGCCAGGCCTTCGGTCCATGCGCCCGCCTATGGCAAGATCATCGAGGACCTGTTCAACTGGGCACGGGCGGAATCCCTGTGGATCCTGGGTTTCGGCACGGGTTGCGGCGCCATCGAAATGCGACCGCTGATGACGCCGCGTTTCGACGCCTACCGCTATGGTGTGCAGTGGCGGCCCACGCCGCGCCAGTCCAACCTGTTCATCATCTCGGGCTATCTTTCGGTCAAGACGCTGAAACGCGTCATCCGCTCCTACGAGCAGATGCAGAATCCGAAATATGTCGTCGGTCTCGGCTCGTGCACCATCAACGGCGGCATGTATTGGGATTCCTACAACACCATCAAGCGCCTCGACGACTATCTGCCGGTCGATCTCTACATTGCGGGCTGCATGCCCCGGCCCGAGGCGCTGCTGGCCGGATTCCTCGAACTGAAAAAGCTCATTCGCGCCGGCAAGGGCGAAGGTGCCAACAAATATGCCCAGAACTTCGACTGGTACAAGGCGAACCAGAAGAAGGTGATCCACGACTGGGACATGCCGGACTACAATTGGTGACCCCCATGCGGCAACTTCTCGACAGGCTCAGCCATCTCTTTCCCATTCTCGATGCGCACGAGCAGCGTGATGATCTGTCCTTCATCACGGTGTCCCCCGGCCATGTGCGCGCCCTGCTGCATCACCTGCGAGAGCATGAGGGCTGCAATCATCTCGTGCTGCTGACGGCGGTGGACTGGCTGGAGGATGGTCAGTTCCAGCTCACCTATCTGCTGCATGACCGGCCCCGCGCCCGCGACATCGGTTTGCGCTGTTTTATCGATCGCGGCCACGCCACGATGGAATCGATCCATGACATGTGGCCGGCGGCGGCCACCTATCAGCGCGAACTCAAGGAGATGTTCGGCATCGACTTTCCCGGCAGCCCGCGCCTCAACGAGCCCTTCATTCTCGAGGGCTGGGTGGAGATTCCGCCCTATCGCCGCGACTTCGACACCAAGGCCTTCTCGGAGCGCACCTTCAATCATCGGCCGGGCCGGATCACCCATGATCCCGCCTTGCACATGAAACAGAAACTCTATCCGGACGAGGCCTGAGATGAATTTTCTTCCTCCGGTGCGCAGCACGTTTCTGAAAACCGAGAACGGTGACGCTGACCTGCCCGCGACGCGCGCCGGCTATCATCCCGATCGCAGCCAGTATCCCGCAGCACGGCCCGATGGCTCGCTCGACATCGACCTCACGTCGGGCAAATACCTGAAGCTGTGGCAGGGACCGCAACATCCCGGCATCACCGGCAACATGGCGCTGGAACTGACGGTGTGCGGCGACGAGGTCGTGCAGGCCAATACCCATGTGGGCTATCTCCATCGCGGCTTTGAAAAGCTGATGGAGCGGCGCACCTTCATCCAGTGCTTCCCCATCGTCTGCCGCATCTGCGTGCCGGAGCCGGACTTCAACGAATATTGCTATGGCCGCGCGGTGGAGGAACTGGCTGGCATCGAAACGCCGGAACGGGCCAAGTGGATCACCGCGCTCATCCTGGAGATGGGGCGCATCAACAGCTACATGATGTATCTCGGCGGCCAGTCCGGCAGCCTCGGCCAGCCGGTCATCGGGCAATGGACCACCTATGCCCGCGACCTCATGCTCGACCGCTTCGAGGAACTGACGGGCGCGCGCATCTATCACATGTTCATCATGCCGGGGGGCGTGCGCGACGGCTTGCCCGATGGTTTTGCCGGACGCATGGAAGAGACGCTGCGCACCATCGAAGAAATCATGGCCGACGTGGAAACCGTGATGTTCCACAATGCCGTGTTCAAGAAGCGCACCGTGGGCCAGGGCATCATCCCCAGGGAATGGATCGACCTCTATGGCGTGACGGGGCCAAACGCCCGCGCCGCCGGGGTGGTGAAGGACGTGCGCCGCGACCAGCCCTATCTCATCTATGACAAGCTCGACTTCGAGCCGGTCTTCGGTCGTGATTCCGACATCTACACGCGGGCCGACGTGCGCCGCCGCGATGTCCACCTCTCCATTGATCTGGTGCGCCAGATGCTGGCGCGCATGCCCATGACGGGACCGGTGATGGCGCAGGTGCCCAATGTGCTGCACTGGAAGATTCCGCGCGGCGAGGTCTATGTGCGCGGCGAATGTTCGCGTGGCGAATATGGCTATTATCTCGTGACCGACGGCAGCGGCTATCCGCGCCGCGTCAATGTGCGCGGTCCCTCCTACACCCATGCGGTGGCGCTGCTGGAGAAGATGATCGTCGGCACCAACATTGCCGATGTGGCAGCGCTGATGGTGTCACTCCACACCTATCCGCCGGAAATCGAGAGGTAACGCCATGGGCCTGCACGACATCCTCTCGCCCTTCACCGCGTGGAAAAATGTCTTCCGCGATCCCGTCACCATCCGCGATCCCCTGACCGAGCGGCCGGGAGCGGCGCGCTATCGCGGTTTCCACAAGAACGATGTGGACCTGTGCATCGGCTGCGGCACCTGCGAGGCGATTTGCCAGAACGGCGCCATCGACATGGTGCCGGTGCCGGGACATGAAGCGAAGAACGGCGACTCCGGCTTGCGTCCGCGCATCGACTATGGCCGCTGCTGCTGGTGTGCGCTCTGCGTCGATGTGTGCATGACCAGGTCGCTTGCCATGTCCAACGAATATATCTGGGTGGACAGCGACCCCGATGCCTTCCGGTTCACGCCGGGGATCGACGCCAAATCCTGGGATCACTCGGAACTTGGCTATCATCGGCCCGAGCATCACCGGCTGGTGCCGGAGACCCGCGTCGCCATGGGCGAGATGCACGCCGAGGAGCGCGTCAGCTCCTTCGCCGAAATCGTCGACGGTTATTCGGTGGAAGAAGCCCGGGCCGAGGCCGACCGCTGCGTGGCCTGCGGCATTTGCGAGGCCACCTGCCCGGCCCACATGGACATTCCCGATTACATCGGCGCCATTCGCGACGGCGATTACAATCGCGGCTTTGAGCTGCTCTACCGCACCAATCCCTTCTCCGAGATCTGCGGGCGCGTCTGCACCCACAAGTGCGAAACGGCCTGTGCGGCGGGCCACACGGGCCAGCCCATCGCCATTCGCTGGCTCAAGCGCCACATCATCGATCAGGTGCCCTTTGAGCAGCGTCTCAAGCTGCTGGCACCGCCACAGGAAACCAGCGGGCGCAAGATCGCCATCGTCGGCGGCGGCCCGGCGGGCCTCACCGCGGCCTTCGACCTGGCCCGCAAGGGCCACAGGGTCACGGTCTATGAGGCGCTGGACAAGCCAGGCGGCATGACGCGCTGGGGCATTCCGGAATATCGCCTGCCCTATGACGCCATTGACCGCGATGTCGATGTGATCCGCGCCATGGGTGTGGCGATCAAGTGCAACACCAGGATCGGCGAGGACATCACGCTGGAGAAGCTGCGGCGCGGCAATGATGCGGTGCTGCTGGCGCTTGGCCTGCAGATGGGGCGCGGGACACGCATTCCCGGCAGCGACCACAAGGACGTGCGCAAGGCCGTGGATCTGTTGCGCCGGGTTACGGCGGGCGAGGACATCGGCACCCCGCGCGAGGCGGTGGTCATCGGCGGCGGCAACGTGGCCATGGACATTGCCCGCACACTGGCCCGCCTGCAGAAACAGAAATACGGCACGGTGAAGCTGACCGTCACGGCGCTGGAGGATTTTGCCCATTTCCTCGCCGACCCTGAGGAAGTGAAGGAAGCGCAGGAGGAAGGCATCCAGATCTTTGATGCGCGCGGCCCGCAGGAGGTGGTGATCAAGGGCGGCAAAGTGGCGGGCCTTCGCACCTGGAAGGTCAAATCGATCTTCGACGCGCAGGGCCGTTTCGCGCCGAGCTATGACAGCAGAGACGAACGCATCCACCCCGGCACCATGGTGGTGGAAGCCATTGGCCAGGCGACCGACACGGCTCTCCTTGGCCAAGCCCTGACCGAGAAGCTGGAATGGAACCGCGGGCGGCTGAAGGTTGACGCCGGGGGCCGCACCAGCGAACCATGGCTGTGGTCGGCGGGTGACATGGTGCGCGGACCGGATGTGATTTCGGCGGTGGGGGACGGCCCACGCGTGGGC
>CALMUW010000030.1 GCA_937872985.1 uncultured Alphaproteobacteria bacterium
TTGATGGCGAGCAACTTATCTGACTTTTGCTGAGTCCAGCAAAAGTCAGGTTGCTCTTGTGAAAAGAGCGCGGGGGAAACCCCGCGCTCTTCGCTTGATCCCGTGATGGTGGATCAGAACTTCTTGGTGTAGCCGAAGCCGAACTGGAACTGGTGCATGTTCAGGTCAACCGTGCTTCCAGGCGTCGCGCCGGAGGGAGTGACTTCAGGTCCCTTCACATGGCTGGCCGGCACGACCATGCCGAAGAACTCCAGTGTGCCGGTGTCCGACATCTTGTAGGCGGCACCCGCCGTGATGTGGTGCTGCACCACGCCCGGGGCCAGAATGTTGAGTGTCACGTCATCGCTCTTGATGGGGCTGGTGACATAGGCGTAACCGGCGCGCAGCGTCCAGTCGTCGCTGGCCTTCCACTCGGCACCCACCTTGAACACGTCGACATCCCCCCAGCCGAAGCCAGGGCCATTGTCGTCACCCAGAAAACCACCAGCCGGGAAGCCGTTGGAGACCGCCTTCACACCTTCATAGAAAATGTGCTGGTAGTCGAAGTTCAGGGTCAGGTCCGGGGTGGCGTCAAAGGAAATGCCGGCCGTGATGGCGGCCGGAATGTCAAAGTCGCCCTGCTCGGCAAAGAGGCCGCGATACTTGCTGAACTTCGACATCCACATCTTGGTCTGGCCGGCCACGCCGATGCGCAGGTTTTCAGCCAGATCGAACTCAACACCACCGCGCAGGCCCGCACCGAAGGCATAGTCATAGCCATTGTTGGTGAGGTGAGCCGCGTCAGAGGACATGGGAGCAAAGGCGCTAAGACCCAAGCCACGGAAACGATGGGCGACAATCGTGGGCGCGATGCCAATCTTCACCGGGCCCATGCGGCGGGCATAGGTGGCCGAGAGGAAGGCCTGCATCATGTCAACGCCGGTCTTGCCCATGCCGCAGAAAACGCCCGGCGCGCCCGGCGTACAATTATAGTTGGCGGAATAATTGGTGTTCATGCCGCCGTTGCCATAGAGCACCAGACCGAAGGTCGAGTCCTCATCAATGGGACGGATATAGGCGGCGTTGGGCACCACGAAGAAGTTGGAGTCGCTTTCGACGCTGCCGGAGGTCACCAAGCCGGTGCCCGTGCCGTCATAACCGCGGTAGGGCATGAAGGCCGCCGCACCCAGCTGCCACTGCTTGTCCAGCCCGGCGATGCCCGCCGGGTTCAGCGCCTGGGCCATGGCGTCCACAGAGTTGGCCACGCCGGTGCCGCCCATGGCACTCTGGCGCGGGCCGAAGCCCAACTGGAAATAGCCCTCAGTGGCCGAAGCGAGCGAAGCGCCCATGGTGAGCGCCGCAAGCCCCACGGCCGTAAACAGCGGCGCGCGGCGGAAAGTTGAAGTCGTCATATCCCGATCCCCTCAATGTGCGGCCCGTTCTTTGCCTCGGGGTTCCGCACGGTTGCCCAAGTGGAAATTATACTTTCTTGATCACGAAGCGGTAAACGTTACCCGTCTGGCCGGATTCCATCAGTTCGTTGCCGGTGGTCCGGCAGAAGGCGGCGAAATCGGCGACGGCACCCGGGTCGGTGGCCAGCACTTCCAAAGTCTGGCCTGGGCTGATCTCATTGATCGCCTTCTTGGCGCGCAGAATGGGCAGGGGGCAGTTGAGGCCCTTTGCGTCGAGAGTCTTGTCAGCCATGATGTCTCCTTGAAATCAGATGAAGAGGTTGATGTCGGATTTGGTGGCGAGGTCGACCCAGGAGGCCGCACCGCCCAGAACCGGCCCTTCGATCATGTCCTCCATCTTGTATTCGAAGAGATCCATGGTCATCTGGCAGGCGATCATTTTCACGTCGGATTCAACCGCCGCGGTGCGCAGATCCTCGATGGAGGCCACGCCCTTCTTCTTGATCATGTTCTTCATCATGACCGTGGCAGCCGCATCGACACCGGGCAGCATGCCGACGATGTTGGGCATGGCCATGTGGATGCCGCCCATGGGCATCTTCATGGCGGGGTTGCCGAGGGGCGACACCTGCAGGTCGAGCTTCTTCTTCAACAGCTCCAGACCGTAGAAGGTGAAGAACATGGTGACGTTGACATCCATGGCCGCCGCCGTGGTGGCGAGAATGAAGGGCGGATAGGCCCAGTCCAAGGAGCCCTTGGTGACGATGATGGACATGCTCTTCGGGTTGTCAGCCATGCGGTTCTCCGTGGAAAAAATACAGGTATTTTCTATGCTTGTTTGTGTACACGCATATATTAGAATGAATAGAATACCATGATGCATACGAGGTCAAGCACGATGGCCCCTGCGCCCTCACAAGAGTCATGACTGTGTCGCTTGGGAAACAGCCGGTTTTTGTCAGCAACCCCATCTACCACGCCAAGGGATATCCGCCGGGGCATCCTTTGGCCATCGGGCGCATCGGCCCGGTGACCGACATGTGCCGCATTCTCGGCTGGCTGGACGAGGGCAATTATGCCGAAAGTGCCATGGCGGACGAGGCCCTGCTGACGCGCTTTCACGCGCCGGACTATGTGACGGCGGTAAAAACCGTCAGCGCCACGGGCCGGGCGACCCGCGAAGAGCGCGAGACCTATGCCTTGGGAACCATGGAAAATCCTGTGTTTACAGGGCTTTTTGAGCGTGCCAGCAGTTCGGTCGGGGGATCCGTTATGGCGGCGCGCATGGCCCTTGCGGGACACCTTGCCTATCACCCCGCCGGCGGCACGCACCATGGCCGCCGGAACCGCGCCTCGGGCTTCTGCTATTTCAACGATCCGGTCTTTGCCATCCTGACGCTTCTGGACGGTGGCCTGACCCGCGTGGCCTATGTCGATCTCGATGCCCACCACGGCGATGGGGTGGAGGATGCCTTTGCGGGCGACGCACGGGTGACATGCATTTCTGTGCATGAGGAAAAGCGCTGGCCGGGTACCGGACAGGGCCATGGGGCCCATGCCCGCAACTTTCCGGTGCCGCGCGGCTTCAGTGATTCGCAACTGGCCGGGGTGATGGCGGAGGGCGTGCTGCCCGCGCTTCAGGCCTTCGCGCCGGAGGCGGTGGTCATCACCTGTGGGGCTGACGGACTGGCGGGTGATCCCCTGTCCGGCATGATGCTGTCCAATGACGCTTTGTGGGATGCGGTGATGCAGGTGGTGAATGCGGCACCGCGCGCCGTGGTGCTGGGCGGCGGCGGGTATAATCCCTGGACCACGGTGCGCTGCTGGGTGGGGCTGTGGGCGCGGCTCAACGGTTTTGCCATGCCGCATCGCCTGCCGGATGAGGCCACAAAGATTTTATCGGCACTGACCTGTGATCTGGTGGATGATGACGAAATGAATCCGGCCTGGCTCACCACCCTGTCGGACGCCGATGCAGCGGAGGAAAAATGAAACTGATCGATGACATGCGGGCGGAGGCGGCACAGGCGCACAGCATGTTTGCCGCGCAATTGCTGAAGGAAGACATCCTGCGGCTGGAGAAGCTGGGGCAATTGGCGCGGGTGGAGCGTGATCCCGAACGCTTCGGCAAGGCCGCCATGCTGCTGGGCTGGACCCAGGGCGATCTGCGCACCTTTGAACTCAATCCCGAACTGACAAGTTTCCTGGCTGCGGTCTTCGATCACCAGTCACCACAGCCCACGATCACTGATTCACAGATCGCCAGGGCCTGGGCCGCGCTGAACAAGCGGCGCATGGACCTGCTGGTGGGCTGCCTCAGCCGCCCGCGCATCGACTGAAGCCGATCAGCGCGAATCAGGATCGGTGGGATCACCGGCGGCATGATGGGCACCCAGGCCGAGGCCAAGGCCGACACCGCCCATGCCCATGCCAGCGCCGCCCATGCCGCCCCCGCCGCCGGCACCGCGGCCACGCCCGCCGCCTTCACCGGCAGTTTCACCGCCGCCGCGCCCGCGGCCACCGCCGCCTGAGCCGCCGGAACCGGGGCGGGTCGGGCCTTGCCGGGGCAAGGCCACTGTTTCAGGGATGGGCGCGAGGTCCAGGGCCTCGCGGATGAAATTGCGCAGTGACACCACCAGATCGTGGGTATGAACGGGCTTGCCCGCCACCAGATCATGGGCCGCGGCGGCGGCGAGCTTCACCTGCTCCTCGGTGCCCAGCAGGATAATGTCGGAGAGTGAGGCCTCCACCGCATCGCGGATGCGGCGCGCCCGGTCCGAACCACCACTCATGTCCAATGGCTGGGCTTCGGCCTCTGGCGCAGCCTCGGCCGTTTCCACCGGCGTTTCGGCGCGGCGGCGCAGATCGCGGCGGTGGGTGGGGTCCACGGCGAGATCGCCAGTGAAGGAGCCGCCAAGCGTCTTGTAGGCGGCGATGAGGGTGCGCAGGCGTTCGTTGATCTGGCGGTTCATACGCTCGCGGCGCTGCTGCACCGTCATCTGCACCAGAAGCCGGATGCCGATGCCCAGGAAGGTGAAGAGCGCCAGCCCGATGAGGGTGGAGAGGATGCTCTGCCAGGAGGAGAAATCCAGAGTACGCCACATGACCGGTCCTTTGCGTTAGAGCAACCTGACTTTTGATGCGCGCAACAAAACTCAGGTCAGGTGCTCGCCATCTCTAAGTCAGCGGTGGCTTGCGCCATCACAGCCACCACCGCTCTGACGCCTTGTCATAGATCCGATGATGAGAGAGCGCATGAAAAAACCGCCGGAGCCTGGCCCCGGCGGTTTTTCAAAATCCAGGCAGGCTCAGGCGCAGCCGGCGAAGCCGTCCGCCGCCATCTTGGCCTCATACTTGGCGGCCACCGCCGAACCCGGCGTCAGCGAGGCCTTGACCCCGGCCCAGTCATTGGGCTTCAGCAGAACCATCCAGCCCTTGTCATAGGGATCGTCGTTGGCGAGGCTGGGCTTGCCCACCAGTTCGTCATTGATCGTGACCACTTCGCCGGCAACCGCCGACTTGGCCGGGCCCACCCACTTGCCGGATTCGACCGTGGCGCAGGACTTGCCCGCCTCAATGGCTTTGCCCGCCTTCTTGGGCGTGAAGGCCACGAGCTGGCCCGCCAGAGCGGTGGCCACCGTGGTCATGCCGAGACGGACATTGCCGTCGCCCATTTCGCGGAACCAGATGTGATTGTCGACGTCATACAGGAGATCGTCGGGAAGATTGCAGCCTCTGACTTTTGGCATGTTCAGCCTCTTGCTTGGTTTTGGAGAGATTCTTTATCCATCTCGCGGATTGGTCTGGAAGAACAGCAAAATTCGCCGAGTTCCGCAACTTCCATTTTGCCGCGCACAAAATACATCAGGTGGCGCGCCACCAGAACCATCATGGCAAGGCGCTGGGCATTGCCCTCCTCCGGGCCGCCGGACTTGAGCAGATTATAGTGCCAGGCCAGTTCGCGGCAGGTCTCGCGGCAGGCGTTGAAGGAGGGTTCGTCCTTGGCTCCCTGATGATGCAGCGCCAGGAGACGGAAGCTCTCGCGCCTGGCCTCGGTGGGGGTGATGCCCCGGCCTTCCAGCCAGTTTTCAAGGATCTGCTCGCCCAGCGCCATGAGTCCCTCATGGGTCTGGCCGGGGGCCTCCACGCCGCGTTCGATCTCGTCCCAGGGGGTGGCCATCAGATGCCCTTGGCCTTCAACACGGAGGAGGCGTCGGAGACGTTCTCCTGCAGGCCGACCTTGCGGTGCGACAGACCCATGGCGATGCCGAGCAACTGGGTGAAGTAGATCATCTTCACCTTGGTCTTGATGCCATAGACCTTCTCGGCGCGGATCTGGTGCATTTCCAGACCGGCGTGGCAGGTGGGACATTCGGTTGCCACCACGTCCGCCCCCGAGGCCTCCGCCGCCTGCAGGATGTTGATGCAGAGCTTGGTGGAAGTGTCGGAGTCGCAGAGCGTGTGGGCGCCGCCGCAGCAGGCGCTCTTCATGGCAAAGTCCACGCTGTTGGCACCGGCGGCGTCGAGAATGTCATCCATGAAGTGCGGACGGAAGTTCGACTCGGTGCCGGGGCCGGCGTCACGTCCCGGGAAGATGTGGCGCGGACGGGTGTACATGCAGCCGTAATAGTTGGCGACCTTCAGGCCCTTGAGCTTGCCCTTGGTGCGCTCGCGGATGCCTTCCTCGCCGATGGATTCCATGATCCAGTCCACGGCGTGAATGGTTTCGATCTGGCCCGCCTTGTAGGGCTCGTGGCCCGCCTTCCTGGAAATGCGCTCCACCACCTCGCGCGACTTTTCCTTGTGGCCCAGGTCATATTCGGCCTTCTTGAGATTGTGGTAGCAGCCGTTGCACGGCGCCATCACCTTGGTGTGGCCCATCTCGTTGGCGGCGATGGAGAGAACCCGCGACGACAGATAGGTCTGGACCTCGTTGTCGATGTTCTTGGTTTCCATGGCGCCGCAGCAGTTCCAGTTCTTCACGTCCTCGAGTTCGAGGCCGAGAACGCCGGCAAGCGCGCGGGTGGACCGGTTGTAGCCATGGCCCGTGCCGTCGAGGGCGCAGCCGTGGTAGTAGGCCACCCGCTTCATGGTGTTGATGATCTCAGCCATTGCGCTTTCTCCCTATTCCGCGGCTTTGTGGTGGGCGGGCCGGACTTCGGCCTGCGCCATGCTGATCAATTGGTCGAGACCCAGCGCCTGACGCTGCTTCTTTTCGCTTTCGTGGACATATTCATCGAGCGCCGGGCCGAGTTGCTTCCTCCAGCCGGACACACGCGGCGGAATGATCTGCTCGATACCCATGCCGAAGACGTAATGCATGGGCATTTTCACGGCGATACGCTTGACCATTTCGATGAGCCAGTCCTGGAACAGGGAACGGCCGGTGCGTTTGAACAGCATGCGCATGGTCTTGCCTTCCTCGATGCGGCCCGTGGCCGAAATCTGTTCCATGAAGGCTTCGTCGAAGTGGGTGGAGGGATTGACCTCGGTGTGGCCCTTCAGTTCCAGCCACTTGGCGGTGGCCTTCATGATGCCTTCCGGCACCACGTCACGCGGGCAGATGTTGGTGCACTTGTTGCACGACACGCACTGCCAGATGATGTCCTTGTCACGCAGAAGCTCGCTCTCCAGCCCCATGCGGATGAGGTAGATCCAGTAGCGCGGGTTGAAGCGCGGCTCGAGGGCGTTCACGGTGCAGGCATTGGTGCAGGAACCGCACTGCCAGCAGCGATGGATGTTCTCGCCGCCCGGCAGGGCCGCGATCTCGTCCTGCATCTTCTCGTTATAATCGGTGATGTTGCGGGCACTGATGAAGGTGGACCAGTGGCCCGACACGTCGATGCCATCGATGACCAGGTTTTCCTGGCTCTTGATGTCCTCGGGACGGATCAGTGATTTTTCATGAATGGCCATGGAGCGATCCCTTTCAGCCGAGGAGCTTGTGGTCGTCGATGATGAAGGCGTTGCCATCAATGGACTTAAGGCGGGCGCGGCCGGAACGCGGCTCGACCCCATCAAGGCCCAGAAGGCGGCGGGTGTATTGCATGGGATCCTGCGGCGAGGCGAAGTCGGCCCGGAGATAGGTGCCGCCCTGGGCGCAGATGTAGTGTGAGTACACCTGGGCCACCAGCAGGTCCATGTAGAAGAGGTGGTCGCGGAACACGCCATTTTCGGTCAGGAGCGTGGCGAGATCGCGGCGCAGCGCCAGGAAGGTTTCGTAACTGTCGGTCGCCGGAATGATGGTGTGATCGACATTGTCGCCGAACCACATTTCGCGCAGCGCGCCCGTGTTCGTGGCGGCGTCCCACACCCAGCGGCACATGAGCGGATAACGCTCGGGGTCGGTGTAGTGCAGAACTTCCGCCGCGAGATCGCGCACATAGGTGTGGGCGCGGTCGTCCGGGAAGAGACGGGCGAAACCGGCCATGCGCTGGTCGGTGGCCGTGGTGTCGGCCACGTTATCCAGCAGGATGCCAAGCCCCTCGCGGATGGTCTTCATGCCTTTTTCGTCGAGGTAGGGGGTGATCCGCCGCCGGACCGAGGACATGAAGGTGGCGAGGCTCATGAAGGTTTCGAGCGGAATGGTGCGGTGCTTGCCCTCCGCCAGAGCGTCCTTGAACAGGTCGGACTTGAGCTTGAGGGCATCGACATAACGCTCGATGCCGCCCAGTTCCTCCGCGCCCTGGATGACGGCCTGCAGCGCCTGCCGCAGGATTTCACCACTCAGGTGAAGCTCCGGCAGGGGCGGCAGCGCCGCCGCGCCCTTGGGCGCGCTATGACCGGTCCGCCAGCGCATCGGCCTATTCTGCCGCCTTGAGCGTGACACCCTGGGCCGCGGTATAGGCGGCAAGGGCGGCGGCATTGGCCTGGGCGATGGAGTCGTCGATGGTTTCCGGCCCGGTGGCCGAGCCCGCCACGAAGACGCCCGGACGCGAGGTCGCGCCCTGCGTGCCATAGCTGTTGGCCTTGCCGATGTAGCCGTGCGGCTCCAGCTTCACGTCGAAGACCGCCGAGAGCAGCATGTTGTCAACGTTCGGATCCATGCCGATGGCCTGCACCACCATGTCGAAGGGAATGGTGATGGGACGCTTGACCAGCGTGTCCTCGCCCTTGACCAGCAGCTTGTCGCCCTGGGCGGTGACTTCGGCGATGCGCGCCTTGATGTATTTCACCTTGAACTCTTCCTGGCTCCGCCAATAGTACTTGGTTTCGAGCAGGCCGAAGGTGCGGATGTCCATGTAGTAGATGTAGACGTGGCAATCCGGCAGTTCCTCGCGGATTTCCATGGCGAGGTTGGCCGAGACCGAGCAGCAGATCTTGGAGCACCACTCACGACCGATCTGGCGGTCACGCGAGCCGACGCAGAGAAGGATGGCCACACGCTGCGGCTTGTTGCCGTCGGAGGGACGGCGCACGCCCTTGCCGGAGGAGATCATCTGCTCCACCTGGGCGGTCGTCACCACGTCCGGGAACGTGCCGAAGCCCCATTCCGGCTTGTTGATGGCGTCGAAGTGGGTGAAGCCGGTGCACAGCACGGCCGAGGCCGCCTCCACCTTCTTGCCGTCCGACAGGGTGGCCACGAACTTGCCCGGCTCACCCTTGAAGTCCTTGACGGTGGTGTTGAGGCGGACATCCACCAGCTTGTTCTTCTCGACGCGGTCGATCATGCCGCCGATGGCGTCCTTGGCCCATTCGCCCGAGGGCACGAGCTTGGCATAACCCGAGACGATGGGCGCGCCGCCGAGGTGGGGCAGTTTTTCCACCAGCACGGTCTTCTGGCCAAGCTGGGCCAGCATGTGGGCGGCGGAGAGACCGGCGGGACCACCGCCGACGATGAGAATGGGCTTTGTCATGTGCGTTGCTCGATTTTCTTGAAGCCGGGACCGGAGGTGATCATGCGCCGCGGGTCATAGAGGTTTTCCTGCTTGCCCGCCTCGACGTCGGTGAGATAGGCCTCGAATTCGGCCTTCTTGGCCAGCCAGTCGATGCCCATTTTTTCCAGGAGCTTTTCGGTGGCCGAGGCGTGCCAGTGGGACTGCACGATCTTGTAGGGGTGCGCCCCCATGGCAAGGGCGGCAAACTGAATGTCGGCGAGAATGGGCAGTTCATAGTTCTTGCCCACGGCCTTGCCGATCCACTGGTTCTTGTCGAGCGTGGTGACGCAGCCCGTGTCATGGCCGATCATCACATCGGCCTTGGCCTCCTCCACCGCCACCTTGATCTTGCGGTCCAGGGCGAAGGAGCGGGTGAATTCACGCTCGGAAATGATGTGGCGGAAGCCGAAGCCGCAGCAGTCATACCAGGTCGAGTAGTCGATGACCTGGGCACCGAGGGCCTGCATGATGCCGGTGGACACGGCCACGCGGTTGCCTTCCAGAATGTCGTCGTCATAGATCGCATCCTGCGGCACCATCTTGTAGACGTGGCAGGCCGGATGGACGGTGGCGCGGATGTGGCTCACATCGATCGTCTGACGTTCGGCGATCTGGTGGCGCATCATGTGCACCCATTCGGAGTAATGCACGATCTCTTCCGGGATCAGCAGCTTGCCGTCGACGAGACGGCCCAGCTTCTCCAGGATCTTCTTCACGTTCTCGCGCAGCTTGGCCGAGGACAGAAGATAGCCGCGCACTTCCTTGTAGTTGCCGAAGGAGGTGCCGCAGTGAACCAGCGGATAGTAATAGCCTTCCGGCAGGCCCTGGGCCTTGGCCGCGACATAGGCCTGGTGGAAATTGCGCAGGAAGACGGCGGCCAGGCTTTCGAGGTTGCCGATGCCGGAGCCGTGATAGTTCCAGGCGGTGCACGAGGTCTGGTCGGTCTCGTCCAGATAGCGCGTGCCAAACTGGTTCATGACCCAGAGCAGCGAGGCGGGATAGCCTGGAATATTGCCGCACTGGCCGCATGACTTGTGATGCCAGAGCTGGTTGGTGGGGATCTTCTTGTCCCAGCCGTAAAGCGTCTTGGCCATGACCGGCTCATGCTCGTCGCGGATGCGGTGCACGACGATCTGGCCGTCCTTCTCCAACTCCCACATGGCGTCGCGCACGTCGGCCACGCGGTCCTTGTTGACCAGCATGGAGCGCTTGTCGATCTTCTGCTCGACCCAGGCGGTGGCGGTGCGCGCATCCTCCGGGCTCAGGTTGGCGGGGCGCCACTCGGCCCCGTGGCCGGTGAAGCGTTCGCCTTCAGTTGGTGCGGTTGGCTTTTTTGCCATGCGGGTTCCCTCCCAGGCGCAGATCAAGCGCCGATTGTTGATGGATCAATCGTCGTCCTGATCGTCGAGAAAGTCTTTCCACTCGTCGCGCTTCTCATCCATGATGTCCGAGATCACGTCGAAGAGGTTCTGGTCGATGGTCTCCAGCTGGTCGAGAACCCCGGTCATCTCCCAGATGGTGTAGAGTTCCACCGAGGTTTTCAGGTTCACTTCCCAGGCGGTGGTGGTGGTGTTCAGCGTCGGCATGGGAATGGCGCGGCGCAGCGTCTTCAGCGGCGCCTTCACCTTGGCGATGTTCGGACCCCAATCGGCGAAATGATCGGGATTGATCATGTCGGGGGCCAACTGGTTGCCGGTGGAAATGAGCTTGAGCATGACGCGGCTGAAGGGCCGGAGCACGTTCTTGGCCGATTCCATGCCGTGCTTGATGGCGGTCTCGCGCATCAGCATGACGAGACCGCCCGGAGAATTGCCGAAGGGACAACGCGCCGCGCAGGTATAGCACTGGGCGCAGGCCCAGATCTTTTCCTGCATGGCGTCGTAGATGCCTTCCAGATTTTCCGTCCACAGGAGCTGCACGATTTCGCGCGGGCTGTAGTCGTAATAATAGGCGGCCGGACAGGTCGCCGTGCAGATGCCGCAATTCAGGCAGCCATTCAACTCATGGTCGAAGCGAATGTCGCTCTGAATGTCCTGGAAGATTTCTTCCAATTTTGCGCGCGGAACCTGCGGCGCTTCCGATACCGGATCGCCGATAAACTCCTGAACCCGCGAACCGTGGGCATGGCTCATCCTGTGTTGCTCCTTAGTAGGTGAGAACCCGACAATCGCTTTCCATGATCTCTTCGACCAGATAGGCGCCGCCGACGATACCCGTGCATTCGGGAATAAGATCGGCCTCGGTCATGTCAAAGAGATCAAGATTGGGAGAGCAACACTTGAACACGACGCCTGCATCGTGCGCGTCCTTGATGAAATCGTAGACCGTCTTGGGCGATCCTTCCTTCACCACCATCTTCTCGGCTTCGCCCTTCTTCATCAGGCGGCCCGAGGTGGCGGTGCAGATGACTTCGACTTCATACTCCATGGCGGCGGCCACGGTGGCCTGGAAAAAGGGCGCGCCCAATTCCTCGCCGTTACGCGGATCCGTGTTGGCCATGACGATCAAGAGCTTCTTGCTCATAATTCACTCCCATTTGGTTGGTGGCTTCAGCGCCGGGCTTGCCACTCTCTCTTTAGCGGGCATCCGGACCAAGCCATAAGCCCACGCATATTAGCGTATTATAATTTTTTGGAGAAACGCAAGACCGTCGTTTCGCACCTGCGTCTAACGCATAAGCCCGGTTTTCTGGATGATCCCAGTCATAAGAGGTATTAAAGAGTCCTCTATTTGACCTTTTACGCTAGACAATTGGTCGAGTGCGGGTCCGGGATTCTCCGGCGTTTCCGCAAATTCCATGATCAAATCCTCGGCCATGGCGCGCTTGAAGCCGGGGTGTCCGGCAAAGCCGAAGACGTTGTCACCGATCTGGAAGGCGGCGGTCCGGCCCTGTTCATCACATGAAAGTGTGGCGGCATAGGCGGGCGGCACTGGCAGGTCGCGCATGTAGGTAATGTGGGGCATCGCCTCGGGCATGAAGCCATTGAGCGAATCAGGCGCCGCGCGCCGGGCCGTGCCCACGGAAAATGTCAGGGGCATTGCTTCCGCACTGCCATCGGCGGCCAAAGCCAGCACTTGCGCGCCAAGGCCGATGCCGATGACCGGCTTGCCGCTCATGAGATAGACGCGGGTGAGGGCGATTTCCTCGTCCAGGGTGGGCAGGGCGCGCTCACCCACGGTGCCCCAGGGGCCGCCGCCGAGCAGGATCAGGCCATCCACGGTGGCCGAACGCGCCGGCAAGGGTGTTCCCTCCGTGAACGGACGAAAATAGCGGTAGCGAATGCCACGGCCGTCGAAGTGGTCCTCCAGAAGGCCGAGGTATTCGGCGGAGGTGTGCTGAATGACGTGGAGAAGCTTCATGCGGAAACGCTCACGGCGGCCAGCAGGGCGGCGGTGAAATCCTCTGGCCTGACGGTGAGCATGCCAACCCCGGCAGTGCGGAAAAAGTCTGTCACCGTGGCCGCCGTATCGGCCACGCGGGTGCCGCGCAGGGTGGCCTCGAGATCGAAGATGGTGCGCGGCGGCGTCACAAAGAAATCGCCGGTGATGATCACCTCGCGGTAACGCGCCTCATGCTTGCCTTCCAGCCGCACATGGGCGGCAATCATGCCGCCGGGCGACTGCACCTCGCCCACCAGCACATCGGCGTGGGCGCCGGGATCATCGATCTCATAGACAAAACCGTCGGTGCCGATCTCGTCGTCATGAATCTGGCGGGCCAGTTCCTCCTCACGGTCGGTGATGGCCTCCCGGCGCGGACTTATCCCCAGCTTTTCGGCAAAGCCCTCCAGCATGACGCGCTTGACCTCGGCGAGCGGCGGCGGCGCGCCGTCGAACAGCTCATGCAGCGTCACCACGCGGGGGCCTGCGGCGGCATGCCTGGCGCGCTTGGCCTCGGGGATGTTGAGCAGGCGCAACATCAGCTCCGGGTCCAGGTTGCCCAGCACCGTGCCCTGATAGAACAGCGTGTCACCATCGAAGAAGCCGCCGGTGCCGGAAATCTTGCGGCCCCCCACCTCGATGTCGTTGCGCGGGCGATAGCGCGCGTCGATGCCAAGTTTGGACAGGCCGTGGGCGGCGGCCTCGCAGATCAGGCGGGTGAGATCGGCAAGCGAGGCAATGCCCAGCGTGTTGCGGTGGAAAATCAACTCCCAGCCGAATTGCTGCTCGTCGAGATAGAGCGCGCCGCCGCCGGTGATGCGGCGGCCAATGCCCACCCCGGCGCTGCGGCAGGCGTCGAGATGCAGTTCCTGCGAGATGGCCTGATGGCGGCCCACCAGCACCGTCGGCCTGAAGGTGAGAAAGCGGATGGTGTCGCCGATCGCGCCCGCGTGGTGCAGGTCGATGAGCGCCTGATCAAAGGCAATCTGCGCCCGGCCGTCGCGGACGCCCGTGTCGATCACCCGGAAGGGTTTCACGCGCCGAAATCCTCGAATTCCTCGCCCTCGCGATATTCCTGGCCGGGTTTTTCACGGCCAAGCTGGTGGCGGATTCGGCGGATGTCGGCGGCTTCCGGCTGGAAAGGGTAGCTCGCGATGTTGCTGGGCGGGCTGTCGCCATAGGGCCGGTCGCAGGCCGAAATGTCCTCGCCGAACTTGCCGGGGCAGCCGGAGGTGCGGAAGGCAAGGCCCGCATCGATGACGCCGTCGAGTTCACCCGAAGGCAGGCCGAAATCAATGACCCGGCCATGATTGTCGAAGCGCATCTGGGCCACGTTCACGCCGAAATAATCGATGAGATAGCGGCCCAATTGCACGCGGCGCCACTGGTCGCGCGGGGTGGCGGGCAGATGATCCATGAGCGACCCCTTCTCCGGGAAGAAGCAGAACATGTGGCTGTGGCCGCCCAGGTCCTTCACCTTCTGCACCAGGGCGAGAATGTCATGCTCGGTCTCGCCCATGCCGGCGATGATGTGGACGCCGAATTTTTCCGGCCCGAAGATGTCGCGCGCGTCGAGCAGCACCTCCCAATACTTGTTCCAGGAATGGGGGCTGTCCACGCCCTTGCCGCGGGTGCGGTCGAAGATTTCCGGCGTAGCGGCGTCCAGCGCCACGGTGAAGATGTCGGAACCCAGGTCCTTCAGACGCTGGACATCGGCCCTGGTCATGGTGGTGGGGTTGGAGAGGATCGACACGGGAATGTCCCTGGGGTCGATGCGCGCCGTCCATTTCTTCAGCACACTGACGGTATCCTCATCCGACTTGGGATGGGTGATCATGGAGATGCACATGCGATGGAAGGGACTGGCCTTCACATCACGGGCGACAATGTCCACCACCTCGTCCATGGGCACGGCGGGCCAGTCGACGCGGATGAAGTTGCGGTCGGCGAAGTCGCGCTCGGCCTCGCGATGGCGGGCCAGCCCGCAATAGGCGCAATTGGCGCGGCAGCCTTCGGGATAGGTGAGCAGCAGATTGAGACAGCGCGTGCAGGCGCAGCGGTGCATCTTGCCGTTGACCACGCCCAGCGAGATGGCCGCCGCCGTGGACATCTGCACATAGTCCGGCGAGCGCATGTGCGGGGTCAGCATGCGGTAGTCCGGGCGATAGACCCCGGCGGGCTCGACATTGTTGGCCTTGACACGCGCGCCGTTCTTGAACTCCGCCGGAATGTCACCGGCGGGGCGCGGGGCCAAGACCTCCCAGGGGTTGAAATCGAGGCCGCCCGGCACGGGTTCGGCCGGAGTGGCGGTTTCGTTCTTGATGCAGCTCATGGGGTCTTCCTCGTTCACACCGCCCAGTATTCAGGATAGGCAATCCAGCCGACGCGGAGATCGTCGGTCTGGGGCAATTCATTGCGGGCATAGCAATCCAGCAGCGCCTGGCGCCGCTTCAGGGCGCGCGCCAGCGACGGGCCGAAGAGATCGCCCAGTTCCTCACGAAAATCTTCCGCCGCGCGGTCGCGTCCCGCCAGCAGGGAGGCCGCCGCCCGGCCCGCCATGGTGCCGGAAATGACGGCGGCGGAAATGCCCGCGCCGGTGATGGGATTGGCCAGGCCTGCGGCGTCGCCCGCCAGAAACACCTGGGTCTGGCCGAGGTGGCCCACGGCGCGCAACATGCCGCCCACCGGGATAAGCCCGCCGGTGAGGCCCAGAACCTCGCTGCCGACCCGTCCGTCCGCCACCAGGCGCTGATGAAGCTGTTCCAGCAGCGGCTTCAACTGATCCTTCCACGAGGGGGCGAGACCGATGCCGAGATTGGCAACATCGCCCTTGGGGAAGAGCCAGCCATAACCGCCGGGAAAGGCGGCGGAGAGGAAAATATCGGTGGCATTATGGGGCTGCAGCAGCGGCACGGTGATCTGGCGCGATTCAACGCAGTCCTCGTTGACCTGACCGAGCGCGCGGCCGACCAGCGAGCGCGGGCCATCGGCACCGATGATGATCCGTGGCCGGATGATTTCGCCGGTCGCCAGTTCCACCGCGCCATCGGCGGCAATGGCGCGCACCGGCGTGCTGAAGCGGCAATCCACCCCGGCGTCCCTGGCCCTGTGCACGAGGTCACGGTCGAAATCGGCGCGCGAGATCATGACGCCGCGGAAATCCGGGCTGTGGTCGCCCTCCTCCCGTTCGACATAGGTGATCATGCCTTCGATGGACTGGCGGATGGAGGCGGACAGGTCCGCCACCTCCAGGCCGATGAGGGAGGGCACAAATTCGGCGCACTGCACGGGAATGCCCGCCTGTTCGCGCCGGTCCAACCCGATGACGCTGTGGCCCGCAGCGGCCACCGCCGCCGCAGCCGCAGCCCCGGCCGGACCGAGGCCGATCACCAGCACGTCGATGGGCGTGGGCTTCTTCATGCGGCGCAGGTGGCGACCGCGGCGCGGCCGGTGACGGGATCAACCTTGACCGAGCAGCAGGAATGCTGCTGTTCGTAGCTGCGGCCGATGGCGCGGGCCACTTGCGCGGCCCCCTCGGCCGGGAAGGCAATGCCATCCAGCCCCGCCATGACGGCATAGGCGTCGGTCAGACGCTTGTGCATGCCGCCGGGGCGGGCACAGCCCAGAAGCACATCGCGATCGGACAGGGTTTCGCGCGCCGACAGGAAAATGCGCCCCACCTCATGCACATCCGGCTCCACGAAGGTGCCGGGCTTGGCGTAGAAGGGCATGATGACCACCAGCACCAGGGCATGGGTCTTGTGACGTGCCACCATGTCCAGCGCCCGCTGTTCGCCCAGGATGCGGCCATAGTGCAGGCCGATGACGATGTGGGGCGAGACCTGCATGTTGGTGGCGCAGAGCGCGGCGAGGGTCGATTCGAAATCCGCCACCGGACGGTCGAGGTGATAGACATCACGGATGGTTTCATCGGCGCCGATGACATCCATCATGGCCGTGTCGATGCCTGCCGCCTCCATGCGCCTGGCCGCCGGTTCGTCGGTGAGTGCGGTGTGAATGGCGATGCGCAGCCTGGGGAAGTCGCGCTTCAGCTTTTCCAGAACGGGATAGAAGCGCTCGTAGCGGATTTCGTTGTGCCGGTTGGACCCGCCCGACAGCAGGAAGCCCTGGAGGTTCTGCAGCATGATGAGATCGCGCACCTTGCGGTCGAGATCCTCCGGGTGCAGCGTCGGGATCATGGGTTCCAGAATTTTCGTCTGGCAATGATCGCAGTTGAGCGCACAGGCCGAGCCGGTGATGGAAAAGGCGGGGAAGGAGTTCTTGCCGCAGCCCTTCAGGTCGCCCGCGTCATATTCCTTGAAGGTCGGGGTGGAGAAGGTGATGGGGCGGTGCCGGATGAGATCGGCGCGCGCCTCCATGGCCGACAGCAATGCGCCATCGAACGCCGCATCCTCCAGGTCTTCAATCCGGCCCAGGGCCTGTTGCCAGTTCATAGGTGCTCCCAGCGTGTATTCGTTTTTCAGAATATCATGCCTGCTTCCGCAGGCAGGATCAATGGCACATGCGGCTGTTTCATAGAAGGGTGACTTGTCCATAAGCACTAACTGATATTATGGTGGTGGCGGACGGACGCCGCCAGAGCGCCGCCGGGAGGACCATGACCAAGAGCGACCATCACTTTCGCGCGCCGAAACATGCCCTTGCGGTCATGGACGGGGGACTTGGCGCGGATCATGCCGCGATCGATTCGGCCCGGCTCATCGCCCATGGGCGCGGCCTCATCGGCGACGAGGTGCGTTTTCACCGCTTCACGCCCACGGCCAGCATCGGGCGGCATCAGGCGCTGGAACGCGAGGTGCGGCTGGCGCACTGCACCGAAACGGGCATCGGTCTGGCCCGGCGGGTGACCGCCGGAGGGGCGCTCTATCTCGACGCCGGGCAGCAGTGTCTCAGCCTGCTGGTGCCGAAGCTGGTCTTGGGCGCCACGGTGGCCGAACGCCTGAAGCGCGGCGCGGACATGGTGGCGGCGGCGCTGGCGCGTCTGGGGGTGGAGGCGGGCTTCAAGGCCCCCAATGACCTGCAGGTGGCAGGACGGCAGAAGATCGCCTCGGTGTTTCTGGCCGAGGCCGACGATAGCGCCCTGGTCTTTGCCTCGATCCTGGTGGAACTGGATCTTGCCGCCGCCATGAAGGCCCTGCTGGTGCCGACCGAGAAATTGACGGTGACGGGGCTGGAGCATGCGCGCGAGCGCATGACCTCGCTGGCAACCGTTCTGGGCCGTGTGCCGACGGCGGATGAGGTGCAGGCCGCGTTCCGGGGGGCGGTGGAAGAAGCGCTGGATTGCGTGACCGTGCCCGGCCCCCTGCCCCCGGTGGCCGTGACGAATGAGGTTCAGGCCGCGCCCTGGCAGGCCGACGAGCAGACCTTCGAGACCAAGGACAAGGTGGAGGGCGCAACACTCCGGGTATTGCTGACGCTCGACCCGGAGGAACGGGTGGCGGCGCTGCGCTTTGCCACGGATGGCCACTTCGCCCCCGCCACCGCGCTGGACCAATTGGCCGCCGCCCTGCACGGACAGGAGATGAGTGCAGTGGCCGCGGCGGCGCGCGATCATCTCTTTGCGCATCCCTTCGATGCCGCGGGCTTTGGCGCGGCGGATGTGGCCCGGCTGATCGAGCGGGCCGCCGCCAAGCGTGGCTTGCAGCGGCTCATCGGGCTGACGCCGGAGCAGGCCAGCGGCGTGATGCTGGCGGGCGCGGGCAGCGACCCGCAGGCGGCGCTGGCGCGGGCCAGCGTCATGCTGGTGCCCTATTGCGCCAAGCCCAACTGGTGCAAGTGGCGCCACACCATTGACTGCGTGGAATGCGGCCTGTGCGAGGTGGGTGACGCCTATACCCTGGCGCGCGAGCGCAACATGGAGGTGATCACCATCACCAACTTCGAGCATCTGGCCGAGACCCTGGGCAAGATGAAGGAAGCGGGCGTGCAGAGTTACGTGGGCATGTGCTGCGGCGACTTCTTCATGAAGCGCCACCACGCCTTCCGCGACAGCGGCATGGATGCGGTGCTGCTCGATATCGAAGGGGCCACCTGTTACGAGTTGAACGAGGAGCACCTGGCCTATGCCGGGGCCTTCAAGGCCGAGGCGCGGCTTGACCTCGATGCCGTGGGCAAGGTCATGGCGCAGGTGCCGGTGTCGCCGGTGCGGCCCGCGGTCAGCGGCGTGGAGCAGCGGCCGGGCGAAGCCAAGTATCGTGAGCGCGCGGCGGCCTGCGGCGGGGCCTGCGCCTGCAAGACCGGCGCAGCGGAGAGTTAGATGCCGACGCGCCCGCCCGCCCGCAACATCACGCCGCGCCAGACGGCTCATTACATGAAGCGGGGCGCGGTGCTGGTCGATATCCGCGAGGCCTACGAGCACAACGCCGAATATATCAACGGTGACCGGCTTCATCCCCTGTCGGCGCTGCCCACTCATATCGATTCAGCCGGCAAGACGGTGATCTTCTATTGCCAGCATGGCAACCGCACCGACGACGAGGCCGAGCGGCTGGGTCAGATCGTCGATGGCAAGGCGCTGCTGCTGGGCGGGGGCATCGAGGCGTGGAAGCAGGCGGGGCTGCCGATCGTCGGCGATGAAAAGGGGGCGGCGGGCGCCCTGTTGCTGCGCAAGCTGCTCGGTGCCCTCGACAAGGCCAAGGGCTAATCTTCCTTCTCCACCGCCATTTCTGCGACGACAGCCCGCAATGCCGCGGCCTGTTCGTCACCGCGCCGGATGACCTCGGGGTCGAGTTCCGCCATGGCCTGATAGTGCGAGAGAAAAATCCTGCCGGTGAGGCGCGTGAGAAAATCCGAGCGTTGCAGCCGGTCCATGACCGGTCCCTTGACTTCGGACAGGTGGAGCGCCACGCCCATCTCCTGCAATAGCGCATTGAGGGACCCCAGGCTTTGCAGGGCCGAGGCATCGATGGAGTTCACCGCCGAACAGATGAGCACCAGATGTTTGATGTCCCGGTGCTCGGCGGCCAGAGCGACGAGCTGCTCCTCCAGGTAGCGGGCATTGGCGAAGAACAGGCTTTCATCAACCCGCACACCAAGAACCGTGCCGGAGGTGATGACGTCATAGCGATCCTCGCTGCGGAAATGCTCGGTGTTGGGCACGAGACCCACCAGGGCGACGTTGGGACGGCTGGCGCGATAGAGGAAAAGCGCGATGGACACCAGGACGCCCGCAAGGATGCCGATTTCCACGCCCTCCATCAGGGTGGCGGCGATGGTCACGGCGGCGGCGGTGAAATCGCTGCGCGCATAGGTCCAGGTGGTCTTGAGCGTCTCCACGTCGGCCAGCGACATGACGGCGACGATGACAATGGCGGCAAGCACGGCCTGGGGCAGATAATAGAGCAAGGGGGCGAGCGAGCCGGAAACCAGGGCAATGCCGATGCCCGTCATGATGGAGGCCAGCGGCGTCTTCACCCCCGCGCCGTAATTCACCACGGTGCGCGAAAAGCCGCCAGTGACCGGAAAGCCGCCGGAAAAGCCGGCGAAGACATTGGCCGCCCCCTGGGCCACGAGTTCATGATCCGGCAAGACGCGGGCGCGATCCTTGGCGGCGAAGCTCTGGGCGGTGGAGACGGAGCCGATGAAGCCGACGAAGGCGAGAAGGACCGCCGAGGGCGCGAGATTGAGCCAGGTGGAGAGATCGAAGGGCGGCACGGTGAAGGGCGGGAAGCCACCCCTCAGATCACCGACGATGGCCACGCCCCGGTCCTGCAGGCGGAGGAAATAGACCGCCAGGCCCGCCGCTGCCGCCACGAAAAGGGGCGCCGCGCGCGCCGCCATGGCGCCGGTGGCATCGGGCAGGCCCCAGCGCAAGAGCAGGCCCGCCAGCCGCGCCCGCGACCAGCCAATGGTGGCGATGGCGAGCATGCCGATGATGGTGGTGGGCCAATGCAGTCCGGGCAGGCTGGCCAGAAGATGGGGCAATATTTCCGGCAGGGTCGTGCCCGCGCCATGGACCCCGAGGATGAGTTTGAACTGGCTGAGCGCGATGAGCAGCGCCGAGGCGGTGATGTAGCCGGAGGTGACGGGATAGCTCAGGAAATTGGCGAGAAAGCCGAGGCGCAGCAGGCCCATGCCGATGAGAAACAGACCCGAGATGACAGCCAGGGCCAAGGCCAGCGCGGCATATTCCGGCGAACCGTGGGCAGCGAAGCGCGACAGGATGGTGCCGGTCATCAGCGAGGTGATGGCAAAGGGGCCGATCGCCAGGGTGCGGCTGGTGCCGAAGAGGGCATAGCCGAAGACCGGCACGATGGAGGCATAGAGTCCCGCCGAAGCAGGCAGGCCCGCCTGCACCGCATAGGCCAGCGATTGCGGAATGAAGAGAAAGGACACGATGGCGGCGCCGAAGGCATCGCGCAGGAAGGTTTCCCGGTCATAGCGCCGGAGCCAGAAGAGCAAAGGCAGGAGACGTTCGGAGCGGGTCAGGTTACGCATGAAAAGCCACGGCTCGGGGAAAACCGGAATGTGGCGCGTGGCTTAGAGGCGCAGCGGCGGACTGTCCACCGCGGCGCGAGCCTTCACGAATTGTTGGGCTGCATATCCTCGACCACGGCGCGCAAGGCGGCATGCTGCTCTTCGCCCCGGGCAATCACGGCGGAATCGAGTTCCTGCATGGCCTGATAATGCGAGAGATAGATGCGGCCCTTCAGGTTCTCAAGAAAATGTGACCGCTTCAGACGATCCATGACCGGCCCCTTCACCTCCGACAGATGGAAGGTGACGCCCATGTCCCAGAGTTGCTGGTTGATGGATTCGAGGCTTTCCAGCGCCGAGGCGTCGATGCTGTTCACCGCCGAACAGATGAGCACCATGTGTTCGATGTTGCGGTTCTGGGCGGCAAGGCCGGTGAGCTGTTCCTCCAGATAGCGGGCATTGGCGAAGAACAGGCTTTCATCAACCCGGACACTCAGGACCTTGTCGGAGGTGATGACCTCGTGGCGCTTGACGTTGCGGAAATGCTCCGTGTTCGGAACAAGTCCGACAGTGGCCATGTGCGGGCGGCTGGCGCGATAAAGCAGCATGGCGATGGAGACCAGAACGCCGGCGAGGATGCCGACTTCGACCCCTTCCACCAGGGTCACCACAATGGTGACGGCGGCGGCGGCGAAGTCGGCGCGGGAATAGGCCCAGGTGTTGCGCAGGATGGAAAAGTCGGCCAGCGACATGACCGCCACGATGATGATGGCGGAGAGCACGGCCTGGGGCACGTGGGCAATGAAGGGAGCCAGGAAGGCCACGACGATGGCGATGCCGATGCCGGTGAAGATGGCGGCGATGGGCGTCTGCACGCCGGAATCATAATTCACCACTGAGCGCGAGAAGCCACCGGAGACCGGGAAGGCACCGCAGAAGGCGGCGAGGATATTGGCCGCCCCGAGGCCCACGAGTTCATTATTGGGCAGAATGAGGTCGCGGTGCTTGGCGGCGAAGGTGTGGGCGACGGAAATGGATTCCACAAAGCCGATGATGCTGATGAGAAAGGCGGGCAGCGCCAGCTTGAGGATGGTGTCGGTGGAGAGCGGCGGCAGAGTGAGGGTGGGAATGGCGCTGGGCAAGGTGCCGAGAACCTTGACCCCCTTGGCCTCCAGCCCCAGCACCATGACCGCGACAATGGTGATGAATGCGGCGAGCAGTGGCCCCATGCGCGACAGCATGGCGGCGGTGGAGGGATTGAGGCCGGCGGCACCGAGCAGAGGTGCGGCGCGCTTGCGCATGAAAACCAGAAGAGCCAGCGAAAAGATGCCGACAATGGTGGTGGGGAGATGCAGCGTCGGCAGGTTGCGCACCAGTTCCGGCAGAATTTCCAGGAGCGTATCACCCTCCGTCTTGATGCCGAAGATGCCTTTCATCTGGCTGGCGGCAATGAGGATGACCGAGGCGGTGACAAAGCCGGAAACGACCGGATGGCTGAGAAAGTTGGCGAGGAAGCCGAGGCGGAAAAGCCCCATGCCCGCCAGCATGAGGCCGGAAAGCAGCGCCAGCGTGAGGGCAAGTCCGGCATGTTCCGGCGTGCCGGCGGCGGCCAGGGGTTCGAGCGCCGAGGCGGTGAGGAGCGAGATGACCGCCACCGGCCCCACGGCCAGAAAGCGGCTGGTGCCGAAAAGGGCATAGCCCATGAGCGGCACGATGGAGGCGTAAAGACCGGCGGAGACCGGCAGCCCCGCCAGCAGGGCATAGGCCAGCGACTGGGGAATGAACAAAAAGGACACGATGAAGGCACCGAGGACATCGCGCGCAAAGGTGAGCCTGTCATAGCGCCGGAGCCAGCGCGCCATGGGCAGAAGCCGTTCAAAGGAGGTTGCGTTACGCATGATATCGTCCCTTGAAAAGGTGCCTAATGGAGGAAAGGCGCGGCGTCCAGAGCGGCGCAAGGCGGAGCGCCGCCCAGCGGCCCGACAGTCGAATCTTAATAGAAGTATTTCTCATGCTTCTTTTACTTAAATTAAGCAAATAAAACTCCGATATGCGTGCCGTGCATTGGCCCCAGACTCTGGCGAATGGTCCCTGCCAAATTGGCGGAAGAGTCGCCCTTCTTACCTGGATTCCCGCTCGTGTAATACGCCTCTTACTTACCGGTAACATCTTGTTTTTCTTGCAAATTCAGCGCTACTAGGACAATGACCCGCTCCTGGTCACCCGCTTGGCATGTCATGGTGCCGCAGCCCCCCCCTTGCCGCACCATTTTGATCTAGATCAGCATCATCGGATGACTCAATATTATTGTCTACGAATATCAGAATAACCTGAGAAGGAAATGCCCATGGACAGGGCAACCGCCACCCCCAAGACCCTGGTTCTCGGCATCGGCAATTCGCTGCTGACCGATGACGGGGTGGGCATTCATGTCATTGAGGCGCTGGTGCCCGAGGCTTCCGGGCACCTCATCATCCGCGATGGCGGCACCATCGGCCTCGCTCTCCTGCCGGAAATCGAGGATGCCGACCAGCTCATCGCCGTTGATGCCATGGAACTGGGCGAGGCGCCGGGCACTGTCCGGGTCTTCACCGGTGCCGACATGGATCGTGCCCTCTCCGGCGTGAAGCGCAGTGCCCATGAAGTGGCGCTGGCCGACCTTCTCATGGCGGCGGCGCTGTCGGACGCCCTGCCCGAGCGCCGGGCGCTCATCGGCATTCAGCCTGATTGTCTGACCTGGGGGCTTGAACCCACGCCTGCCGTCGCTGCCGCCGTTCCCCTTGCCGTGGAACAGGTGAAGGCTTTGGCCGGGGCATGGTCCACGTCCTCCGCCTTTTCATCTTCAGCCGAACACCTGCATAAAGGGAGGCAAGCCTCGCATGTCTGAACGTCTCACCATTGGCGAACATCTGTCGCAACGCGGCATATCCCGCCGTTCACTCCTTAAATATACCACCTGGCTGGCCGGCCTCATGGCCCTGCCGCCCACGGCACCGCGCGCCATGGCCCAGGCGCTGGCCGCCGCCAGGCGCCAGTCGGTCATCTGGCTGTCGTTCCAGGAGTGCACCGGCTGCTCGGAATCGATCACCCGTTCCTTCAGCCCGTCGCTGGAAGAGCTGATCTTTGATCTCATCTCGCTCGACTATCACGAGACGCTGCTGGCGGTCTCTGGCCAGGCGGCGGAAGACGCACGCCAGAAGGCCATGGAAGACAACAAGGGCAAGTATGTGCTGGTGGTGGATGGCTCCATCTCCACCCGCGACGACGGCGTCTATTCAGTGATCGGCGGCAAGTCCAACCGCGAAACGCTGATCGAATGCGCCAGGGATGCCTTCGCCATCATCAACGTGGGCACCTGCTCGGCCTATGGCGGCATTCCCATGGCCAAGCCCAATCCCACCGGTGCGGTGCCGGTGTCCGACATCATCAAGGACAAGCCGATCATCAACATTCCGGGCTGCCCGCCCATTCCTGAAGCCATCACCGGCACGATCGCCTACATCATCACCTTCGGCAAGCTGCCGGAGCTGGATGACCGCGGCCGGCCGAAGCCCTTCTTCGGCGACAACATTCACGACCGCTGCTATCGCCGGCCCTTCTATGAGCGTGGCCAGTTCGCCAAGGCCTTCGACGACGAAGGCGCGCGCAACGGCTGGTGCCTGTTCGAAGTGGGCTGCAAGGGCCCTGTCACCTACAATGCCTGTGCCACGCTGAAGTGGAACGGCGGCACGTCCTTCCCGATCCAGTCGGGTCATGGCTGCCTCGGCTGCTCTGAACCCGGCTTCTGGGACAAGGGCTCCTTCTACAAGCCGCTGGCGGCCTGGACCGACAAGCGCGCTGCCCTCATCGGCGGTGCCGTGGCGGCCGGTGTCGCCGCCGGTGCGGCCTCCGCCCTTCTGGCCCGCAAGCGCAAACAACAGGCGATCAAGGAGAAGCAATCATGACCCTCTTGGATTTTGCCCGCGGCCCAGCCCTCTCGGTCGCCCTTGCCGTGTTTCTGGTCGGCGTCATGTGGCGCCTGTTCTCGCTGGTGCTTCTGCCCAAGGCCCCGGACAATTCTCCTGCCAAGGCGGATTCCGGCTCGGCCATCGGCCAGGGCTTCCGCGGCTTCTGGCGCCACATGTGGCCGGCTGATCCCTATCTCAAGTCGTCGGTCTTCGCGCTGGTGAACGGCTATGCCTTCCACATCGGCCTGGCCATCGTGGTCTTCGGCTTCGCCCAGCACATCCAGTTCATCAGGGACGTGTTCGGCATTTCCTGGCCAGGCCTGCCCACGGGCGTGATCACGCTGGCCTCCGTCATCACGCTGGCGTCGCTGCTCGGCGCGCTGGTGCGGCGGCTGACCAGTCCGGTGCTGAAGCTCATCTCCACCGGCAATGACTATATCACCTGGCTGGTGACCGTTCTGCCGGTCATCACCGGGCTCATGACGGTGAACCATCTCTGGTTCCGCTATGAGACGCTGCTGGCGCTGCACATTCTCAGCTTCGCCCTCATGCTCATCTGGTTCCCCTTCGGAAAACTCATGCACGCCTTCCTGGTGTTCCTCACCCGGAGCCGCACCGGCGTCGTTTACGGCCGCCGCGGCGTCAAGATCTAAGGCGGGAGAAAGGTTCTCATCATGTCCCAACGTATCGTTGTTGATCCCATCACCCGCATCGAAGGCCACTTGCGCATCGAGGCGGAAACCACCCCTGACGGCGCGATCTCGCAGGCCTATTCCTCCGGCACCATGGTGCGCGGCATCGAATTGATCCTGAAGGGCCGCGACCCGCGCGACGCCTGGGCCTTCGCCCAGCGCATCTGCGGCGTGTGCACCCTGGTTCACGGCATTGCCTCGGTGCGCGCCGTGGAAGACGCGCTGAAATATGAAATCCCGGCCAATGCGCAATTGATCCGCAACATCATGATCGGCGCGCAATATGTGCATGATCATGTGATGCACTTCTATCACCTGCATGCACTCGACTGGGTGGATGTGGCCTCAGCGCTCTCGGCTGATCCGGCCGCCACTTCGGCTTTGGCCCAGTCCATCTCCAGCTATCCGAAATCCAGCCCCGGCTATTTCGCCGACGTGCAGAAGAAGGTGAAGGGCTTCGTGGAAACGGGCCAGCTTGGCATCTTTGCCAACGGCTTCTGGGGCCACCCGGAATTCAAGCTGCCGCCGGAAGCCAACCTCATGGCCGTGGCGCATTACCTGGAAGCCCTGGCGTGGCAGCGCGAAGTGGCGAAACTGCACGCCATCTTCGGCGGCAAGAACCCGCACCCCAACTTCCTGGTCGGCGGCGCGCCGGCGCCCATCAGCCTGTCCAACACGGCCTCGGCCGGTGTGGCGGGCACGGCGGTGAACATCTCCGGCCTGGAGCAGGTGAAGGGCATCATCGCCTCGATGCAAGCCTTCGTTGATCAGGTCTATGTGCCGGATACGCTGGCCATTGCGGGCTTCTACAAGGACTGGTTTGCCCGCGGCGAAGGCGTCGGCAATTTCCTGTGCTACGGCGACTTCCCGGAGAAGGGCTATGGCGATCCCTCCACCTGGCTGGTGCCGCAGGGTGCCATCCTGAACCGCGATCTCTCCACCATTCACCCCATCGACCTGAACAAGGACGACGAGGTGCAGGAGTTCATCTCGCACAGCTGGTATAACTATGCGGGCGGCAACGACAAGGGGCTTCACCCCTATGCCGGTGAAACCAACCTGAACTATTCCGGGCCGAAGCCGCCCTATGACCAGCTCGAGGTGGACAAGAGCTATTCGTGGCTCAAGTCGCCGCGCTGGAAAAACAACGTCATGGAAGTGGGGCCGCTGGCCCGCGTGCTCATGCTCTATGCCAAGGGCCATGAGCCGACCAAGGCCCTGGCTGACATGGCGCTGAAGAAGCTGGACCTGCCGCTCACCGCCATGTTCTCCACCCTCGGCCGCACGGCGGCGCGGACGCTGGAAACCAAGATCATCGCCGATCAGATGATGGGCTGGTATGGCAACCTCATCGCCAACATCAAGGGCGGCGATCTCTCGGTGCATAATCCCAAGCTGTGGAACCCCGCCACCTGGCCGAAGGAAGCGCGCGGCGTGGGCTTCATGGAAGCACCGCGCGGGGCGCTGGCCCACTGGATCGTCATCAAGAACGGCAAGATCGACAATTACCAGGCGGTGGTTCCCTCCACCTGGAATGCCGGTCCGCGCGATCCGCAAGGGCGGCCCGGCGCCTATGAGGCGGCCCTCATGGACCGCCACACGCTGGCCAAGCCGGACCAGCCGCTGGAGATCCAGCGCACCATCCACAGCTTCGACCCCTGCATTGCCTGCGCGGTGCATGTGACGAACCCGGATGGCGAAGCCAACCTGCAGATCAACGTGGTGTGAGCGGAGGACCGAACATGAACGCTCCCGTGAACGTCAAGGCCGCCGCCAAGGCCTTTCTGGCCCAGACCGAGGAATATCTCGCGGCCTATACCGAGGCCTGTGTGCATTGCGGCCAATGCGCCGAGGCCTGTCATTTCTATGTCACCTCGGGCGACCCGCGCCACACCCCGGCCTACAAGCTGTTCCCCATCGCCAAGGCGATGAAGAACAACAAGTGGCCGCTGAACTGGCTGGGGCTGGCGCCCGCCATCACCGAGGCCGACCTCAAGGAATGGGAAGAACTGCTGTTCGACACCTGCACCATGTGCGGGCGCTGCACCACCATCTGCCCCATGGCCATCGACATCGCCGGCATCGTCGGGCGCGCGCGCCAGGCCTTTGCCGCCGCCGGCCTCGGGCCGGAGGACCTGCAGGCCGCCGCCGTCAACTCGCGTGACCACGGCAGTCCGCTTGGCCTGTCGCCGGAAAAGCTTGCCGACCGCCTGGAATGGCTGGCCGACGAGCACGAAACCGACATTCCGGTGAACAAGGACAAGGCCGACGTGCTGCTCACCGTCTCGTCCATCGAGATGATGAAGTATCCCGAGTCGATCGTGGCCATGGCCAAGATCATGAACAAGGCCGGGGTCAATTATACCTTCTCGACCAAGGGCTATGAGTCCACCAACTTCGGCTATCTGGCGGGCAAGGCCGACATCGCCAAGATCATGACCTTGCGCATCGTCGAGGCGGCGGAGAAGATCGGGGCCAAGACCGTCATCATTCCCGAATGTGGCCATGCCTATGGCGTGATGCGCTGGGGCGGCGGCAACACCATCGGGCGGCCCCTGCCCTTCGAAGTGCTGCACATCACCGAGTATCTGGCGCGGCTGAAACGCGAGGGCAAGCTGAAGATGAAGCCGCTCGACGGCTCCATCACCTATCACGATCCGTGCCAGATTTCGCGCCGTGGCGGTGCCACGCAGGATGCGCGCTATCTGCTGGAGGGCTTCGCCAAGGACTTCCGCGAGATGACGCCGGCGGCGGACTATAACTGGTGCTGCGGCGGTGGCGGCGGCGTGCAGGCCATGGGCCGGGCAGCTGACCTGCGCCACAAGGTGTTCAAGCTGAAGATCGACCAGGTGGCGAAGACCGGGGCGGCGACCATGGTGTCGTCCTGCGCCAACTGCCGCATGACCATGGACGAAAGCAAGGAATACTGGAAGTGGCAGGGCGGGCTTGACAGCCTTGTCGAAGTCATTGCCGCGCACCTCGAATAATAACGCCGGCCACCGCATGGGAAACGCCGCGCTTCACCGCGCGGCGTTTTGTTTTGAGCGTCGGTGACTTGATCAGACCGCTGCGGCGGTGTGCGCCTCGGGCTGCGTCTGCATCGCACGCATCATGGACATGGCCTCATCCAGGGTCACTGGCTTGGAGAAGAGATAGCCCTGCAACTGGTGGCAGCCCTGCTGCAAAAGACAGCGGCTCTGCTCGTCGGTTTCCACGCCCTCGGCGGTGATTGACATGCCCATGTTGGAGGCGATGTCCACCACGGCGCGGACAATGGAAAGATCGCGCGCGTCCTCCGGCAGATACTTCACAAAGCTGCGGTCGATCTTGACCTTGTCGAAGGAGATGCGGCGCAGGTAGCTGAGGCTGGAATAGCCGGTTCCGAAGTCGTCGAGCGACAGGAGAACACCAAGCGCGCGGAGCCGCTGCAGGGTCAGTTCGGTTTCCTCGGTCTCTTCCAGGAAGGCGCTTTCGGTCAGCTCCAGCTCCAGGCGGCCCGGATCAAGGCCGGAATCCCGGAGCGCCCGCTCCACCACGCTGGGCAGATCGGAATGGCGGAACTGAACCGGCGACAGGTTGACGGCGAGGCGCAGCGGCATGGGCCAGCTCTGGGCCACGCGGCAAGCCTCGCGGATGATCCATTCGCCCATGGGCACGATGATGCCGGTTTCCTCGGCCAGTGGAATGAATTCGGCGGGAGGCACCAGCCCGCGGGTCTTGTGCTGCCAGCGCACCAGTGCCTCGAAGCCCTGAACCTTGCGGGTAACGGCATGAACCATGGGCTGATAGTGCAGCACGAATTCGCCCTTGCTCAGCGCGGCCCGCAAATCGGCGGCCAGCATGCGGCGGGCATCGCGCACCTCGTCCATGTCGGACTGGTAGAAGTGCATGGTGTTCTTGCCTTGACGCTTGCTTTGATAGAGCGCGAGGTCGGCGCGGCGCATGACTTCTTCCACGCCGTCTTCCGGCGCCACGGCCAGACCGATGCTGACACCGATGTGGGCGCTGACGGCATCGAGCTGGAACGGATAGCTCATGGCTTCGATGATGGCCTGGCCCATGTCGCTCAGGCGGTCGCGGCGGCACTCCTCCTCGCCGGTCACGAGAATGGCAAATTCATCGCCCGCCAGGCGCGCCACGCAGATGTCGGGGTTAAGGAGGCTGCGCATGCGGTTGGCCACCTGCACCAGAAGGGCATCGCCGCTGCCGTGGCCGAAGGCGTCGTTCACCGCCTTGAACTCATCAAGGTCGAGGCACATGACGGCGAACTTGCCGATATCCTGCAAGTTGGCCTGAGCCTCCTGCAGCTTGCGCAGGAAGAGCGCGCGATTGGCCAGATTGGTCATGCCGTCGTGCAGCGCCAGATAGTGCAGCTTGTCCTCGGCCTTCTTCTTGTCGGTGGTGTCAGTGCCGACGCCACGATAGCCGGTGAATTTCTCATTGCGGTTGAAGGCGGGCTTGCCGCTGATCAGCCACCAGCGTTCCTGACTGCCAATGCAGATGTGCAGCATGACATCGCGAAAGGACTTGCGCTCCTCGACCAACTGGCTGATGCGCGCCATTTCGGTGCGCGAGTCCGGCATGACGACGCGTTCAATGAGGGTGATGAGATTCTGCCCCTGCAGGCTGCCCTTGGGCAGATTAGTCATGCCGACGATGCGGTCCGGCACGTGGACAAAGCGCAGGTCATGGTCCGTCTCCCACAGCCAGTCGGTGGCATTGTCCTCGAAGTCGCGCAGCAAAATAGCCGTAAGCGCCCGTTCGCGGTGAAGATTGATGCGGTCAACGGCACGGCTGCGCACCAGGCGGCTGAGGTAGAGCGAGAGCAAAGCCAGAAAGCTGGCGTAGATCACCAGCAGGAAGGCAAGCAGGATGTTGTTATGTTCGCCGCTGGTAATCAGCGCCCAGAAGGATCCGGCCGCCACCGGCGCAACGAAGGCAAAGGCAATGCGCGGGGCGGCGGCCAGGGTGATGCCCGTGGACAGAACCCCGGCGATGATCGAAACCACCAGCAGCCGTTCCTGTAGCGAGGCGGACAGGAAGAGGCGGATGGGAACCGAGGCGAAGACGATGCCCCCGGCCAGCGCCAGAACGGTTGCCAGCAGCATGGTGCCGCGGGTGAGAGATTCCTTGTTGTCGGAATGAATCCAGCGCCAGTTGGACCACAGGGCCAAGGCCGCAACCACGAAGCCGGCAGCACCGAGGCCGATGAAATAATTCTGGTTCGCCGGTGACCAGAACAGCCAGGTCAGCGCAAGCACCACGGTGAAAAGCGTGATGACCGACAGAGTCGACAGCCGCGCAACGGTGTCAAGCTGCTCGATCTTGATCAGCGTTTCATGTTCGGCCGTATCCGGATCCGGCAGGCTGGTGGGGCGTTTGTTGGCAAGCACGGAGATCTGTCCCAGTTGCGATGACGGCACTTTCGCCGCTCTGGGTAAATGAACGCTTAGACATGGCAGCCGAAATCGAGTGACCGCAAAGGTAGTTAACCGGCGGTAATCAAAGCGTAACGTGGGAAGATTCCGCCGTCCTCAATGCAGTATCTGGCTGAGGAAGAGCCGGGTGCGCTCACTCTTGGGATTGGTGAAGAATTCATCCGGCGCGTTCTGCTCCACGATCTGCCCTTGATCCATGAAAATGACCCGGTTGGCCACCTGCTTGGCAAAGCCCATCTCGTGGGTGACGCAGAGCATGGTCATGCCGCTTTCGGCCAGGTCCACCATGACGTCGAGCACTTCCTTGATCATTTCCGGGTCAAGGGCCGAAGTGGGCTCGTCGAAGAGCATGATCTTGGGGTTCATGCACAGGGCGCGGGCGATGGCCACACGCTGTTGCTGGCCGCCGGAAAGCTGACCCGGATATTTTTTCGCCTGCTCGGGAATCTTGACGCGCGCCAGATATTTCATGGCGATCTCCTCGGCGTCCTTCTTGGGCATCTTGCGCACCCAGATGGGGGCCAGCGTGCAATTCTCCAGCACCGTCAGATGGGGGAAGAGATTGAAGTGCTGGAAGACCATGCCTACTTCGCGCCGCACCTCGTCGATCTTCTTCAGGTCTTCGGTCAGGGGAATGCCATCCACCACGATGTCGCCCTGCTGATGTTCCTCCAGCCGGTTGATGCAGCGGATGAGAGTGGATTTGCCCGAGCCGGACGGCCCGGCGATGACGATGCGCTCGCCCTTGTGGACCTTGAGGTTGATGTCGCGCAGCACATGAAAGTCGCCATACCACTTGTTCATGGCGCGAATTTCCACCGCCACCTCATCGCCAATCTGGAATTTCTTGCGGGCTTGCTCAGCCATGGACTTACCTCTTGTAGCCGGTGTGGAGACGGCGCTCGATGAAGGCGGCATAGCGCGACATGCCGAAGCAGAAGACCCAGAAGCTCAAGGCCGCCACGAAATAGCCGGTGGGGCCGGTCTGGGCGCTGGCCCATTTTGCATCATTGGCACCGGTAACGATGATGCCAAGCAGATCAAAAAGGCCGATGATGGTGACCAGCGTGGTATCCTTGAACAGGCCGATGAAGTTACCCACGATGTTGGGAATGGCCACCTTCAACGCCTGCGGCAGGATAATCTTGGTCATCATCTGCCAGTAGGACAGGCCAAGCGCCATGGCCCCCTCATATTGACCCTTCGGGATGGCCTGCAGACCGGAACGCACCACCTCGGCCATGTAGGCAGCCGAGAACAGCGCAATGCCGATGAGAACCCGGATGAGCTTGTCGAAGTTGGTGCCCGCCGGAAAGAACAGCGGCAGCATGACTGAAGCCATGAACAATACGGTGATGAGCGGAACACCGCGCCACAGTTCAATGAACAGCACCGAGAAGGCCCTGATCACCGGCATGGCGGAACGCCGCCCCAGCGCCATGAGAATGCCGATGGGCAGCGACACAACGATGCCGGTGATGGATACGACCAAGGTGACCAGAAGGCCGCCCCAATTGTTCGTTTCCACCCGTTCCAGCCCGAAATCAAAACCGAGCAGCGCCATGGCCGCGAGAACCGCCAGCAGCACAATGACCCAGGCCCAGATGACGCTGTGATAGACAGGGCCAGCGCGCATCACCGCGACCATTGACAGCAGCGCCCCGACGATCACCAGACCGGCAGCCAGGAACCCGATGCCCGGAATGGCAAAAAGGCCATCCACCAACCCGGCGATGCCAACGCTCAATTCCCCCATGCCGGATGCCAGGGCGGGCCAGTTCGACCAGCCGGCGAGGGTGGCAAAAAACCCGAGCAAGGCTTTGGCAATGATGGCAAAAAAAGCCAGAATGACCGGAAGCAGTCCCATGACCACGAGAGCGATACCCGCGCCGTTGCGCTTCATGCCGGTTTCCAGACCAAAGGCCGCGACGGGAGCAAATGCCGCGAGAGCAAGAAGAGCCAGTGCCGCCTTGCCATAGGCGGCCCACGACATGTCAAAATGGCCGCCAGTCAACAGAATGACGGCAATGAGCGGAAACAGGGTGAGGAGGAAAATCCCGTTCCACTTCTTGAAGGGAGCGGATGGAATGAGCATGGGGATGATTGCCAGGGCACCGATCAGGAACACCAGATTGGGCCGCCAGCGCTGGTCGATGGGGTAGAAGCCGTATATCCACTGGCCGAGCTTGTCCCAGACAAAGGGCCAGCAGGCGCCGGCCCCGGGCACGGCACAGACGGTGCGGTCCGACCCCGTCCACACGGCGCGAATAATCGCCCAGTCAACCACCCGCCAGATGACGAGCAGTGCCAGACCGCCCACCACAATGGAGAGCAGAGAATTGAGCGGTGATGAGAACAGGTTCTGCCGCAACCAGCCCATCGCCCCGGCAGTGCTGCGCGGTGGGGGCAGTCGGGGTGCATCCTCGGTGCGCACGTAATCATAACGGTCCCGAAGCGCGCTGCCGGCGGGTGAGGCCACCGTTGCCGGAGGGGTCAGACGGTCCGGCAGCGGGTCTGAAGATCCAGCCCCCATAACCGGCTGGCGGGAGGGCGACACAGCAGATTTCTTCACCGCCCGTCTGGCGGGCGGGCTTGCCTCGGTGCGACGGCTTGTGCGGGTCGTCCTGTCGGGACGGCTGGTACGGCCGGGAGGTTTGGCTTTCTTTGCCATTTATCTCTCCACCAGGCGCATTTTGGCGTTGAACCAGTTCATGAAGGCCGAGGTGACGAGGCTCAGTGACAGGTAAACCACCATCCAGATGAAGACGATCTCAACCGCCTGGCCCGTCTGATTCAGCACCGTGCCGCCGGTGTAGACCAGGTCGGGATAGCCGATGGCCACGGCGAGCGACGAATTCTTGGTCAGGTTCAGATACTGGCTGGCCAGCGGCGGAATGATGACGCGCATGGCCTGGGGAATGGTGACCAAACGGGTGATGAGGCCCTGGCGCAGGCCAAGCGCACCTGCTGCCTCGGTCTGGCCGTGACTGACCGCCTGAATGCCGGCGCGCACCGCCTCGGCAATGTAAGTGGCGGTGTAGAAGGAGAGCGCCAACAGCAGAGCGATGAACTCCGGCACCACGGTGGATCCGCCGGAGAAGTTGAAGCCACCCAGCACCGGATAGTCAAAGGTGACGGGCCAGCCCGCCACCGCAAACAGGATGAGCGGCAGGCCGATGATGAGGCTGAGACCCACCCAGCGGGCCGGAAAATGTATGCCGGTTTCTTCCTGGCGTTTCCGGGCCCAGCGCCCGATGGCAATGGCAAGGCCAATGGCCAGTGCCAGACCGGCAAGGGCCAGCCAGGCCCCGGGGCCGAAGGTTGGATGAGGAAACACAAAACCGCGGTTGGAGAGATAGGCGACGTTGAATATGGAGAGTGCCTCACGCGGGCCAGGCAGCGGTTTCAATACCGCGCCATACCAGACGAAGATTTGCAGCAGCAGGGGAATGTTGCGCAGGATCTCCACATAGGCCGTGGCAACCCGCGCCACCACCCAGTTTTTGGACAGGCGCATGATGCCAATGATGAAGCCCAGAAGGGTGGCAAAAATGATGCCCAGCGCGGCAACCAGAAGGGTATTGAGGAACCCCGCGAAGAGCGCGTCGAAATAGGATGAGTTTGAGGTGTAGCCGGTGAGCGAGGTGTTGATATCAAACCCGGCGTTCTTGTTGAGAAAGCCCCAGCCCGACGTGATGTTGCGGAGCTTCAGGTTCTCAACGAGATTCTGGAAGATGGCGAAATAGAAGGCGATGAGAACCAATGCGAGGAAAATCTGCGCCGCGATGGAGCGGGTGCGCGGATCGTTCCAGAACGACACGCGCTCCTCAGGCCGATCCTGAGCTGTCCTGGTCATGCGCGTTGGCATTTTTCTGCCTTGACCACGTTTCCCCCTGACGCCGCTTTCCGGTCTGTTTGGTCGATGGAAAAGGGAGCCCGGATCGGTTCCGGACTCCCTCTAATCGTTAGCGAACCGGCATGCCGTATTGCAGGCCGCCGTCCTTCCACAGGGCATTCTTGCCGCGGGCGATCTTCAGGCTTGTGTTGACGCCGACATTGCGTTCAAACACTTCGCCATAATTGCCGACCTGCTTGACAATATTGTAGGCCCACTCTTCCGGGAGACCGATGCCCGTGCCGAAGCCCTGGGCGGTGCCATCGGCATTCTTGACGCCGAGCAGACGCTTGATTTCCGGATTTTCCGACTTCATCATTTCATCGACGTTGGCCTGGGTAACGCCCAGTTCCTCCGCATTGAGAAGGGCAAAGTAGGTCCACTTCACCACGTTGAACCAGGCGTCATCACCCTGGCGCACCAGCGGGCCCAGCGGCTCCTTGGAGATGAGTTCCGGCAGAACCACGTGATCATCCGGGGCGGTGAGCTTCAGACGCTCGGCATAGAGGCCGGACTGATCGGTCGTGTAGACGTCGCAACGGCCGTCCTGATAGGCGGCCAGAACTTCTTCGTTCTTTTCAAAAGCCACCAGCTTGTATTCCAGCTTGTTGGCCTTGAAAAAGTCAGCGAGGTTCAACTCGGTCGTCGTGCCGGTCTGGGTGCAGACGGCAGCGCCGCCGAGTTTGAGGGCCGAGTCAACGCCCAGAGACTTCTTCACCATGAATCCCTGGCCGTCATAATACATGACGCCGATGAACTTCAGCCCCTGCGAGGTGTCACGCGTCATGGTCCAGGTGGTATTGCGCGAGAGCACGTCAATCTCGCCCGACTGCAGGGCCGGGAAACGATCCTTGGCGGAGAGCGAGGTATATTTCACCTTGCTCGGGTCACCGAAGACGGCGGAAGCCACAGCGCGGCAGAAGTCCACATCGAGGCCAGTCCAGTTGTTCTGGGAGTCGGGGTTGGAGAAGCCGATGAGGCCCTGACTCACGCCGCACTGGATGAAACCCTTGGCCTTCACGTCATCGAGGGTGCCGGCAGAAGCCGCCCCGGCCGCCACGAGGCTGACGGCGGCGCCGATGATCCAGGCATATTTCTTCATGTCTTCTTCCTTCCTGTTGGGGGCGCTCGGGGCCGAAGAGGCCATGGACCAGCCATCGCCGTCGTCGTGCCGCTTGCGCCAGTGAAGTGTTGTCGTCTCCCTGGGGGCAGTTGTGTGCCCCTCTATGGTCCAGACTCGCCGGAAAGTGGCATGGGGTCAAGGGGAAAGACCGCCTTGAGCAACGCCGAACCGGCGTCTTTCAGGGGTGGCTCCATTCGCCGGTTCACGCCATCCTGCACCAGATGCCAACAGCGAAGCATTTACCACGATGCCGGATCGCGGCGGTCAGGGCGGCAATTTTCACCCTCCATCAATCTCGCCCTGTCACCACAGGCGAAGGGAGGACACAGGGCCTCCGGGTGGATGGGGACGGATCATGGCTGCACCGGGCGCAACAACGCGGTTTATCGACGGCGAGGTCACGCAACGCCTGATGAAGGGCGTTGACCTTTCGGTATTGATCTTAGGCGGCGTGGTGCTGGGCGTGATGTTTCTGCCCATGGAGGGCCCAAACGCCAGCGCCATCCTCGGCTTTCTGGCGGTCGTCCTCGGCCTGGGCACGGTGCTGATCATCCGCGGACTCGGCCTCTATGACCCCCGGCGCTGGGGCCGTGGGGCCGTGGCCGCGGCCAAATCGCTGCTGGCCGCCATGGCGGCGGGGCTCGGGTTCTACCTCGTGAGCGGCCTTGCCTTCGGGGCTGCCAGTCAAAACTGGGCGCTGGGCTGGGTTGCTCTGGCGGCCATGCATTTTCCCCTCACCCGTCTGGCCGCCCAGGCCTGGGCGCTGCCCGCCGAACAGGCCGGGCGTTTCGTGCCGCGCATCGCCATTGTCGGCGGCGGCAAGGCGGCTGAAGAGGCCATCAACACCCTGGAAAATTCCCGCGGCCTTGCCGTCAACATCGTCGGCCTGTTTGACGACCGCAACGACAACCGCAGCCCGGAATCGGTGCGCGCCGTGGGCAAGCTCGGCAAGATCGCCGATCTCGCCTCCTATGCCCGGCACAACCGGGTCGATCTCATCATCGTGGCCATTCCCTTGTCGGCGGAACAACGGCTCCTGCAAATCCTGAAGCGTCTGTGGGAACTGCCGGTGGATATCCGCATCTCCGGCCAGTCTTCGACACTCAAACTCTCGCCTCGGGCCTACAGTCATCTCGGCAACCTGCCGCTGCTGGCGGTCTTCGACCGGCCATTGTCCGGCTGGGGTCTGTTCATGAAGGAAACCATGGACCGGATAATCGCCAGCCTCGCCATCATCATGCTGGCACCGGTCATGGCGGCGGTGGCGCTGGCGGTGAGGCTCGAAAGCAAGGGGCCGGTGATCTTCCGGCAGAAGCGCTATGGCTTCAACAATGAGCTGATCGAAGTGTTCAAGTTCCGCTCCATGTATACCGACATGAGCGACGCCACAGCCTCTAAGCTGGTGACCAAGGGCGACCCGCGCGTGACCAAGGTCGGCCGCATCATCCGCAAGACCTCGCTCGACGAGTTGCCGCAATTGTTCAACGTGCTGACCGGACAGTTGTCGCTGGTGGGGCCACGGCCTCACGCCACCCAGGCCAAGGCGGCGGAAGCGCTCTACGAGCAGGTGGTTGACGGTTACTTCGCCCGCCACAAGGTGAAACCCGGCATAACCGGATGGGCCCAGATCAACGGCTGGCGCGGCGAGACCGACACGCGGGAGAAGATCGAACAGCGGGTGAAATACGACCTCGACTATATTGACCGCTGGTCGCTTGGCCTCGACCTGACAATTCTGGCGAAAACGCCCTTCGCCCTGCTGAAGAGCGAGAATGCCTATTGACGGGGACGGATTCGCCCGGCCCCACTACGACAGGTTGTGTCTCGGCCGTAGAGTGACGCCCATATTTTGTTTTATCTCCCCCGTTGCACCGCTATAGTGCACCGTCTGCCAGTAGTGGCGGCGAAACCAAAACGGGGGACTTCATGGATATTACATCTCTTCTCATTCAGCTTGCGGCTGGCGCTCTCGGCGGCAACGCGGCGGGTGCGGCGCTCAAGGAAAAGAGCCTAGGGGCCCTGGGGCACACGCCCTCAGGCCTTTTCCGCGGGGGCATCGGCGGCCCGACCCCCCGGTGTCCCCTCCGCGTGCGGG
>CALMUW010000031.1 GCA_937872985.1 uncultured Alphaproteobacteria bacterium
TCAGAGCGCGGCCACAGCGTCGGGCAATCAGAGCGCGGCCACAGCGTCGGGCAATTGGGGCGCGGCCACAGCGTCGGGCTTTCAGAGCACGGCCACAGCGTCGGGCAATTGGGGCACGGCCACAGCGTCGGGCTTTCATGGCGCGGCCACAGCGTCGGGCGATTGGGGCACGGCCACAGCGTCGGGCGATTGGGGCACGGCCACAGCGTCGGGCTTTCAGAGCGCGGCCACAGCGTCGGGCAATCAGAGCGCGGCCACAGCGTCGGGCGAAAACTCTCATGCCACGTCGACCGGATTTGAGGGGCGTGTCATGGCATCGGGAGACGGCATGTCACTGTGCGCGCGTGACATTTCAGAAGCTGGAGAACTCCTTTCCATCGCCTGTGGTATCTCCGGGCGCGACGGCATCAAGGCTGGCGTCTGGTATTACTGCAAGGCTGGCCGTCTCGTGGAGGTCAACCAATGACCCCGCATCGCATCATCATCACCTGCAAGGCGCGTGAATTGTCGGCTGTGCTTGCTGACCTCATCGCGCGCGCAACGTGTGCTGTCGCGCAGCCGAAGAACAGGGAGGCCAAGTCATGACCTCAAGTCTATCACCCACCCATGCAACAACGATGGAGGAAACCGCCCAGAAAAATTCTCTTAGTTCCCGTGTCAATAAGGGCGACGGTCTCTCAGTTGTGCCGTCGCCCACCCCTGACGGGTTTTACATTGCTATGCTTGATGATGGCCCACTTGAGGCCATCGCCAGAAATCGCGCTGATGCGATTGACCTTATGTGGGATGCCACTTCCTACGGAATGCCAAAAATCCTGCACATCATCATGGCGGAGAACCGCGTAACTGATGTCACGGCGGACCTGGCAGAGGAGTGGTTGGAAAAAGGAAATCTGTCATATTTCGAGGACTTTGATGGAAGCCTTAATCTCCCGGATTGGCTTTGGAATTTACTTCCGTCTCGGGTCGAAAGCACAGTTGAAGATTACCGAAGAGACAAGCTCACAGCACAGGCTGATTTGGCCGACCTCATGGCGGACTACGCTGCAAGTCGTGGCGTAGGAAGGAGGGTAATATGACCATTTCAACAACGCTAAACCGCATCCGCGCGCATGGCCCATGTGTCGAAGGGTGGAAAAAACTATTGGCCGGACTCGGAAAGAGTGTGGCTGACGACGAACCTCTGCCGTTTTCAGTGATTCTTAAAATCAACGGAATCAACGACACCCTTTGGTGTTGCCGCGCCGAGCCGCAGCGCTCGAAAGAGTGGAGGTTGTTCGCTGTATGGTGTGCGCGTCAGTTGCAACACCTGATGAAAGATGATCGCAGTATTGCGGCTCTTGACGTTGCCGCGCGCCATGCCTTTGGGAATGCGACTGACGATGAGTTGGCCGCAGCAGGGGACGCAGCAGAGGCCGCAGCGTGGGCCGCAGCTAGGGACGTAGCGTGGGCCGCAGCGTGGGGCGCAGCAGGGGACGCAGCAGAGGCCGCAGCGCGGGAAGCCCAATCTGCCAAGTTCAAGGAAATGGTTGACGCAGACGATCCGCTATCGGTCTTCCAGCATGGGGGTGTGCGATGATTGATCTTGAGGCGATTGAGGGGCGGTTGAATGACATCACGCCGGGAGAGTGGGGCCTGTCAGAGGATGGTGTAGTTATTATCGCCAATGACGGTCATTACTCATCCACCGTCGCCGATCTTGATTGGGGGCCAGGCAGGCCGATAGAAATGCTCGATTGGTATCTCAAGGACGCCGACTTCATTGCCCACGCTCCCGCCGACATTGCCGCTCTCATCGCTGAAGTGAAGAGGCTCCAAGAGGCGGTCATCGGCCTTCGCGACATCATTGACAGCATTGACGCTGAAAACGCGAAACCATGACCAGCCCATACAAAATCCCAAAAAAATGAGGCGATGACATGGTTTCAACGGTCGGCATTGAAGAGATCAGAGACGAGGTCAAGAGAATGTATAGCTCTAGTCAGGCCACACAAACTATCTCCGTTAAGCCAATTGATGAGTTCCCAAATCCGGGGAGGTGGGAACCGCACCAAATTGCGCTCGTAACAAACGGTAGGTTTGTTGGTGAGGCTAAAAGGTCGCGCCACTCGTCTAAATGGGAGTGGAGTTTTGATGGTGAATACTGTGACCCGCAGCCAACCTATTTCATTCCGTTAGATGACTTGGCCGATGTCTTTCGCGCGTCCACCGACGGAAAATCTCCATGACCAGCCCATACCTACGAAACGTGTATTTATGAAGTGGTGGGATAGCAATGAAAACTGAGAACACAATCCCGGCGGCTGAATATCTGGCCTATTCCATTTGGAGAGATGCAGTCGAACTCTCGAAGAGAAAAGATGTAGTGCTGCACGAGAGCTTCAAAATAATCCTGCGCGACACCGCGCATATCATTGAAAGGTTGGTGAAGGAATGACCGACAACCTCAACCTATGGAATTGTGTTTGCCGCGTTCCAAAAGAAAACCTCAAGGGGTTTACCCGTGCGGGTGGTTTTGGCGGCACTGCTATCAAGCCTATGTGGTCAATCAAGACCATGACAGAACAATTTGGGCCGTGTGGAGAAGGGTGGGGCATTGACGCGCCCACATTCCAGATCATGCCGGGAACCGACGGCGAAACGATGGTGTTTTGCACGGTTACGGTCTGGCACGGCTCGAAGGAATGCAAGACCCCTGGTGTTGGAGGGGATAGGGTCGTCGGCAAAAATCGCAACGGGATGTTCTCCGACGATGAGTCATTCAAAAAAGCATATACCGACGCCGTAACCAACGCGCTCAAATTCCTGGGCGTTGGCGCGGACATCCACATGGGCCTGTGGGATGGCAGTAAATACGTGGACGAGGGGGCTGGAGCCGTCACGGCAAATGTTCCTGCAGGGGCGAATGGAAAACCAGCGCAACTGCTGAAGCGCGATGAGGCCCGCCAGTTGTTCAGAGACATCCAAAACGATCTGGTTGACTGCAAGACAGAGGCAGACATTCAAAAGCTGATCTCCGATAGGAATTCAAACCTTGCGGCGCTAGGCGACTGGAGAGTTCATGTCGACAACCTCATTCGAGACCACCGCGAATTTCTTTCCACAAAACAGGAGAACGCATAATGGCCGGTGTAAACAAAGCAATTCTGGTGGGCAATCTTGGCCGCGACCCGGAGGTTCGTCACACCCAGGACGGAAAGGCCATCGTCAATCTGTCACTGGCCACCAGCGAAAGCTGGAAGGACCGCAATTCGGGCGAGCGCAAGGAACGCACCGAGTGGCACCGCGTGGTCATCTTCAATGAAAACCTGGCGCGCATCGCCGAGCAGTATCTGAAGAAGGGGTCCACGGTTTATATCGAGGGCCAGTTGCAGACCCGCAAATACACCGACGCCAACGGGGTGGAGAAATATTCCACCGAGGTGGTGTTGCAGAATTTCCGGGGCGAGTTGACGCTTCTGGGCGGCAAGTCTGATGGCGGGCGTGAGGATACGCCGCAATCAGCTGATGCCAGCGGCGGCGCTCCTGCGGGGCTTGATGATGAGGTTCCCTTCTAGGGGGGGGGCGGCTCATGACAATCCCCATGCGATATACCGGTGATGGTGAGTTCCACGCCATCGGGCGCAAGGTCTGTGAAGGCCTTGAGGTTGGCAAGGTTTACCCATTCGACATCGCCAACATGGAGTCAGAAAAAAGCCGGGATCATTTTTTCGCCTCCATCAAGGAAATTTGGGCAACTCTCCCTGACCACATCATGCGGGCATATCCATCGCCGGATCATCTGCGCAAGCAGTGTTTGATCCGCACCGGATATTGCACAATGCAGGTGTTCAAATGCGACACGGAAAACGACGCCTTGAAAGCCGTCCAATTCATCAAGGCAATCGACAACTTTGTAGCATGCTCGATTGAAAAGAAGGTGGACGGTCTTGGGGAGATTTACGTTCTGACCGCGCTTCACGCTGAGACACAGAAACGCAACTCTATGGGCGGCAAGCGCTTCCAGGAATCAAAACAGGCCGTGCTTGATTATTTGGCCGAAATGCTTGGTTGCACAGCGGATGAGATTCGGAGGGCTGCATGAGACTCGCATCAAACACCACAGCCCGCGCCGTTTCTGAGTGGATCGGGAATACACCGGACGCGAAGATTCCAAATGCCGTTAGGCTGCGTGTCTTCGAACGTTATGGCGGGTTCTGCGCCGTGTCGGGCCGAAAAATAATGCCCGCCGACAAATGGGATTGTGACCACATTATCCCGCTCAAGGATGGTGGAGAGCACCGCGAAGGAAACTTGCAGCCGGTGCTTGCCGATTTCCACCACGCGAAAACGGCGGAGGAAAACCACACCCGCGGCAAGGTGAAACGCACAAGGCAGAAGTATTTGGGCATTAAGCGGAAGTCAGGACCGCCAATGCCCGGATCAAAAGCGAGCCGGTTCAAAAAACGCATTGACGGAACCATTGAAATTAGGAGCGGCCATGACTGAGGACGAACTTATTGAGAAGATGGCTTGGGCGGGGGCAAAAGTTGAAGGAGGTCCTGTAGGGACGGGATTATTCTGCGTCAATTGGAGCGAATTTGGGGAACTCTACGAACGCACCATGCGCGCCGCACTAGCGGAACTCACAATCCCGCCATCTGCCCTTCTGTCCGTCATAAACGGGGAAAGCGTGATTGTGCCGGTGGAGCCCACGAACGAAATGCTTGGAGCTGCGCAATCTGCTTGGTATTCCGACCCGTTGCGCCGCACCACTACTATGTATCACGCCATGATCGAAGCGAGGCCGCGCCATGACTGACCGCGAGAAGTGGCTTGCGCTTGCCGAGCGCTGCGAGAAGGCTACTGGGCCAGATCGGGAGATTGATTACTTGGTTTCTGCTGCCGTCGGAAACATTCCGGAAGGCTGTCGGCGTAACGGCGCATTCTCTTGGATTTGTCCGCGTCCGTCATTAATGACGGTAACCTACCATTCCCCCGTGTCATACACCGCATCACTCGACGCTATCACTGATCTTATCGAACGGGAGTTGCCGAAGGCGGGGTGGGAAGTGTGTGGGGGAAAAACTCGGGATAAAATTGCTTCACGCGCTTGGACGTGGCTCGCTTGGGCGTGGTTCGAAGGTTCTGGAATTCTAGGCAAGTCAGTATCCAGAGCAAAAACACCAGCTCTAGCCCTGTGCGCAGCCTTCTGCCGTGCCAAGGCTGAGATGTGTGGAGATGAGGCCAAAGATGAGTAAAGATACCGGAATTTCGTGGACCGAGTCGACGTGGGATCCGATTGTCGGGTGCTCAATCGTCTCTCCAGGTTGCACCAATTGTTACGCACAGAAGATGGCCCACAAGATCAAGCACATGGAAGATGCGCGAACCGGAAGCGCTGATGCGAGCCACTATTTCGGAACCACTAAGGTTGTGAATGGAAACCCGGTATGGACTGGTCTTTTGAAACTGGCTCCGGATCACATTCTTACGGCTCCGCTGCGGTGGAAGAAGCCGCGCCGGATATTCGTTAACAGCATGTCTGACCTGTTCCACGAAAACGTTCCGGATGCCTGGATCGACCGCGTGTTTGCCGTCATGGCGCTCTGTCCGCAGCACACGTTCCAGATACTCACGAAGCGCAGCAAGCGGATGCGGGAGTGGATGACACCGGCGCGAGCAACATCAGTTGGCATGGAGGGATTTGAAATGACGCTCAATGCTCATGCGTCGGCACGAGATGAAGGGAGGGAATCAAGAGTCGGGGCGGGCGTTCAACTCACGGGCGACATTGCTCACTTGAAACTTTGGCCCCTCCCTAACGTCTGGCTCGGCGTCTCCTGCGAAGATCAGGAGAGGGCCGCCGAGCGCGTTCCGGACCTGCTGGCAACCCCCGCCGCCAAGCGATTTGTGAGCGCCGAGCCGCTGCTGGGGCCGATTGAATTTCGGGATTTGCCAGTTCCTGAAGGCACGGTGTTTCATGGCACGTCTGGGACTTACGACGCGCTAAGTGGACGGTTTTGGTTGGCTGTCGGGGATGCGGACGAGGAGATGGATCATCAGCGGCAGCTGGCGTGTGATGAAGTCAAACTCGACTGGATCATCGTCGGCGGCGAGAGCGGCCGGGGCCATCGCCACATGCAGATTGAATGGGCCGAGAGCATCATGCGTCAGTGCGAGGACGCCGGAACTCCATTCTTTTTCAAGCAGGACTCCGGCCTCAAACCGGGCCAGCGTGGCCGCGCCAGCGAGGATCTGTGGGCCTGCAAGGCGGTGCCGGTATGACCAATGATTTTAAGGACTGCAAGAACCTGTATGATTTTGTCGTGCTTATTCAGAGCTTGGAAGAGGCGGCGGGCGCGGCCCTGACGGTCTGGGATCGGGCGCGTGAAGCATATTGGGACGCCCGCCACGCCGCCGAAAGAAACGGTTTTGATCGGGAACTTCTGGGCCGGGTTTTGAAGGCCGAACTACATCACTTGGAGCGCGAGTTCTCGCTAACCGGCGTGACTTCGGAGTATGACCTGTGAGCGGCCCTCATCCCGATCCGCTGTCCGACATGCTCAGCAAGCCGCACGAATTGGACGGTCGGTTCGAGCGCGAGGCGAAGACTGTCACCACGTGTATCTCGGATGCCGCGCTTACCTCAATCGCCGTCAGCCTTAAGCGCATCGCAGATGCCATGGACGGCGGCGATGCCTCTCAAGGCATCCAGAACAGCCTTTTCTTCCTCGAACAGAAGATGCATGGGCAATGAGCAAGTCCACGATCTCCACGTTCGAGCTTTTCCAAATGTTCCCCGACGCGGAAGCCGCGCGGGTCTACATGGAGGGTAAGCGGTGGCCTGACGGCGCCGTCTGCCCGGCCTGCGACGAGGCCAAGCTGGTCCGCGCCCGGTTCCGCAACAAGTGGGGCAACCTGAACTCCCAAACGTCAGGCGAAGATGCCAACGCCCGCCGCAAGCAGGAATCGGACGCTCGCCGCAATGACTTGGCCGAGCGCGTCCTTGCCTTTCTGGCCGAGGGGCAAATGTCATCCGGCGAATTGCGCGATCGGCTGATGGTCAGCGAGAACCAGACGCGCAACGCCCTCGGCTACCTTCGCAAGCAAGGCCGCGCCGACTTCTTCCGCAACGGATCGGGGTCTGTCTGGCGCAAGCTGGAGGCTGCCGAGTGAAAAGCATCCCGGAAGCCCTGTGCAACGCCGTGGTGGGCCTTGTCGTGTCTTGGGCCATCACCTTCTACGCCCTGCCGCTATGGGGCCTTACGCCCTCTGCCAGCGCGTCCTTGGGCATCACCGCTTGTTACTTCGTCGTGTCCTTCGCCCGGTCGTGGGCAATCAGAGAGGCGTTTCGCAAATGGGGATCGTGAAGGAAGAACGCATCGGCAACCAGCGGCTGATCTTGGGCGATTGCTTGGCCGTGTGGAATTTGAATACCCGTCATCTGGTGTTTGACTAGTTTCCCATAATGATTTGCGAATGTCATAAGCAAGATCACGTAGCGATCTGACATTTTTGGGCGGAGGTTTAACCCCAAGGATAAAATACCCGGCACCATCAGCCCAGTGGTCCGTCTCGTTCGGGTCACCACAGACAATCCGCGCCATTTTTACGCAAATCATGTCAAGGGCCTCTCGCTGGCCTGATGTAAGACGGTCGTTATAGCCCGGAACGGAGCGCAGGACGCTCTTGAGGGACTGAGCAACGCCGGACTGATTAGCCCAATCGCCATGCGTTTTTGAGCGCTCATTGAGCAGTTCTTCAGTGGTCATGCGGCTACTCCCGTCAGCATTGCAATGTCAGCCCTCTTGCGCTCGATCTCACCGTATTCCCGGTGGTGGATAATCAGAGTCATATCTCGGCCCGCCCTGTAGCCCATGGAGGTGTGCCACGCATCGCGCGCGGCAAGGGTTCGGAAGTGCTCCACAATGCACCCCGGAAATTCCTTGCGCTGCACATGGTGGACGTGGCCGCAATACCAATAGCGGAATATGGACGCCGCCCAATCTTCCGGCCTGTCATGGGCCATGAGAAGCGGTAACTGATCGGGCTTGATATTGTGCCCGTGGTGCGCGGAGATAAGTGACTTGCCGAAGCGGAAAAACTTGAATATGCCTTGCCCGGTGTCGATTGTCACGCGCGGCTCGTTCTCGTAGGCGGCTTCAAGAACCATCGCCACGGCCTTGGAAGAATGCGGGTCGTGGTTGCCGCCGACGATCCAGACCGTGACGCGCTCGTGTTTTGAAAGCGTCCGCGAGATTGCATATCGCAGCGAGCCAAGCGCGGAACGCATCACCTTTGCGTGGCGCGTGTCCACATCAAGGACATTCCCCGATGTCGGGGTCATGTTAGTTGAATTATCGGCATGGAGAAGGTCGCCAAGCTCAACAATCAGCCCCTCGGATGAGGATGGGGAAGCATCGACAAGTCGGTCTATCGCAGCCTTCGTAAGGCGCTCGGCCTCGCTAAGGTCAAAGTCAGCCCCGGTTTCCTCGCCCCATGAATACAGCCCGAAATGGGGGTCGCCGATGACATAGGCCGATAGCAGGTCATCGTTACATGCCTTGGGGGCCTTGACGGGCTTCAGGACGCCGCGCGCATCCTCTTTCAGGCCGTCAACCCATTCCTGCAACACGCGCCATTGCTCGCCGTCGCCAATTCTGGACTTGACCCACTGCCCCACTGGATTTCCGTCTTTGCCGTAGTAGGTGGAAACCCCTTTCACAACGAAGGGGGCCGGAACCGGATTCACCATATCGGCCCCCGGTGCCCATCCGTGAAGCGCAGCCTGTTCCTTGGCCCGAGAAAGAAGGGACGCCACAGTCTTATGGTGCTTTCCGAGCTTCTTCGCTGCCCCCCTGATGCTCCCAACCTCAGTGAATGCGTCTATAGCCTTCGCCTGTGCGGGCGTTGCCCATTCCTTGCAGCGCGGGTCAATGTAGAACGGATCAACAGTCATCTTACCCCTTCGTGATTTCGCGAAAATCCAAGCCTTGTTAGAACGTCAGCAACTTGCTTTCCAAGCAGGTCAACTGCTGACTCATCAACCATGGGCAGAACAACATGCCCCGTTTCGTGCGTCGCAATCTCTATAAGCGTCTTGTCATCCATCCTGTCGTCAAGGTGGATCGTCCATTTTTCGGCCTCGGCATAACCCCATGCCCTGTCTGAACGCATCCACTTAATCTTGATGCGCCGGAGAATGCGCCTGAGCTTCTTAGCCATGCCAATTCATCCGTGAACGGTATATCACAACCGGCTTCAAAATCGGTGATTTAGACGGGTTTTTCACGCTATTTTTTTAGCAGCGTGTCGCGTTTTGAATACCACGATGCCAGCTCATCCTTGGATAGACCACAGGCGATAAGTGCCGCCCGGTCGCGGCTCCAAAGTGCCTCGACTTCGGCAGCGGTCAATTCACGGTCGGGGAGATTTTGCGGTGATGCGCATTTGGCAGTCAGCGCGCGTGGCGGGTCACTTAGGATTATTACCGCCGATCCTCTTGACCCGCTGCACCCCTGAAGCAGAAAGACCACAAGAGCCAGAAGAGGAATCATGCGCAGCTTCATCAGCATTTACTTTCAGTTGGAGTTCGAGACGGTCCTTGAGCGATGACAAGCGGTCAATGCGCTCCTGAGCATCATCCATGGATTGGCGCGCAATCTCGGCCTGACGGCTCTTTTCGATGGCGGCGGCAGCCTTGCAGGCCTCATCAGCCGACGAATAGCCGTTGTGGTGTCCGATACCGTAGGCTGTGATGATTGCCGCAACGCCGCCAGCGTATAGCCACGCGCGTAACGGGACGGCCCGCAGGAAAAGCAGGATGGTTGAAATCATTTCACGTCCTTCAGGCAAAGGTCGCGCTCGGCAGCGCGGCGGCGGGTTAAGCCGGGCCAGACAACGCCACCGGCCTTGTTCCATGACATGAACGCGCGGCAGGCTGCGGCGGGGTTGCCTGAGCGCATGAGATTTGCCGCAGATGACTTGCAAGCGCGCTCGGATCCGATGTTATAGGCAAGGCTGGTGAAGGCGATGAACTGGTTATCCGGCATACCCGGAAGGCAGCGCTCAATCGGTCCTGCATAATCCTCAAGGCGGCGCACCAGTAACGCCTTGCACTCAGAAAGGCTCTTGCGGTCGCCAGCATGGACACCTTTGGTTTCCCCAACGCAAATGGTCCAGACCCCGACAACATCACGATAAGCGACCGTGCGGACGCCCTCAAATCCAGTGACAAAGGCCACACAGGCCGCAAGAACTGCCCCGCCTCGTGCAAGTCTGCTCGCCATGGCTTAGACCTTTGACCGCTCGATTTTCTTCAAGACATCATCATGGACAGAGCGCGGGATCGGGATAGCCCCGGCTGCGCACCCTTTCATGAAGCCAATAAGGATGACCGATTTCTCGCCGTTCATGTAAATGACCATCAGGCGGTCAGGGACATTGACATCGCCGCCAGTGACCTCTTTGAGTGCTGAAACGTATTCATTCGGGTCTTGATGAAGAATGACGATTCCGGGGTATTTGTTGGCAAGGATTGTCACAACCTCCTGCGCAGATCGGCATACCTTCACGGCCTCTGCCGCATTTGTCGTCGGAGCGCTCAAAAACAAAAAAACCGCCATGAAGGCGGCAAAGACCGATGATTTGTGAGCCATTGCTATTCAAATTCCTCAAGGTGCATGATGTGCGCTTTCAGCATTTCAACCGTGTCAGCAACGCCAACCGTGCAGACCGCGTTTTCAATCGCACAATTGATGAACTGACTGGCGCGAGCGCAAGCATTGTCATACGCGGCTTGCGCTGCGATCTGCTCAAGCGCCTCAATCTTCGGCTGATGTCTTTCGCCCATTCCACCAGTCCAAGCTGAATTTGGTGATGCGCATGACCAGGTAAACAGCGCCGAGAATCGACGCCACATCAGCCGCAAAATCTGAGATGACATCGACATATGGCCTCCATGCTACTTGGAGAATCGACGCCGTTGCAACAAATCCAGCAAGCGCCTCGCCGTGAAATAAAGCCTTCATTTTCGCACCGAGCCCAAGCACTCTATGCATTGAAAAGATACCCGACAAAAACAGCCGCAACGGTCGGAGCAATCCACTCCACATGCTTGCTCAGCGGCCATTCCGGCATTGACCGAATGGCGGCAACGATGTCGCCGCTATTTCGCTGTGCAAGTTCGCGCAGGAGCCAACCGAGTCCTATGACAAAGGCGGTAGCCGTCCTGCCAGTTAGGGCAACGGCCATCATGGCGGCGGAGGCGGCTGAGTGAATGATTGAGTCCATCACGCCGTTGCCCCCTGAATGACAGCAAAGTTGATGGTGATGGCCTCGGTACGACCAACAGCCGATATATTTTTTATCGCGATCTTGAACGACCCATTATTAACGGACGCCCAGATTGTATAGTTTGTTTCCTGTCCAGCCGGAGATGAGCCGAAAGACAAAACAACAACATCGCTTGACTTCACTGTGTTGTTGTTAACCGTAAATGCGACCACTGCATTGGCCCCTAGGTAGTCACCAGTTGTTGTGATTTTACCTGTTGGCGCGTTAATTGTTACCGATGTCGATTTGGTCGTAGACTGAGTAACAGTCGCGCCCGCTCCGGTCCCGTATCCGAAGCTACCAGATGCGGACGTAACAGAAACACTGCTAGCAGATGATCCCAGGCCGTCCAACTTGGTCTTGTCCGACGCTGACATAAATCCACCAGCGCTGGTGGTTGCATTAGAATGAGAGTGTGATGCATCAGACTTGCTGTCTAAAGCCGTCTGCAGGCCTGGAACATCAGAAATCGCGTGACTGTGAGTGTCCGGCGGATAGGTTGACGGCTTCCCAGTGATGCCGGACCACGGCGCAGTTTCAGCAGCATCGACCACACCGTCAGAGTCTGTGTCATAGGTTGACATAGACATGTCGCCGCTGCCAGCGCCACCACCAATAACCAAATTTCCAGACCCTGTGATGTCCTGGCCATTGATGGTCTTGACGTTTGTTCCAGAGACGAGGGCGTCTTGCTTGGCATTTAGGGCTGTCTGCGTTGCGCTGGAGATTGGCTTGGCAGCATCAGACGTGTTGTCAACATTTCCAAGCCCCACCTGGGCCTTGGTAACATAGTGCGGGTTTGACGTGCTGCCAGCGTGAGCCGAAAGATTCGCTGTCGTAGCATAGGTGGCCACAGCGTCTGACTCTGTGAGATATTGTCCATGCGGGTCGGAGGCAGCAACGTGTGCTGCAATAGCCGACGCCGCCGTTCCAGAAGCCTCCTTGCCAGCTAGTGCGTTTGTCATCGTCGTGGCAAAGTTCGGATCATCAGCAAGGGCCGCCGAAAGCTCGTCCAGGGTGTCGAGCGCCCCTGGCGCAGCCGCCACAAGGTCGTCCACCGCTTTTTTCACAAAGGCCGTGGTGGCGAGCTGCGTTGTGTTCGTCCCTGCCGCAGCCGTTGGAGCGGTTGGCGTTCCGGTGAGGTTTGGGCTGATGAGCGGGGCCTTGGTTGCAAGCGCCGTAGCGGCGGCTGTGCTCACCGGCTTGTCGGCATCCGCCGTGTTGTCCACATTTCCAAGCCCAACCTGAGCCTTGGTCACAGAGTGCGGGTTAGACGTGCTGCCAGCGTGCAAAGAAAGAGCCGCTGCCGTAGCATAGGTGGCCGCAGCGTCGGTCTCTGTGAGATACTGGCTATGCGGATCAGGCGCAGAAACGTGAGCGGAAACCGCCGAGGCTGCCGCTCCAGAATTCTCTTTGCCAGCGAGTGCGTTGGTCATAGTCGTGGCAAAGTTTGGATCATCAGCAAGGGCGGCGGAAAGCTCATCAAGGGTGTCGAGCGCCCCAGGTGCCGCCGCCACAAGGTCGTCCACGGCTTTTTTTACAAATGCTGTGGTGGCGAGCTGCGTTGTGTTCGTCCCTGCCGCAGCCGTTGGCGCTGTTGGGGTTCCGCTAAAGCCGGGGCTGATGAGCGGGGCCTTGGCGTCAAGTGCCGTCTGCGTAGCCGTGCTCACCGGCTTGCTTGCGTCCGAGGTGTTGTCCGCATTGCCAAGACCAACCTGAGCCTTAGTAACCGAGTGAGGGTTGGTGGTGTCAGCCTCATGGAGCAATAACGTAGCCAGAGCCGCAGACTCGCCAGAGCTCTTGAACCTGCGCCCCTCGCTGTCATGAACACACGTCACGCCATCATCAGCCGTGGTTGTGTCGTCCGGATCGTATGAAAAGAATCCGCCGGAGATGAAAGCGGCTTCAACATCGTTCATATCGTGGGTGCGGAAATTTTCAGGCGTTCTAAAATCATAGAGGGTTCGTTTGAACAGCGCGCGAACGGCCTCCTTGGAAACGCGATTTGTTGCCCCATCCACAATGGCTGCGGCGGCGGGGTGCGGTAGCCCGGTCATTATGCAATCTCCCTGGCGATGATTCTGAAGCGGCTGACGGAACCGCTGGTGCCCGATGTTCCGCGCGCCCCTCGTATTGAGACGGTGTGCAATGATGTGTCCGGAAGTGTCAGGATAAGTGTTTCCTTGAATCCGGCCATTTCGGCGGAGGCTGTTTCGGATGTGCCGTTAACCCTTGTCCAGTCAATGGCCGTTGCCTCGCCGTCCAAAAATACAGCGATAGATTGAGGGTTGTTTGACGAAACCCTGTTTCCGCACATAAATTCAATCTCGAACGTCGCTCCGGCTTTCTTGGCCTTGAGCGAAATTGATGCAACGGAGTTTGTGTTGCTGGTGGTTGGCGCGGTGCTTGTCGAATAGCTGTACGTGCCATTTGTGGCAACCGTCCCGGTGTTGAGCGCTCCCACCACCACCTGCGAATAACCTGACGTGGCCGAAACCCACCCTGACGCGGAATAGGTGACATCTCCGCTGATTGATTTGTCATAAACACGCCAGCCGATCTCCGCCGACATGATGATCCATGCCGCGCCATCCCACTCCGCAACCTTCATTGCATGGCCTGCCCATGCCCCGGTGGGGGACGGGCCAACCACATAGGCCACACCAACAGCAGGGCTTGCGGGCGGGTCGTTCGTGGTGGTGCTCTCCACCGCATAGCCAAGGCCATGCCGCAACTTGGCAACCGTGATTGTGCCATCGGCAATGGTCATGGCCGGGAGGCCCTGAACCCATGCCCCGCCAGAGCGATGATAGATGGTTGCGTCGGCCTCGTTATGCACCTGGTCAAATGTGGCCGGAACCACAAAGCTCCAGCCACGGGCCGTGGCGTGGGCAATCTGCCCATCATGCGTGGCCCATGCGCCGGTGCCACCGGAGGAGACAACATAACTATCCCCTACTGCCGGGCTGCCCGGCGGGCTGGACGTGAAGGCCAGAACGCGAAAAGACCGGATCACCGGCCCGCGCAATCCGTCAGCCTTAAACCGAACGCCACCCTGCGCCACAAGGCAGGTGACGCCATCGTGCGGCGTCGTGGCGTCCGTGTCGTCCCGGCTGAAAAGCTGGCCGGAATAGGCAATAACGGTGTAGTGGCCCGGGATAAAGTCCTGAACGTCAGAGCCAGCCGGGCACGTCCACACGTGCTCGCGCTCGATGGCATCGCGCAATGCACCAGGGCTTGGCGACGCCGTGGCGAGAGCCTGGCGCACTCCACTTTGAAAGCTCATTTGATTATTCCTCTGTGGCAACCGGGTTGATGGTGAAGTCCTGCTCATCCGTCGCCGGTGACCAGTCAAACTGCTGCGGGTCATAGCCGGAAAGCTCCACCGAAAATTCCAGCGGATTGTCGGATGTCATGATGGATGAAATCGAATATGTTCCTTCCGCAAGGCCGACGAATGAGCTTTCGACGTTCACCACGTCAGCCGCGTCAAGAAGAAGCGCCGCGTGATCTTCGGTCCTGCTCATGCTGCGAGCGGCGCGCGCCTGCAACATTGTGGCCCTCGCTATACGCTGCGCCGTGGTGTGTGTGCGGGTGAATGGAAGCTCGATGGAAAGCGGAAGCTCTGCACCGTCTGCGGCAATGAAATCCTCCCGCCGAAGAATCGGCCCCTCCTGAACCTGATCACCACGCTCGGAGGATACGAAGCTGGTGGTCACGATATTGACCAGCTCATTCTGAGCTTGCCGCAGGCGCGCGTTGATGGTCCCGCGAGCCGAATTATCATTCAGAGTCCAGCACGGCGCGCGCGCCACACCAGAATAAATCTTGAACTCTCCTCCTGAGGTTACAAGCTGGCCCATATTTGATGTGAGCAGGCGTGAGGCAACCTCGGACCACGCTGTGCCATCAAGAGTAACCGTTCCGTTTAGCGTGTATCGCTTCTCTGTCCCGCCAGCCTTGAGAGGGATGAGATCATCATCCCTATGCGCCGCCTCCATGAGGGTGGACATCGAAATCTGTGACCACGAAAAACCGCCGCAGCCGTCAACCGAAGGGCGGGTCAGATAATCAGCCAATATCAAGCTCGGATTTTCAGACCACTTCCATGTGGACTTGTTGGAAGCGCTTTGCCCAGGGTCGCGGGGATCAAAAACCTTTGCTCCACTTACCAGAAAGAGCGGGGCTGGCTGCCCGCTGTTGCCATAGAGGCTGCGGTTAAGTTCTGTGCCAATGCTAAGAGGTTGATACATTTTAAGCACAGCCGTCGCGCGGCCACGCTGACGAAACGTCGCCGGAAGCTCTGGGAAATCAGCAGCAAGTATAGGGTCAATTGCCTGGTCATCAGTTCCAAGGCGGACTGAGGCATATAAATATCTAGTGGCACCATCGAAAAACGGTGTTGAGGTGGCAGCCCCAGACCCATCAAAGGTCACGGTCTTGTCACCCATGCGAATTTCATCGACGGCGGCAATTTCGTGGTTGGCAAGAACAATACCCTGATAAAGCCAATTCCCGCGCCGCTCGAAGAAAAACAGCGGGCCAGAAACAAGCGCCCGGCCATAGACAAGGCGAGCGTTCGGAAGGGCCTGCTGAACCGTCTGCTTATCCATCTCCGAGTTCATTCCGCTTTGGCGCGCCTTCTTCGCCATCGCCTTCTGAATCAGATATGATCCGCCGGTTAGCGCAACGGTGGTGGCAAGCGAACCGACCGTTACCGATCCGACAATGACTGTTCCCCACAAAGCCGAAATCCCACCCCACGCGGCCCCGATCCCAGTCGCAACAGCGGGCATCAGAAAACCTCCCAAGCAACGGCGCAAAGACGGTCAGGCATCACCGCTATTCCGCGCTCGGCGCGCGCCAGCCACGCACCGTTGTGGCGCAGCGCAAGGGACGGGCCACGCTCACCAAGAACAACCCCCACAAGGCCATCGGTGAATGGCGCGGGCGCCTGTCTCAGGTCTAGCCGGTCAGCAATCTTGAATGCCATTCGCAAAAGGCATCCGCGCCCCTCTCGCGCAATGAGCAGGCCAGCCTCGGCGGCGGAGATGTAGGCCGGAAGGCCCATCATCAGGTCCGGCCCACCAGAAGAAAGCACAACGCCACGCACCCACTGGCAGCAATCATCCCGCCCATAGCTCATCGGTTCCGAAGCTGCCATGCAGGCTCGGTCAACCACCTCTTGCGAAAACATTGCTAAACCTTCTTGTCAGCCAGACCGGCCATCTGGTCAAAGCCAGTGTCTCCGGCAAAGTCCGTCTGCTGGCGCTCGTTAGAATAATAAACAGACATTCCGCGCCCGGCCCCGGCCATTGTCTGGTGGCCCATGAGCACCACGGTGTGCTGGCCGTCACCAGCCTTAATATCCGCGGTGTCAAGCGTCACATCTGCAAGCTTTATTGGATCCGAAATCACATTGTTTCCCGTCGTCAGAAACCCGCGATAGACGGTCGCAACCCGACCGGCAACCGGCTGTGAAATGACCGAAAGAGACTCCTCATCAAGCACTGGCCCCGCCATCTCAAAGGTAACCTCCTGAGCCCGCAGGTCGGTCGTGTAGCCAATGCCGGTTACCCTGCCCAGCGTCCCCATGGCGGTGAACTTGTTTCCGTTCCACCACACCGGAACAACGCCGTTGCACAGCCGGACCACGCCCGATGGGTGGTCAATCTCAACCATGTCAACAAATCGGCAGGCGGTAGAAAGAATCTCAGCCCTCACTCCGTCCGTTACCGTTTTCATGAAATGTCAACAGCCTCGACAAACCGCAGGGATACCCCGTCTGCATATCCAGGATTGCGCACCACCGCGCCGCTTGCATCCGGCGCAAGGCGAGCAAGAAGCGTCGGCCCATCAGTCACCACCGGGTCGAACCGCACCACACCCTCGCGCAGCGCCGGGCGAAACTCCACAACGGCCCCTCCCGCTCCGTCCGCCGTAACGCTGGAGTGAACCTGCAAAAGCCTCCCTGCAACGCCCAGAATATCACCAGGCCGCAAAACCTCCTGCCCAGCAGGAAACCCGCTCAGCCTAACAGATAGAGAACCCGCTGGCGCGTCTGCCGCCACCATCAGGGACCAACCATGGGTGGACCATCCAGACCCGTCAGACCAGAAAGTGCCATCGCTCCATGGCTGGTCTTCGGTGAGCGCACCATAGAGCGCCGGGCGCGAGGCAAACCACGCCGGAATGAGAACCGGATTCACAGGCCCGTCAAGCCCATCCACCAGAGCCTGGAACTGCCGCGCGCGCGAATGGTCCATTGGAGGAAATGAAACATCAGCCACCCACAGCGCTCCAGATAGCGCCGCCTTTGAGGCCCCACTGAATGGGCTGGTGCTGGTCTGCGTGATGGCCTGAACCCTCATGCTGCCAGAAGCTACATTGAAATCGCTAGGCCATGTTATGACGGTCATGACACGAACCCCGGCGAAAGGCGTTTCTCGCCCTTCACAATATTAACCACAGTCTTGTGCATATTACGCGACATTTCGGACAGTTGGCGTTCGACCCGCGAAAGAGCCGCCGCATCTGCTCCCTGAGCATTGATCACAGGCGCAAACACAAGACCACCGCCTCGACCTTCTTGTCCAGGCTTTGTAACAGTAACGCGCTCGTTCGGGCTTGCGCGAAACGCCACAAGCTGGCTATCCACTCCGCCGTAACCGCCAACGTCAAACGATCCGCCGTTTGCAAAGCCAAACAGCTTTCCAATTCCAGAGAGAAAGCCGCCGCCGCTTGACTTTCCGCCATAGAGAGGGTTGACGCCAGAGCTAAACATAGAACCAAGCAGCCCCTGGCTGCTCGCGGTTCCGAACATATTTGCAAGTGGCCCCTCACCAAGAAGCGTCGCCTGAATTGCCATTCGTGCTAGCTGTTTAGTCAGGTCAGCAAGGATTTCCTTCAGGTTCTGCCCCTCAAGAGCCCACTGTTCAAATGCGTCAACACCCATGGACGCAATGTCCATCTTGGCGTCGAACATTTCCTTCTGCTTGTCGATGGCCCACTGAGCGTTTTGAGCTTCGATTTCCTCAGCCTTTGTCAGACGATAGATTTTCGTCTCGTTGGCAATGATTGCTTCGCCAGCCTTGCTCATGGCCGTAACGCCAGCGTCACGAAGGCGATTGTTAATGGCGATGGTCAGGTTGCTCTTGCCGATATTGGCAAGCTCTCGCTCCTGATCCTTAAGGGCCTCCTTGTAATCATCTCTCTTTGGGTGTGCATCCCTCTTGGTGCGCCTGTCCTTTTTTTGTGGGGCGCTTCCAGAAGCGAAAACAGGAGCATCACTTTTTGCAATTGGGAGGTCGCCCTTCCCAACATAATTCACAGATTGAGCGCCGCCTTCAACAACGGCATTTACGCGACGCTCTGTGTCAGCCCATATTTCATTGACCTTTGTCGCGGCGTCTGTCCAGGCCGAAGCGGCACCGCTGATGTCTCCATTCTTCAGTGCTGAGAATGAAGCACCAGCAGCACTGGCCCATGTGTTTAGCTCAGCCCATGCGGCTGATACTTCCATGACAAATTGAGCAACATCCTTCATGACAAAGGCTATTGCGGCGCTTATCTGATTGACAATTTCACCCTGCGTTGCGAACGATACCATTTCGTCCGTTAGGTTCACAAGCTCTGGAACAAGAGACTTTGCAACCTGGTCCGCAACGCCTTCTCCGGCGGCCTTTAGGCGTGTCAGATTGTCGTTAAACTGCTCAGCCGCCGCCGCCGCTTCTTCGTCGACGACGATTCCAAACCTCTGCGCCTCATCAGATGCTTGAGATAGTGAAGCCTTGCCGCCATTCAGAAGCGGGATCATTTTAGCGCCGGACTTGCCAAATAACTCCATGGCAAGGGCTGTCTTTGTCGCCCCGTCCTTGTAGCTGGCGAACTTGTCAGCCACCTCGGCTAGAATCTGCGAGGTTGGTTTCAGTTTTCCATTGGCGTCGGTCGCAGAAACGCCGATAGCCCGCAGCGCGTTTCCGGCCCCAGACTTCTGCCCAGCCGCGATCTGGTTTAGAGCCTTGTCGAATTTTCCAACTGACGTTTCAAGGTCTTCAATTCCAACGTCAGCGAGCCGTGCGGCGTATTCCAGCTTAGACAGCTCATCGACCGGAATGCCGATTTTCTGAGCCGACTTTCCAAGCTCATCCATGTGATTAATGGATGATTTAATCGCGGCCCCAAACCCGGCGGCAAGTGATCCGGCAAATGCAGCCATGAAAGCGCCGGAAAACGACTTAAGCGAAGCCTGAAGACCGGAAAGCGACGACTGCGCACTCTTTGCTCCGGACTGGAATTCCGCGCTGTCCATGGCCAGCGAAACCCGCAGAGCGCCGATTTGTGCCGATCCAGCCATCGCTAATTCCTGCCTCTCTTGGTGATTGCCTCATGCCACTGCATTGCAATGGCACTGAGTTCTTGTGCTGTTTTTTTTCTTTGTTTTGGCTTTTCGCCAACCATCAGGTCTGCCAGAGGCGGAATCTTCTTAGCCCTCGCAAGGGCCTCTGTGTGCCACACACCCCACGCAATCTCGTTGTGGCGGGCCTCGGATGCAATTCTCGCGCCTGCGAATATTGCCTCAGCCTCCCGGAGTGTAACACGCCAGAAAAGCTCAGCCGGTTGACCGGCAGAAACCCAACTCGTCAGAAGCGACAGCCAATCTATTCGGCTGTCGCCGTCTGAGGGCGGCTTGCACCTTCCTTTTTCTCTGGAAATGCGGCCTTGATGGCGTCTCCGAGAGGGGCAAGAACAGCATCACGGCCAACGTCATCAATGATTTCAATGACAGCTTGCCTGGTGACATCGGGGTGATTGTCGAGCAGGCCAGCAAAGAGCATGTCAACGAGAATGGAAACCCTGACACCGCCCTTTGCAGTCTGAACGCTACCAATGATTTCAGAGATGCCGCTCGGCTGGTGCCAGTCCTCAAGGCGGCACATAGCACCAGTTCCGAATTTCAGACGCCAAGTCCTACCGAGCGATTCAATCGTCACCTCACCACGCGGAGTTGCCATTAGGGGGCGGTCCCGATGTTGATGGAGCCGCTGACCTTGAACTTGACGGAGGCCGTCATGCGATCAGCAACAGGGTCTTTCGGCTCATAGCCGGTGCAGATACCGTCAAACACCCACGTCACTTCGTTCGGGAACGTGATGCGGCACTTCACCTTGTCACCGGTTGCAACAATGCCCTGAATGAGGGTATCCGATGCCGAGCCAGGAATGAAATTCATGTCAAAGCTGGCCTCGCCGGGATCAACAAGACCGGCGATGTATTCCCGGACACCGCCGGAACCCATGTGGGTTGCCTCCACCATGTCAGGCGATTTAGCCGGTGGGGTGATGTCCAAAACCTCGGCAAGGGCCGTGTAGCTGGTCCCTCCGTTTGTGGAAATCTCAAAGGTGGTGCCGTGTCCAAGTAGCGCGGTAGTCGTCATTTTTAAGTCTCCTTGTTCCAGACCATCAAATCTATTGAGACGCCTAGAAGGTCTGATGGGCTGGCGTCATCGGTGAATGTGTCGCGCTCGCTGGCAATGAAAATCCCATCAAACGTGACCCCGGAAACGCCGCCGCGAAACCCGCTCAAGGCCGACTTGACCTGAGCCGAAATCGCCTTCGCAGAGGCGTATGTCTTTGCGTAGATGTCAACCTGAACGCGGCTCTCTGTCAGAGCGTCCTTGCCAGCCATGGTATATCCCGGCACTGAGCTTATGACGCTCATGATGATATACGGTGCTGCGACGCCTTGCGGTGCAATGACCCAATACACGCGGTTTGACACAAGCGATGTCAGGCCAGCCGCCGCAAGCAGGCGAGCCATAAGAGCCTTTTCCATGGGTCATCCCCGCTCAACAATTGAAATTGCCTGAGCGGCAAGGGCCTTGTCCTGAGTTGACCTGGACTTGCTCTTGCCTATCCTACGAGCCGTCTTGACGATCTCTGCCCAAAGCTCGCTCTTGATTATCTCAAGGGCCTCTCGCTTGCGCTCATCCCATGCTGGCCGCATATATGGATTCGGCTGCTGCGTCACAGAACCAAATTCCTGGACAATGCGTTTGATCGCGTCCTTTTTTGTCTTTGCATCTTCAGGGCCGACAAGAACAACCGCAAACGACTGCCCAGGTGAAGCGCTTCTTGCTGCTCGCATTGCCGCTCCGGCCTCGGCCTTGGTGCCACCAGCCCTCATCACAGCAGCATACTCAGCCCTGCCAATGTCGTTCTTGACTTTGGTGGAAACCTTAATGCTATCCGAAAGCTCGCCCGTGTCTCTCGGGGCAAGACTTTGCGCGCGATCTGCAATTGGCTGTCCAGCCTTAACAAGAACACGGCGCAGCGTTGCCTTTGCCGCAGACTTCGGAAGAAGTCCGAGGGCCTTGTCCAAGTCTGAAAATCCATGGGTTGTGATAACCGCAGTCGTTTTCACGGCGTTTCAGCCCTCGCAGTCGCCGTTATCTCAATGGATTCACCGTGTGCGCCAGCACTCTTCACGCCCTCAATATCCCAATCACGCCCGTCAAACCTAAGCCTGTCGCGCGGATCAACTGACGACACATCGGCAGAATGGCGTATGGTGAACCTGCTTTTCCGATTGGCCAATGTTTCGCCTGCGCGAAATCGCTCGGAATCGCTGATGGGTTCTTCGCGCGCCCAAACGGAACAAAACTCACCCCAAGTCATAACCGCTTCGTTATAGTCATTCACAGAGCTTTCGGCTCTTAGGATCGTAACTCGCTTGGTGAGTGAACCGGCTCGCATCAGGGATACCTGCGATAGTTGCAGATCAGGTGGTCAACCATCATCGGAAGATCAGTCGTTGCGTTCCCGATGCTCACCGGCTCGCGGTTTTCATTCCAGTGCGCGACAATCAGCTTCATCGCGTGGGCGACATCGGGCGGGCAATTCTCGAAGCCAACAATCGCACGAACGGTAATGCGCGATCCGTCTTGGATTTCAGGCCACCGCGCGCCAGTCACGGGGCGGACGCTGGAATCAAGGCCGCTTATCACCGACACATAGCCTGAACTGTCGACAGTCTGCTCGGACCCGCTGATGTCAACATATTTGATTGAGACGATAGACGAAAGCGGACCCTCAGGGATATTCAGAAGGTCGGAAAAGCCGTCGCACATTATGTCAACAGTCGTCGGAGCGAATCTGGCCATGCACAGTGTTTCGATGTGCGACACAGCCGCATCAATCAGGCTGGCCAGATAACCATCCTCGGAATCGTGGTCTATGCGGCACTGAGCCTTCACGTCCGAAACGGAAATTGGCTTTGCCTCTGGCGGGACGACAACTTTAGCCTGATACCACATCGCGCTTTTCCTGGCCCGCCTGCTTCTTGACGGCGCGCTCGACTTTCAATGTCCCGGAAGGAACCTCGCGCACAGCTTCTTCCTTGACTTCCTCGGCATACCCGGCGGCAATGAGGCGGGTTGCCTCGGCAATGCCAAACCGATCGGTAATCTCATCGCGCGAAATGGAATAATCGGTGCCAGCGATTGAGACGAGCATTTTGATTTTCATAGCGCCACTCCTAAAAGTGGGGGCCGGGCTTATCCCGGCCCCCGTTGTTGTGAAGCCGCTTACGGAGCGGCGGTAATCAGATGCTTGACGGCAGCCGTGTCGGCAAGCTCGCCATCGAAGCGGATCAGGCCAGCGATGCCGAGGTCCGGCCAGAAGCGTTCACGCATCACGCCGATGATCGGCGAGCCGACCTTGCGGACAAAATACTTGCCGAAGTCGCCAAACAGAACGACCTTTTTCCCAGCGGCAATCGAGTCCATGTCGTCATTGATGCTATACTGGTAGCCCAGCAGAGTGCCGGGCTGGCCAGTCGTCACATCGCCCATCTGCCAGAGATAGTTGCCCTGGCCGTCCCTCAGCTTGCGGATTGCCGCCATGGTGGTATCGGCAAACATGAAGCGAGCCTTCGGAGAGCGACGATAAGCCGCGTTCACCGAGTGAAGAAGGTCGACAAGCTCATCAGACGTAATCGCCGTGGCGGACACAGCGGTCTTGCCGAGGGAGGAAGCGGTGACAGCGCCATTCGGATCGCCAGAGCCATCGCCAGTTGTCAACTGAGCATTGGCAATGCGCCCGAGGCGTTCGCCGAGCAGATCGCCAAGGAGCATTTCGACATTGAACACAGAGTCCTGCGCGAGTTCCATCGAGAATCGCACAAACTCAGTGTCATAGACGAAAGCGTCCAGTGACTTCTGGCCGAAGGTCACATCCGAACCACCGTCATCAGTCAGAGCCGTTCCTTCGGTGTGCTTGACAGCGGAAACGCCAGTGTCATCAACCGTAGGCAGCTTGATCGGGCTGCCGGAAGCGGTGTTCAAGACCGTGCAGATGGCTTCATCATACATCGGCCCCCAGTCTTTCATCGACTTGACAATGATGTTCGCAAGCTCAGTCGGAACGGTATAGCCACCGGCAGTGTTGGTCCCGGCAGTCTGGGCGCGAAACTCACCAGAGGATGCAACACCAGTGCGAAGAATGGAACGTTCCTCACTGGACAGCTCCGACACTTCGCCACCAAAGCGCAACATCTTGTGAAATGCGCTGCGGTAGCTCGGCTTCTCATCATCACCGTCAGAGCGGGCTTCGCCGTCGCCAAGCGCGGGGCGCTGCTTCTTGCGGGCTTCCTCGGCGCGCTTTTCAGCGTCCGCAACCTTCTGCTCGCGGGCAATAAGGCCTTCCAACTTGTCAAACTCGCCCATGATCTTGTCATGGCGGGCGTCAAGCTCAGCAGCGCGCGATTCATCGGTGTTGCTCTTGATTTCGTTCAGGGCTTCGCGGGCGTCGTGGACGAGCTTTTCCCGCTTCTCGTTCAGTTCCTTGATGGACATTCAACTTCTCCTTATGTCCGGTCAACAAAAAACCCGCCGTAAAGGCGGGTCAGTGAATGGGCAGGAAGCGGGTGCTTGCCGTGCCTACCTCCGGCGAATACCGGGTGAATTATGCGATGCCTCGAAACTTGGCCTCGGCTTCAGCCTTGCGTTGAATGCGGCGCAAAGCTGAATTGTGGTTTCTTTCACGCCTTGCAGCGTTGAATGAGCGCTTGGCAATGCCGACTGTCGTTGCGTCATAGGCAGGAAAAGCAACGGCTGAGACCTCATACAGGTCAACAGCCTCAATGGTCCTGACCGGAACGGCTCCGGTTTCGTCCCACGATTCCTTCCTAACCATGAACCCGAATGACATTCCGCTGATGTCGCCGCGCTTCACAAGCTCCTGCAAATCACGGCCATCCGTAGTGTCGGGAAGATCAATTTCAACCTTCAGGCCCTTCGCATCCTCACTCAGGCGGAGCGTCCCGGCAGAGCTGCGGCCAATGACGCGGCCCGTATCGTGGTCAATAAGCGCCCTGACATCGCCGGTAACAGCGGCGGCGAATGCGCCCGGCGCAATCACCTCAATGAACTTCCAGCCGCCGTCGCCTATCTCTGTGCGCACATTGAATACCGCAGCATAGCCTGAAATCGTCATGCCACCTTCTTCAGCGGCCCTGATTTCCTGCGCCCTCATGAAGGAGCGCTTTTCCCGTTCAAGGGTCATGCGTTGCCCCTTCCATTCATATCGTTGTTAAACCCTGTTGGCGTATCCACTTGGCCTCCAGCCTTATCCAGCGGAACAGTCGCCCCCTGAATGAACAGATCATCAGCCAAAGCGTTGTCATGCTTGGGACGATTCTCAAGGCGGCGAGCCTCGTTCGGAGTCATGATGCCGGACGTAACGCCTTGGGCAAGCGCGTCCATGCGTGTTTTGAAATCACCGCGCAGAAGCCCGCCCAAATTATGCTCAACAAAGCGGTTGTTGTTGAACCTGCCAAACAGTTTCAGATTCATTTCACCTTCAAGGGCTGTGGCCCACTGTGAAACAAGGTGCTTCACAAGGTGCAAATCCTGCTGCTCCGCATTGGCCTTAACGCCATCTGCAAAATCTTGCAGAAACACCGGGGGCAACCCAAACACACGAGCAATCTCAATCACCTGAAAGCGCCGCGCTTCGGTCATCTGACCCTTTGCCGGATCAATGCCGACCGGCTTTAGCTCATGCCCTGACGGGATCGGGAAAATCGGCTTGTCGCTAGACTTTGCGGCCTCAACAGACCGGTAAACATCATCCATAGCGCGCTTGAGGGACGCCGTGTTAGCTGGCATTGGACCCGAAAGAACAAGCGGGGGAACGCCACCACCGGCAAAAAAATTGGCCCCGTAATCATTCATTGCAAGCGCGAGATTAACCGCCTTCGCTGCGAGCTTTACTGGTGCCCAGCTACTGATCTGGTCATCCTTCAGAAGAAACGGAACGTCGATGACATCTTCTGCCGGATAGACGTTGTTGTTAAACGAATATGTCACATCGAACCCGGAACGCTTAACCGTCACGCCGCTTGCGGGCATTGGCCAAATGGCTTCAACACCACGGCTCGTGCGCTCAATCCATGCCAGCCCTCGCCCCTCGGTGAAGACCTGCCGCCAAAAATACTGACGGAACTTGAAGCTATCCATGTTCCCGTTCGGATTTTCATGGATGATCTTTTGGAGCTTGTCATTAAGGCGCTCTGAACCCGTCTCGCTGCTCTTGTAGGCATGAAGCGGAAGCGAGGCCAGGGTTCGGCTAAGGAACGTCACACAGCCTGCAAAGGCAGGAACAGACAGCGCAGACTCAACCGTCACCGCAGGCAGGTTAGCTTTCGAGATACCGAAGAAAGACAGGATGTTATCAGAGCTGATGGCGACTGTCGGATTCTCAACACTGGCCCGCGCCTCTTTCGCACCGCGCGAGATGTTAAAGCCCATGATGTTCATTGAGTCACCAGCGTGAAATTTGGGTCATCCCAGGGGGACAAGAATTGTTCTTCGGCCTTGCCATCATCTTCAGCAGCGACGGCAGCAGCCATTGCAAGCGTGACTGCACCGTCAATGCGGCCACGCGATTTCGATTTCACCAACTTCCGATTGCCTGCCGGGTCACTCAGTGTGGTAGCGTTGGCTATGCACATCGTCAGCACAGGGTTGTCGCCATGCGCGATTTCTTGCCTCAGAACCATTCCTTCCAGGGTCCGAAGCGCAGGACTCATTGACTGGAATCCCTGCCCAAACTGAACAAATATTGCCGCATCGCCATCGACTTCCTCATCCGTAAACCCGGCCCTTATCAGGCATGGCCTCAAGTGCTTGAAGTTCCAGCGGTCGAAGGCAATCTTCCTGAAAGGCACCACTTGGTGCATTTCAAAAATGCGCGATGCAATCCAGTCATAGTCAACCGTTTTGCCCGGCGTTTTTTCAAGGTAGCCCTGCCTCTCCCATACGTCATATGGGACTCGGTCAGCCCTTGACTTTTCGGCCAGGCCATCAGCCGGGAGCCAGAATTTTTGTGCTACCTGCCAAGTGCTGCCCTTCTTCGCAATCATGGTCAGCGACGTAAGGTCTCGAACCTCGGAAAGGTCCAGCGCTGCATAAACAGCGCACCCCGAAAAGTCAGTGTCTGGAACCGCGCCACATGCCTTCCATACGCTCGCGCTCAGGAAAGGTGCATCGCCCGCTATGCGCTGGTTCAAATACAGCCAGCGAAACGAGTTTTCCTCGGACGGAACCCGAAGTGCAATTTCAGCCCTGTCGGACAATTCCTTGCTCGAACGAAACGCTCCAAGCCCAGGATTAGCAGCTTCCCACGCTGCTTTGTCCATGATGTCGCAATCGGACGGAGCCGAATAAACGTGACTCACAATGTGAGGGTCACGGCTCTTTGCGGCGTCATCAATCCAGACCGAAAATAGGTCAGCGTCAGTTGCCGCCTGCGTCGAGATGGCGATTAGGAGCGCATCGTCATATGCCCCCTGCGCCGTTGTGATGGCCTCCACAAATGCGTCTGACGGACCCTTGACCTGACCAACTTCGTCGAGAATTGCCAGAACCGGCGATAAACCGTGCGCCGTCCCAGCCTCAGCCGAAATAGCCCGGTATTCAACATTCATCGCGAGACCGACTAACTCCTTCTTGGAGTCAACCGAATGGACAATCTTTGCCAGCTCCGGCGACAGGCGCACCATTTTCAGGGCAGCCTTGAACACAAGCGCCGCCTGCTCGCGTGAGCGAGCGCCAGAAATGATCTGCGAGTTAAGCCTCGCCTCTGGCCCAACAAGGTGAGCCAGCACAAGACAGGCAATCAGAACAGTCTTGCCGTTCTTTCTCGCAATTGAGAGATACGCCCGCGACGTTCCGTGCGGGTTGTCATAGATTTCCCGGATGAACCGTTTCTGGAACTCGGAAAGTCTCAGCGGCTTTCCAACATGCTTACCTTCAGGGGCGCGGCAGTATTTGTGAATGAACGCGATGACCCTGCCACCACGGGTCTTAACCTCAGGCATTGCTAGTTTCTGGCAGCTATATCGCCGGGGCTGGCCAAAAGATCATCATCGAGCGGGTTGTTGGCCTCATGGCTTTTCGCCATCCCGCGCCGCTTTCCGATGTCTCGCGCGTCACCCCCTTGCGCGCGCGCGTGAAGGGACAGGCTCCGGCGAGCCGCTAGAATGTTGGTATAGTGCATCTGGATCGCCATCTTGCGAGGGTTGATAACCGGCGTTCCCCTGTCCGACTTCAGTATCGTTCCTTCGGCGCGAAACTCGCGCTGCTCCCGCTCAAGGTCAGCCATCGTCCGCGCAAGCATCGCAGCAATTTCAAGCTGATGGGCAGTCCACTCGGACCGGGCGAACTCGGCAAGCACCGAGGCGAAGAACGGGAGATCGGACTCATCCAGCGGGACATTCGATGGCGGGGTAATTTCGCGCACCGCACCAGCCATAGCCTCAACAGCCCCGGCCTTACTGTCGATCCTGATCTTCCGGGTCATTGGCAATTCTCGGGTTAGCGTTAAAGTTTGGGGACCGCACCGGTATGGAAGGTTGGGCACTAGGGTTATTTACCCACCCCCTGTGGGGTCCACCTCAAGCATTCCATGGATGGTTCTTGTCGATAGGTGTCCCATTTACATCGCAGCCACGGGTTATTCCCGTCCGATCCCGTGACTGTTTGGAGGTGTCATGGCATGGCTTGCACAGGCACTGAAGGTTATCCAGGCTCGTGAATAGCTCATAGTCGCCCTTGTGCGGCTTTATGTGGTCAGCGACGAGCCTTGACGTGTCGCTGTAGCTCTGCCCGCACATCATGCAGGTGAAGCGGTCTCGAAGTAGGCACTGCCACCTGAGGCCAAGTGGCTTTGAAGTCCAGATCGCCAGCCTATACCACGAGCGCCACGCTCTAGCCCCTGACGGGCGTGACGATCTGTGCATGTGATGTCCTGGTGTGGGGTCCGGCCACGGCAGAGCGCGCACAAACCGTGCGTGGCACATACTGCCTAACGGGAGGGGTTCACGGCGGGGCTTTTGCCGTGACCGGATTGGATGGGGCGGAAGAACGGGGCGGCTTTCCATCCATGCCCCACAGGTTCAATTAGCCCACTCTCTATTTCTGCAAATTATAGACTATTTTCGGAACAATGCAAGAACATTCCATTTGGACATTATTTAAAAAAAATCTGCGCCGGGGCCAAATCTCCTGTTGACACATAGGGCATTATGCCCTACACATGGATCATCAACAGGGCAATGGTGCCCGCCAGAAAATAGGGAGCGAAAAATGTCTAGCTGTATTATCACAGGAAAATCCGAGACCTTCATTCTGCACGGCGAGGGGTTCACATCATTCCCAACCGACTTCGACATGATCGCGGATACCGTCACGGACAAGCTGCTTGAGGTCGATGATACTGGCACCCTCTCGGAAGAGGACTTGATCGGCATCGGTGACAGGGCCTGCTGGACGGTGGTCAAAGATTGGCATGATCCGAATGCCGTCACTGTGGCCTTGGTGCGCGCATGACCCCAGCCGAGTTCAAACAAGCCCGCCATGCTCTCGGCCTTAGTGCCAACGGCATGGCCCGTATGGTGCGCGTAGCATCTGGGCGCACTGTGCGCCGTTGGGAGGATGGCTCGCAGGACATACCGGGGCCGGTGCAGGTGCTCATCGAGGCGGCAATGAGCAGTCTTGCCGTGCGCCGGTATATGATGTTGACCGCTAAGTCACGCCGCCCGTCGATTTGAGGCTGGAATCTCCCAATGGTCAGCCAGTCTCGTTAGCGCCGCCTCAAGCAGATCAATCCTCTGCGGTGGCTCATCGGCAACGCACACCCTGCGCACCACACTTTCTGCCAACCAGCCCACCTCAACCAGGGCATAGCTCACCGCCTCCATGGCATCGGATACGCGCTCAATGGCCCTATTGTCAGGCTCGGGCGCGAGGCTGTTGCCACGGCCAGACTCAAGGCTGGACGCAGACACCGTGGCCCTTGGCAGACCCTTGAGCCGCGCGTAAGTGGCCGCAAGTTGCGAATATCGCGCCCCGGCCTCGTATTGGCGCTTGCTGATCTGAAATGTGAGCAACAGCCGCCCGAGTTCATAGCCCCATAGGGGGTCGGTTAATTTTTTCGCGTCCGTTGGCACCTCAACCATTTTAGTCCTTTGCGCTATGACCACGGCGCGAGCGTCCTCACGGCTGGACACAATGCGGCCATTGCTGCTACGGGGTCCGATCTTACGCTTACGTCCTCTTGCCATTTATGCCGCCAGCCCCTGTCTCTCAGGTGGAAATTCAGATGGGAAATACCAGCCGGTGCCGATGACCGCCTGCGTGGTGGGGTCTCGAATGGTGGTAGTGGGCAGGCTCCTGCCGTTGTGGCGCTCCCACGCCCGGAACGCTTCCGTCCCGGCCAGCACAGGAACTTGCACAACTGGCGGCGATGTTGATGTGCTGGCGAGCGTCTCCCATCGTCGGTATTTGAGATACCGGCAAGCATGAAGCGGTCGGTAGTCAGGCTTCTGTTTCCCGCACCACGCCACAAACGCGCTCAGAGCGTCACTGGCGGCTTTCTGGTCCTCGGGTGGTAGCGTGACCCATACTTCCCACGCTTCGGCCTTGGAGGTGCCTTCACGGCCCGGGAAACCGTCAAAGAACTTCTCGAACTCTGGGGTGTAGGCCGGTTTCCTCCTGAGTTTTGGTTTTGAATTTGGCGCGACCGAGGTTTCGGCGAGCGCCGAAACAACATCTCTCTCTTTCTTCTCTGTATCTGCCTCTGTATCTGTATCTGGGGACGTCACGTCACGGCGCGGTGACGTCACGTCGGCGTCACGTGACGGTTCGGTGACGGTTTTTCCACGATGCTGATTGTAAACTCCACCTCCGATTGACCGCTTCCGCTCACGTAATGCAGCCTGGCGGACTTTGGACCCGTCTGACTGGAACTGACGCTCGCCCCACATGACCACACGGCTGGAATCCAATCTGCCCGCCGCCACAAGCCCATCCTCAATAGCGCGTATGTCACTCTCATCCGTTCGGAGAAAGTAAGCGGTCTCGGCTGCATCAAATTCATATCTTCCAGCATCATCAGTCTCCGATGCACTCTCGAGAATTGCTCCCCATACCCAAAGAACTCGCTCTATGGGCTGCTTTGTCTTGACAGCAACGGCGACCAGCTTTGAATCGCGCATCATGCCGCCGTAATGCCTGAACCACCTGCTCATGCTGCAATCCTCTCTCGAACTGTTCTGTGCGCATTGGCAAGATCGGTTGCGCTCATCCTCGGATAGCCAATATGATCAAGGATGGCGTTGACTATCGGGAGGTAACGTGTGGGCAGGGCGGAAACCATCTGCACACCATGCAATATTGATGTGTGGTCACGGCGCATGACGCGCGCCATCTGCGGATAAGACAACAACGTCAGCATTCGCCCAACAAACGAAATCGCAAATCGCAGGTCCGCAATATCGCGCGCGCGGCGGGCTGAAATTATATCAGCCACGCTCACGCCAAATCGATCAGCCCCGGCCCTGACGATGGCGGAAAACGTAATGCCATTTGCAACGCCGCCAACTCTGCGCTCAAGCGGCCTCAATGAGAGGATGGAATCCAATGTCGTGATGGATCTAGCTTCATTTGCGATTTTTGAGAGGACGGCACCCGTCCTTGTGTTTTGCACCACCGGCCCGCCAATCTCATGCAGGCGGTCGAGGCAGCATCGCATGTGAGATTCAACATTCATGCCGCCGCCCTCAATTGTTCGACCGCATGACGGCGCGGGCGTCCAGAGCAACGCGCGACAATCGCTCGCGTCCGCTTAAGCCTGCGTAAAATGATCTGGATTGCATTGATCGACTTTCCCAACCTGTCGGCAATATCGCTCAATGGTAAGCCTGCGTTATAAAGATCTATAATTAAGCCATCGTTGGCATCATCAACCTTCCGACCCTGCGGGATTGGACTTCGCCTCTCAATGACTCCATCTCGAACCAAGCGCAAAACTAACCTCTCAATAGCTCCCTCCGTGCAGGATAAATGCCGAGCTATCGAGCGGAGCGGAACATTGGTCAGATACATTCCCCTGATGGTTTCCATCTGAAATTCATCAAATCGATCAACGCGCGGTCTGCCGGTTCTTTCCGTAAAATCACCGTCTTCTTCAGTCCCTACCGCCCTGATCGTGCGGCCATGTGCAGCAACCATATTGTCAAGATACGCGCGCATGTCGGCTTCGAGAGTCATAGCATAACCTGTTGCTTTGGTTTTTCTGACGGTGGCTCGATGAAGAAATCTGGCTGCTGATAGGCCTGCTCAATGCGGCGGCAGGCTATGTCGAAGTATCCTGGGTCTAGTTCAATGCCGATGAACTTCCGGCCCAACTTGACACAGGCAACGCCAGTGGTGCCGCTACCCATGAATGGGTCGAGAATGGTGTTGGCGTCGGGAAGGAAGCCTAAGCACCATTCCATGAGGGCCACGTGCTTTTGCGTGGGGTGCTGTTTGCCGTCCTTTAGCGCCAAGGCGCGCGGATAGTCAAAGGCGCGGGCGGCCTTTTGCTGCGACGTCCACGCCATCTCAAAGTCGGCTAGGGAAAAGTCGCGCTGCCCCTTATCCCATATCAGCCAGCGCATCGATGGCGGAAGGAAGTCGGTGAAGTAGTTCCCGCCCCAGACCACCTGCTCTTTACTACAGGCCAGAATGGCCTCAAAGATTTTCGGTGACGGGCGTTCTCGGTCCCATTGCGTTTTTCCGTAGTATTTCCAGCCACCCTTGCCCTTATTCTTCGCAGCAGCTTCGTCTGCGCGTATCCCATACGGCGGGTCCGTCACCACGGCATCTACCTTGCCAAGCGTCGGCAGAACCTCGCGGCAATCCCCGAGTATCAGGCGGCAGTCGCCGATGACCTCCTCGCGCCACTTGGTCATGCTGCCCTCCTGCGCCAATTGGTTCTGCAAGCCCCTAGGTCGTCTAGAATGGTAAGCGCCTCATCGAGGCTGTAGGCAACGCGGTAGGGCGTCCCGTTCGCATCGCAGTCGTCTTTGAAAGCAATCTGGCTTTCGGAAAGACGGCCTTTCTCGGCCTTGAGTTCCAGAAAACAAATGATGCTATCCCCGCGCCAGAAAATCAGATCAGCAATCCCAGGCTTGAGGCCCATCAGCTTTGCCTTGCGCCCCGCCTGAATGCTGCGCTTGCCCTCGTTTTTGATGTGCGCCCACCGGACACCGGGAGCGGCACAGAGAGCGAGACAGTGGATCAATGCAATCTGCTCGCGGTCCTCGTTGCGCTTGACGATGCGGGTCATGCAGCCTCGCTCATAATGCGGTCGATGAACTTGCTGATGTCGATAACATTGGAGGCGCGCTCGGAAGCGACTACCGGCCTCCATTCCCCAAGCTCTGCAACCAGGTCTTGGTTGTGACGCTCCAAGAGCGATGCAAACGTCTCTTGGCTTGCCTCGGCTTCCGCGAAGGTAATACCGTTCTTTGTTCCGATCAGGCCGGAGATAACGTCTGGCCAACTACGATACCAATCACCGGAAATCTTGACGTTAAAGCCAAGGTGCGTCTTATCGGTCGGGAAAATATTGACCTTTCCACGCATCAATCTTGAGCCGGATATTATCTTTTGGGCAAATGTCATTCTCCACTGGTGGGCATCAAGGTCATGTAGGGAAAACTTGAGCGGCCCGAACTGCACAGAGATATTCGGAAGCGTGTGAAACTCGCCGGAATTAACACACCCGAACATGCCGCCTTCGAACCGCTCAAAGTGCGCCATCAGAGAATACCCGCCTCGAAGTCCTTGAAAAGTTTCTTGAGCTTCAATGAGGTCGCACAGCCGAACAGTCTTTTCCGCCTCGGCTTTCTCCTAATGTCCTTCGCCTTCGCCTTGACGCTTTCGGTTTGAGCCTTCTTAAAGTCGGCCTCGATAGATTTCAGAATGTCATTGTCCATATCGTTCTCCTGTGTTCTTTGTTGACTTGCCATTACGCAGACACACCACTTTCGGGGACCTTTGGGAAAATCTCCGCGCTCACGAATGAACTGTTGACCACAACGCCGATGGCTAGAAGGTCCATAACGGACACGTCTCGGAATGATGTTCTTTCTGTGCCATCGGCATTTTTCCAGCGAACAGCAATTTGCATAGGCACTTTCGGCGGGATGAATGGGAGGATGTTGTCAGGCATTAGGTGAGCCTCGATGAAATCAATGATCCACTTCACCAGACGGACCAGTCGCCGCCTGATAAAATTCTGCGTCCATGCTGTGGTGAGTGAGAGCATAGAGACGCGCTTGCCGCTCTTTGAGGTATGCAATCTGTTGTTCAATCTCTCGCTCATGTGCCTCGGATGCCTCGCGGATTCTGTCAGCGACATGGGCGTGGATGACGCGCCATTCCCCATACCAAAGCCGCTTGATTTGGCTGAATGTGAGACCTGTCTTGACCGAGACACGGCGAATACAAGCCTTCACGCACTCACCGGGCCGCGCCGGTTCTGCCAGCGCCCTCACGCGCCCGCCGATCTCACTCTGGACAAGTGCGACCTCAGACATTCCTTCCCTCACCACGGACTGATTTTCCGCCGATACGGAACGATTTTCTGCCATCACGGAATCCCTTGCTGTTAGTGTCCGTTTCAGCAACGAGAACGGAACTGCAATAGGGAGTTGAATAATGAAACAGAAAAGGAAGTGGGCAGGACAACGGGAGGCTTGCGTCATCCTGCCCTTCAAGCCCAGGGACAGAGAGAAGAAAACCCCAGGCTTTGTTAGTATTGGTGAGGCCGCGCGCGCGGTTGTGCTGCGGCTGAAATAGTGCTTCGGGCGGAATGATTTGACGGCAATAAGCGGATGCAAGTCCGTGGCTCCCCCGCATCATTCCTTTCTGCTTAGTTCGACGCCGAAGCGCGCCAAGGCATGTCCGGGAGCCATCAAAAAAATTCACTAGCGGCGCGCGTTCCCCCAGCGCCAAGAAGCGGCTGGCCCAAATGCCCTCCATGGCTGGCCGCTTTTTATTTTTATTGCGCGAATTGCTCACAGCACCACCAAGGCAATGGTTGCGAAATAGAGCGCGATGCCCGAGGCAACGGCCACATGAAACACGATGGACACAAAATGACTCATGATGCCGCCCGGTCCATAACCGGCGCATCAATCTCGATCAGAAACCATTCTTTGACGGCTGGCGAGGCTTCATTCCACGCGCTCATCAGGCGCTTTTTCTGCACGGCCTCAACATCAGTCCAATCCACCACACGCGGCACATTGGCGCGATCTGCTGCGGCCCGTTCTTTCATGTCGGCGTAGTTATGGATAGCTTCTGCCTGACGTTCAGGAGAGACGGCAGCAGCGGCAATCATGGCCGACTGGTTGTCGTCAAGGCCGCGCTGACGGGCGGCTTCCTTGGCTTCGGGCGTGAGGGCGGCAACGCTCAGGGCGCGCTGAATGTTGGTTCTTTTTTCTCCAAGTTCACGCGTGGCCTTGCGAATGCCCGCGTCATTTGGCTGGACGCCACCAGGTGGCCCAACTTGGGCCACCTTTGCCGCCAACTCCACCCACCGGGCCATCTGCTCCGACCGCTCAAGAACGGTAAGCTCGGCGCGGTGCAGGTTTTCCGAAATTTCCCACATTTCCGCTTCGTCGGCGGAGCAGTCGCGCACAATGCAGTCAATGTCGATCCAGCCAAGCTGCCTGGCGGCGGCAAGGCGATGATGTCCCGCGATGAGGATTGCCATGTCGTCGGAATTGCTGCGGATGGTCACGGGGACCATCAGCCCGATCTTGCTCATCGACTCCACCAGACCGGCAACAGTGACGGGATTAAGTGCCCGCCGCCCTTCCGGGATGGTGATGTTTTCGATAGCGATTTTTTCAATGGCGTCCATGGATCACCGCGCGATTTCAGGAACGGACCCGGTGAGGGTAAGACGCCGCGTCACCGTGCGCGCCCGGCGGTAGTTCCAGCCGCGAATGAGGGCTTCAACCGTCATTCCGGAGGTCAGCTTTCGGCTCTGCTTTTCCGCAATCAGCCGTTCCCGCACCACATAGGCCGGGTTGTTGCGCGAAAGGTTCTCACCTTCGGAAACGTCGCGTACATACGCTGCCGCACCGTTGAAATCTCCGGTGGCGCGGGCGATGGCCGCAAGGCAAGCCGCCATGCGCGAGAACGTTCCAACCTTGGCGCACTTATGCGCATTGAGCGCACCCATGGCGCGGCGAATGTCCTCAAGGTTTGCCGTGATGAATTTCAGGACTTCCTGGCGCGTCGGACGCGCGGAATTAACCCGCCCATCGCGCATGGAGTTGGAGATTGTTTCATCTTCGATTGCCATCAGCAGGGTAGCTGCGGCGCTGACGGTGATCGCATCAGGAACGCCGAGCATGTGGGCCAGATCGCCGACGCGGCGGATTTTGCCCATGTCGGTGGTGGTGCGGCTGGCGCGCGAAACGCCACAGACCACAAGGGCCTGGATAGAAACGTCAGCGGTAATGACGGCTTCGCAGCGGTGCTGTCCGTCATTGAGTTCGCCTGTGTCCGCAATGACAATGGCCTCGCCGTTCACAGCCCACCGGCCCGCCGCCATGTCCTCGGCGTAGTCCTCGATAGACTTGCTGCTCAGGGCGCGGTTGCCGGGGTTGACGTTGAGAAGGGCTTCGGCCCGCGACGGGTTGATGATTTCAATCCCGGAGTAAATGCGACCGGGAGACTGGCGCGCCTTGTTCAGCAGGCCAGCGAGCCATTCACGCCCGTCATTGTGGGCGCGCATCGGCTTATACTCGGAACCAGTCTTTCGGATGATTTCGGCAATATGCGGCATTGGTTTTCCCCTCCATTAGCCGGTGAAGTTTCAAGCACGTTTGGCCGCGTCCAATTCGGAGCGGGTCATTGCTGGCCCCAAATGTCGGGCCGGATCTCATTGAGCGGGATGCCGAATTCGGCATGGATCAGCTTCGCCACATGGACGGGGATACGGCGGATGCCGCTCTCGTATCGGCTGATTGTCGCCTTTGATGTCTTGAGGACGCGCGCCACGTCCATCTGGCTTAGGCCGCGCTCTAACCGGTATGTTCCGAGTGCATTCATGGTTCGCTTGTTACCATGAAGGAAACAAGAGTGCAATACCCGTCCGCAAAAAAGTTACCGTGTAGGATAACGACAGGGCAAAAATCCCCTGTTAATAATTGTAAATGATTACCCGCATTGGCCCTAAAAAACCCCTACGGTTCTACCTAGCCGAGTGGAGAATTAAGCGACACCTCACGCAGGAGCAGCTTGCGGAGCGCGTCGAGACGACGAAGGCCACAATATCGCGATGGGAAAACCAGGAGCGCGATGCTGGCGGCAAGGCCCTAGCTGCGCTTGCCGATGCCTTGAACTTGGAAGTTCCTGACCTCTACCGCAACCCGGAAATGCCGTCGGCTGATGCGCTCATGCGCGATGCCCGGCCAGAGGACCAGGTTAAGGCCTTGCGGCTGGTGGCGACACTGCTCAATAAGGCTGTCGGAGAATAGGCTTATCTATTTCCGGTGTTGGTCAGGCTTTTTCCCTGCCTAAATTTCCAGCCCTGCATAATCATGCAATTGCCCTTGATCCGACTGCGGCGGATAGCGCTTCCGAGGCCGTAGCCAAGGCTTGCGCCGCCTACATATGAGGGATTGCCAAAGGCGAATAACCCCGGCTGTGGGGCCATCAGAGAGGCATTGTCGCAGTAAGCCTTAGCATAGTCCAAGTTGGGGCCTGGTCCGATTCTAACCCAATCGGCACTGGCCGGAGCCGTAAACAGCATAACGGCGATAGGTAAAACAACGCGCATTCTCATTACCGCCTCCCGATAGACCACCGACACAAGCACAAAACACGCTTGAAGGTCAATTCCTTACCGGGAAGTTACCGGGCCACGGGGAAAATGTTTCCTACGTGGCAATTTTTCTCTTGCGCTCAGGTTTCCTTCGTGGTAACACCAGACCATCAACGGAGGGAACTATGGCTAAGTCGAACGAAGAGGCGGTGGAAGTCGCGCAGGCCGATGCCCCCAAAATCCTGTCCATCAAGGGCATGGATCGCAACATGCAATGCCGTGGGTTTCAATTCGCAGTTGGGGAGACCTACTCGGTCGATAGCCCTGTCAAGGTCTGCGAAGCCGGGTTCCACGCCTGTCCCATTGATCAACACCCGCTGTCAGTATTCGAGTTCTACCCTCCCGGCACGTCTCGGTTTTTCGAGGTCGCTCAATTCGGCGACTGTTCAAAAGCCGACACCAAGCTCGCCTCTGCCTCAATCACCATTAACGCGGAGATCAGCCTGTCCGACCTTGCCGCCCGTGCGGTGAAGTGGGTTTTTGATCGGGCTGTATGGTCGGGCGCGGCCACAGCGTCAGGCGATTCGGGCGCGGCCACAGCGTCAGGCGATT
>CALMUW010000032.1 GCA_937872985.1 uncultured Alphaproteobacteria bacterium
TCGCCCATGAAGGCGAAGAAGTCGCCATGCGCCTTCACCGCCGCAGGCAGCAGCGTCAGACTGGGGATGCCAACGTGAAGCCAGCCCGCCCTGCGCCAAGGCTCGGGGCGTCGGACGCTCAAATCGACACAATGAATTGAATGACGGGGGGCCCTGCGCCCCCTATTCCAGATCAATGTCCAGAATGGCCATGGAGAAATTGTAGGACAGTTCCCCGTCTTCCTCATCGCGGAAGATGACGCCGGTGAAGTCGTCGCCGATATAGACCTCGGCGGAATCGTTCTTCTGCGGCCGCTTGCGCACGCTGATCGCCGGATTGTTGAACACCTGGCGCAGATATTTCGTCAGTTTGGCAAGTTCTTCGGGCTTCAAGACGGCACACTCCCTGGGCGGATCACGCCCCCGGTCTAGCGCCAATCACGCACAGTCGCAATCCGGATTGACCCTATGGTCCATGCTGCGCGCCGGTTCCATGGCACCCACCTGCCCCACCACCCGGGCCGGAATGCCCGCCACCGTGGTGTGCGGCGCCACATCGGCCAGCACCACCGAACAGGCGGCCACGCGCGAGCAATGGCCGATCTCGATGTTGCCCAGCACCTTGGCGCCCGCGCCGATGAGCACGCCATGGCGGATCTTGGGATGGCGGTCGCCCTCCTCCTTGCCGGTGCCGCCCAGGGTCACGCCCTGCATGAGGGACACATTGTCTTCCACCACCGCGGTCTCGCCGATGACGATGTCGTGGCCGTGGTCGATCATGATGCCTTTGCCGATGCGCGCGGCGGGGTGAATGTCCACCGAGGAAATCATCGACGAGCGGCTTTGCAGATAGCAGGCGAAATCCCTGCGCCCCATGGTCCACAGTTGATGGGCCACGCGATGGGTCTGCATGGCCTGATAGCCCTTGAAGTAGAGGAGCGGGTCGATATAGCGGTGGCAGGCGGGATCGCGCTCGAAGGTGGCGATCATGTCGGCCCGGGCCGCATGGCCGATGCCGGGGTCGGCGGCCATGGCCTCGTCAAAGGCATGGACGATGAAGTCCGGCCCCAGGTCGGCCGCGCCCAGGCGCTGCGCCAGCCGATGCACCAGCGCCTTCTCGAAGGAATCATGGCTGAGGATGGAGGCATAGATGAAGGCCCCCAGCTCCGGCTCGGCCCGGGTGATCTCGGCTGCTTCCGCGCACAGCCGGTCCCACACCGGATCAATCTTGCCAAGGGTGGCGGTCTGGCCGGATGCACTGCTCATGGGGCCTCTCCTGAAACGTCGGAGAGCCGCTATATCATATTTTCCACGCCTTCGGGAGAGCGCGGGCCGGGCGCGCCGCCCCGGCCATCACATTTGAGTTAACGCCTTCGCCCTTTCGCCGCATTGAACCCGCCCGCGCGGGATGCTAGCGCCCTTGCCATCATGACCATCATCCGCTCCCCCTCCCCCCATGTGCAGGCCCAAGCCGATGGCGCCATCGGCTGGCTCATCCTCAACCGCCCGGAGCGCAAGAACGCGCTGAACGGCGACATGTGGGGAGCCATTCCGCCGCTGCTCGACGCGCTGGTGAAGCATGAGGGCGTGAAGGTCGTCGTGCTGCGCGGGGTGAACGCCGAGGCCTTCGCCGCCGGGGCCGACATTTCCGAATTTGCCTCCAGCCGCTTCAACGCCGAGGCCGCCCAGGCCTATGAGCACATGAACACCGCCGCCATGGCCGCCATCCGCGCCTGCCCGCTGCCCACCATCGCCCTCATTCAGGGCTTCTGCGTCGGCGGCGGCATTTCGCTGGCCCTGTCCTGCGACCTGCGCTTTTCCGACCACAGCGGCATCTTCGCCCTGCCCCCGGCGCGGCTGGGCCTGGCCTATCCCATGGCGGGCATCCGCGATCTCCTGGCCACGGTGGCACCGCCCATGGCCAAGGAAATGATCTATACCGCACGCCGGCTGTCGGCGGCGGAGGCGGCCCAGGCCGGCCTCATCAATGGCGTCGCCGCGGATGTGGAGGCCCATGTGCGCGGCCTTGCCGCCATGATCGCCGAGAATGCGCCCCTTACGCTGCGCGCCTCCAAGGCCGCCATCGACCATGCCGCCGGCCGGCTGGGCGCGCCCTCGCTGGTCGAGGTAGCGGAACTCACCACCGCCTGCTTCAACAGCGCCGACTACAAGGAAGGCCAGGCCGCCTTTCTGGAAAAGCGCAAGCCGCGCTTCACCGGCCATTGATGATCCGCCCACGGAGGATATGATGATGCTGCGTCTTGCCTTCACCGTTCTGGCCCTCTCCGCTGCTGCGGCACAGGCCGCCCCGGCCATCACCTTCCAATGCGCCGACGGCCACCGCTTCGCCGTGGCCCGCTATGATGAATTCGTCAGCCTGCTGACCGACCAGAGCGGCGATGAGGCCCTGTTGACCCAGGAGAAAACCCGCCAGGCCAGGAAATATGGCGGCACCGGCTTCTCCGGCAGCACCTATGCGCTGGCGGTGGAGCCGCTGGAATCGCGCCTCACCATCAATGGCGGCACGGAAACGGGGCCCTGCACGCCGGTGGCCGACGGCACGGTGAAGCCCAGCGCCACGGCCCTGCACTTCTCCTGCAACCTGGGCACCTATCACTTCCTGCTGCGCCCGGCGGCAGACGGCAGGGCCGACTACCTCGACCAGAATGGCAACGTGGTGACGCTGGCGCCGCCGGATGGCACCACCATGATGATGGTGGGCAAGAGCGCGGCGGGGGCGGAGTTTGACCTGCGCCTGCGCGGCGACCACGCCGAGGTGCAGATCGCGGGCAAGCGCAGCTACATCGACTGCGCCGCCCGGGATTAGCGCAACCTGACCTTTGACGGAATCGTCAAAAGTCAGACAAGTTGCTCGCCATCAAGAAGCTAGAGCAACCGGCGGTCAGTTGGACTCAACTGCCGCCGACAAGTTGCTCGAAAATCAATATGTTGGCGCAACTTTTCTCTCTCAAATCGTTCCGATTTGATCGTCCGTTGCGCTAGAGCGGGCGCTTTGATGCAATCAAAGCGCATTCCGCTCTAACCTCTCTGGCCGCGCCAGTCCTGGAGGAAGTCCACCACCGCCTGCTTGGCGCGGGCATCGCCCACGGCGTTCATGTGGTTGCGGTTCTTCAGCACCAGGCCCTGCGCCCCCGGAATGATGCGGGTCAGTGTCCCCACTTCGCCCGCGATCTCGTCCTGGTCGCCCGCCCACACCAGCACCGGCACCCGAATGGCCGCCAGGGCATCCGCCGTGATCCGCGCCCGGCCCGACCTCATGCAGGCCGCCAGCGCCTTGAGGTCGCTGCCCGTCTGTTCTGCGAAGGCGCGAAACATGCGGCCCTCGCGGTCCGGCACGTCACGCAGGGAGGGCGCCTCCAGCGCCGCCGCAATCTGGTCCGACCCCGCCACCCCGGTCATGAGGCGCGCGGCCATGCCCGCGAAGATGACGCGCGCCACCCGCGTCGGATGGTGCAGCGTCAGGAAGGCCGAAATCCTGGCCCCCATGGAATAACCCATGACCGCCGCCTGTTCGATGCCGAGATGGTCAAGCAGGCGGCGGGCATCCTCGGCCATGCTGGCGGCGGGATAGGCGGCGGGGTCATAGATCTTCTCGCTCTCGCCGTGGCCGCGATTGTCCATGACGATGACGCGGAAGCCCGCCGCCGTCAGCCCGTCGACCCAGCCGGGATTGACCCAGTTCACCCGGCCATTGGAGGCAAAGCCGTGGATGAGCAGCACGGGCGGGCCGGACCCCACGGCCTCATAGGCGATTTCCACGCCATCGGAATTGAATCTGTCCATGCCGGGAAGGATATGCTATCCCGCGCCCGGAGATCAAACGCTGCGAGGATTCCGCCATGGCCGCCCATGCCACCCCCCACTTCCACAACGACATGGGTGTGCCCGTGATCGAAACGGGAGCCAGGGAATTGATGTGCATCGGCGCGACCCCGCCCTTCGATCACCCGCATGTCTTCCTCGACATGGGTGCGGCGGGCGAGATCACCTGCCCCTATTGTTCCACCGTCTATCGCCATGACGGCAAGCTGGGTGCCGCCGAGTCCAATCCGCCGGGCGCCCTCTGGCACGACAAGGCCGCCTGATTTTTCCATTCCCCTGCCATGACCCGGCGCGCCCCTCCCGTCAGCCATAACCGGCTGGAGACAGCCCGGCTTTACCTGGCGCTGGTGCCGCTGGCCGGGCTTGCCGCCACCGCCGCCAGAAAGGAAGCCGTGGCGAAAAAGATCATCGGCGACAGGCTGCCCGCCGAGTGGTTCGAGCAGGCCTGGGTCTTCGGCCTGCGCCGCGACCAGTGGCTGGCCAGCAGCGCCTATGCCCCCTGGTCCATCCGCGCCATCGCGCTGAAACACTCGGGCCAGATCATCGGCACCATGAACTGCCACCGCGCCCCCGCCCCCTTCCGCCTTGGCGCGGAGGTCTTTCCGGCCGTGGAAATGGGCTATGAGATTTTCCCCGCCTGGCAACGCCAGGGCTATGCCCTCGAAGCCATCACCGGCTTTCTCGACTGGGCCGGGACGCAGGGCCTGGGCGGCGTCCTCTTTTCCATCGCACCCGACAATGCTGCCTCGCGCGGGCTGGCGGAAAAGCTGGGAGCCACCAAGATCGACCACCGCATCGACCCCGACGACGGCCCCGAGGACATCTTCCTGCTGCGGCTGGTGCCCACTCCCCGGCGCACAGCGTAACGGACGCAGGACGCAGGCGCGGGTCAGGCCAGCCGGTGGGTCACGGAGGTGATCCGGCGCACCAGCACCTTGTCGATGCGCCGGCCGTCAAGGTCCACCACCTCGAAGCGCCAGCCCGCATGGTCGAAGGCCTCACCCGTCTTCGGCAGACGACCCATCTGATCGAGCACGAAGCCGGCCAGCGTCTGATAGTCCCGCCTGGGCGGCAGGGGCAGGTTCAGCCGTTGCATGACGCCGTCGATGGGGGCCCAGCCCGCCAGCAGCAGAGAGCCGTCATCGCGCTCCACTGACTCCGGCTCGGCCTCGCCGCGCTCTTCTCGAAAGGCGCCGACGATGGCTTCCAGGATATCCGCCGTCGTCACGATGCCTTCAAAGTGGCCATATTCATCATGCACCAGACCCATGTGAACGCCTGACTGCTTCAGCGTGGCCACCACATCCAGCGCATCCACCGTGTCGGGAATGACCGGGGCCTGCTTCATCACCTGGCGGATGGCGCCCGAGCGCTTGCGCAGCAGGGCGGCGGCCACGTCCTTGGCCTGCACCACGCCCACGATATCGTCGGGATTATCGCGATAGACCACAAAGCGCGAGTGCCCCGTACTGGCGATGAGCTGGCCCAGTTCTGCCGGGCTTGCCTTGAGGTCCACCATCTTCACGTCGGCACGCGGGATCATGACGCCGCGGACCGGCCGGTCACCCAGACGCATGACCCCGGCGATCATGTCGCGCGCCTCCGGCTCCAGCACGC
>CALMUW010000033.1 GCA_937872985.1 uncultured Alphaproteobacteria bacterium
TCACCGGGGGGGGGCCGGCGCATGGGCACGGAGTGGGGGCGCTGCGCCCCGGCGGAACCCAAAAACCGCCGCATGCGCTGTTCGCTGCTGGTGGAGCGGCGGGGCGAGGGGGGTGTCACCCGCCTTCTCATCGACACCACGCCGGACCTGCGCGCCCAGATGCTGGCGGCCAATGTCGCCCATGTCGACGGCGTCTGGTACAGTCATTCCCATGCCGACCATTGCCACGGCATCGACGATCTGCGCGGCTTCTATCTCAACGGGCGGCGGCGCATCCCGGTCTGGGCCGACGCCCATACCTCGCGCATCCTGAAGGAGCGTTTCGGCTATTGCTTCGCGACACCCGCGGGCAGTTCCTATCCGCCCATCCTCGACCATCACCTGCTGCATCCCGGCGAAAGGCTGGCGCTGGCCGGGGCGGGCGGCGACATCCACGGCTTGCCGTTTGTTTTGAGCCACGGCGACATCGACGCCCTTGGTTTCCGCTTCGGCACCATGGCCTATACGCCCGATGTGAACGATGTGCCGGAGGCGAGCCTCGAACACCTCGAAGGGCTTGACCTGTGGATCATCGACGCCCTGAAGCGCGGGCGGCACCCCAGTCATTTCAGCCTCGAGGAAAGCCTGCGCTGGATCGAGCGCCTGCGGCCCCGGCGGGCCATCCTCACCAACATGCACATCGACATGGACTACGCCACCCTGTCACGCGAATTGCCGCCGCACATCCGTCCGGCCTACGATGGCATGGTGATTCCGTTCTGACCCCGGGGAGGGCCGCCATGTCCCGCCGTTTGCTCACCGCACTTGCGGTGCTGTGTTGCTGTAGCCCTGCGCTCGCCGCGCCACCGGCCTGCGCGCCGGAAACCCTGGCCAAGGCGGTGGATACCTATGCCGCCGACCCCTATGGCCCGCGCGCCTGGCGTGTCTTGAACGGCCTGGGCGATCCCGGGCTGGAACCGGCCTATGCCGGGGAAGAACATTGGGACGGGGAAAAGGCCTGGAGCGACCATGCCGCCCGGATTCTGCCAGACCAGCCCGATGCGAAGACCGTGGGTTATGACTGCCGCCTGGCCTATCCGCTGGCCACGCTGAGACAGCGCATCGCTACCCTGGGCGAGCAAAGCCCCTATGTGAAGCAATGGCTGATGGTGCAGGCGCAGACCTTCAAGGCCTGCAGCAATGACGCTGCTACGATGAGCCTGCCGCCGCCGCTGGCGGGTCTGGACAGCGCCACTGCAGAGCTGCAGGCGGCTGACCGCGCCTATCAGGAGGCGACGGTGGCCTTCTATGCCGACAAGACCCGGGCGGTGGAGCTGTTTCGCGCCATTGCCGCCAGCGCCTCGCCGCACCGAGCGGCGGCGCGCTACAACGTCGCCAACCTTCTCGCCAATGGCAAGGACCTGGCGGGCGCCCGGCGCGAGACCGAGGCCATTCTGGCCGATCCGGCGCTGGCCCCGGTGCATGGCATCACGCGCGAACTTCTGGGCTATCTCGCCAATCTCGAGGATACGGCGGCGGGCTGGAGCGGTCTCATCGGCACCACGCTGGCCGCGCTGAAGCTGCCCGCAGCAGAAATCACCGCCGACCCGGACAAGGCGAAAGCCTATTCCCGGGCGCTCTATGACATCGGCTTCGCCGGCGTTGGGGAAAAGCGCGATGATTGGTGGGTGGAAGGCCGCTTGCCGGAAAACCCGACCCTGTCCAAGGCGCTTATGGACGCCGCACGAGCCGACCCCATGGCCCTGTGGCTGATGACCGGCCAGACGGCACAGGCTCGTTATGATCTTGCCCCATGGGCCATGATTGGCCCGCAGTGGCAGGACGCCATGAAGAAACTGGTGGCAGGAGCCATGGCGCTGAAACCAGCCGGCGATGGCATCACCGGGTTGGCGCGTGACGGAATCGATGCTCTGACGGCGGCAACTGACGACGCGGCCCGCGCCGCCCTGTGGGCCAAGGCCCGGGCGGCCATGGAGGCCGCCGCCAACACCTGCGGCGCTGCCCAGGAGACGGCGGCGGCGGGCAATTTGTTGTGGCATGCCACGCGCTTGGCTGTCTTTTCCGGCCATTATGATGAAGCCTACGCCACCCTGGCAGAGGTGCCCTTCAAGGGAGCCAGAGCCTATTACGATCTGGTTTTGGGCAAGCTGGCGGGGCACATTCTCGCCAGCGGCAAGGCGGAGGAGGGGCGGCGCTTCCGCGACCGGCTGCTCACGCCTGAGTTTTTTGCCGCCATCCCCGAAACTGACCGCGAGATGATGCGGCGGCGTTATGCCGCTTTCATGATGTGGGTGGCCGAGGATGAGGCCCATTGGCGGGCGGCCATGGCGCTTGATCCCACGCCCATGGCGGCACCGCTCCTGAACCTGCTGCCGGGCCAGACCCTGTGGCAATTGGCCGGGGACAAGACCCTGGCCGAGGCTGATCGGGCGCTTCTGGCGCGGGCGGCGTGGACGCGGGACTATGCCTTGGACAGAAAGGCGACGGCAAAGCTTGACGCCATGCTGGCGCTCAATCCGGAGATCAAGGCGGCCCACGATAAGGTGGCCACGGATTATCCCGGCATCACGGCGGACCAGCGCCTGCTGTTAACCATCCTGCGCAACCCGCGTTTCGGCATTCTTCTGAACGTGTCCGGTTGGGGCGACCCGATCAATGCCAGGCGCGAAAAATTCGATGAGATCGACCTCTATGACCACAATGACAAGAACTGGTGGTGCCCGCTGGAGCCGGACCGGCAATTGGCCGACCTGCGCGCCGCCTATGACAGCGACGCCGGGCGCGACCGGCTGGCCTACGCCAAGGACGACAGCCTGAAGCCGTTCTATGATCCGGCGCTGGCCCGCGGCATGGATCAGGCGCGCGAGGCGCTGCTGAAGGCCCATCCCATGGTCAAGGCCATGGACTGGGCCGAGGTCGGGCGGCTGTCGGCCATGGCCAGCGCGCCCAAGGCGCTCTCCCTGGCGGCACTGGACTGGGCCAAGGGGGCTGGCGCGACTTCCGGAGCGGCTGAGGCGCTGGCGCTGGCGGTGAAGGTTACGCGCTATGGCTGCACCTGGCACGGGCGGCACGGCAGCTATTCGCGGGCGGCGCAGGAGATGCTGCACAAGCGCTTCAAGGACACGGCTTGGGCCAAGGCGACGCCATATTGGTTCGACTGCCAGTATCAGGTGTGGGACAAGGACTATAACAGGGTGGCGGAATGCCAACCCAAGGACTGGCCCAGGCAGGCGCCGCTGCATTGACAGGCAGGTGGAAGGAATGAGGGCAAGCTATTGCCAGAGCCAGATATTCCGCAAAACAGCCAAGAGAAAAATATTCCATAATATATATTATGCGAATTGACTACGGGTGGTGAAAATGGCGAAGAAGGTTCGGACGGCGGTTCGGGAAACGGCCTCCCCCAGGGGGAGCACGGCGGCAGTAAAGGCCACAGCCAAGGTGACGCCCAAGGCCAAGGCGGCCAAGACCCGGGCGCGCGCGGTGGCCAAGAGGAAGTCTATCCATCACCACCCCGATGTGTCCCGTCTTCATGCGCCGACCCGCCACCCGGCGCGTCACGCCCCCGCCAATCCGGCCCACATGGACCCCCGGCGCATGGAGACGCTGCTGGCCATCATGGCAGCCCTTCGAGCCCCCCGCACCGGTTGCCCCTGGGACCTGGAGCAGAGTTTCGCCACCATCGCCCCCTACACCATCGAGGAAGCCTATGAGGTGGCCGACGCCATCGCCTCCGGCGACCGCAAGGCCCTGCGCGACGAGTTGGGCGACCTGCTGCTTCAGCCGGTCTATCACGCCCAGATGGCGGCCGAGGAAGGCTCCTTCACCTTTGCTGACGTGGTGGAGGCCGTGTGCCGCAAGATGATCCGCCGCCACCCCCATGTCTTCGGCGACGACACGGCGCGCGGCGTCAAACCCGCCAAGACCTTCTGGGAGGACGCCAAGGCGAAGGAAAAGGATGCGGGCAAGGGGGTTCTGGCCGATGTGCCGCTGGCGCTCCCTGCCCTGACGCGGGCCGTCAAATTGCAGGACAAGGCGGCCAAGGTGGGCTTCGACTGGCCCGCCATCAGCTATGTCCACGAGAAGGTGGCCGAGGAGATCGCCGAGTTCCACGAGGCCGAGCACAAGGACAAGGCGGCGGAGTTCGGCGACATCCTCTTTGCCCTGTCCAATGTGGCGCGTCACATGGGCATCGACCCGGAGGCGGCGGTGCGTATGGCCAACGATAAATTCGTGCGCCGCTTCGCCTACATCGAGGCGGAACTTGAGAAACGGGGCAAGAAACCATCGGACTCAGATCTTGAGGAGATGGACGGCTTGTGGGACGAGTCCAAGGCCAAGGGGCTGTAAGGCTTCAGTCCTCCTTCCGGCTCTTTTTCAGTGCGGTTCCGAAGTGGGCTTCCGCCTGCCCCGCGCGGTCGCCGTCCAGGCGCACCAGCACATGGCTGCTGCCATCGTGATCTTCGCTGCGGGCCAGAACCTCGCCGCGCTCGTGCAGCCAGGCAAGTCCCTTGCCGTCCTCGGCCTTCACCGTCACCTCATAGGTCTGGGCGTGACGCGCGAGTCGGTTTTCCACCGATTGCAACAGTTCATCCATGCCGCTGCCGTCAACGGCGGAAACCAGCACACAATCGTCGCGGCGCTGCGCCTGGGTCTCGCGGGTGGCGCGGTCCAGCGGGTCCAGCAGGTCGGCCTTGTTCCACACCTCGATGACGGACTGCACCGCCGCCTCGTCCAGCCCCAGTTCCCCCAGCACCTGCTTCACATCCTCCGCCTGGGCATCGCTTTCGGCATGGGCGATGTCGCGGACATGGAGGATGACATCGGCGGCCAGCACCTCTTCCAGGGTGGCGCGGAAGGCGGCGACCAGCGTGGTCGGCAGGTCATCGATGAAGCCCACCGTATCCGACAGGATGACCTTGCGGCCCCTGGGCAGCGTGATGACCCGCATGGTGGGATCGAGCGTGGCAAAGAGCAGGTCCTTGGCCAGAACCTGGGCCTGGGTCAGGCGGTTGAACAGGGTGGACTTGCCGGCGTTGGTGTAGCCCACCAGCGCCACCACGGGATAGGGCACGCGCGCCCTGCCCTGACGGTGCAGGCTGCGGGTCTTGACCACGCTGGCGAGCTGCTTCTCGATCTTGCTGATGCCTTCCTGAATGAGGCGGCGGTCGGCCTCGAGCTGGCTTTCGCCGGGGCCGCCGAGAAAGCCGAAGCCGCCGCGCTGGCGCTCCAGGTGGGTCCAGGACCGGACCAGGCGGCTCTTCTGGTATTGCAGGTGGGCCAGTTCCACCTGCAGGGTGCCCTCGCGGGTGGAAGCGCGGCGGCCAAAGATTTCCAGGATGAGGCCGGTGCGGTCCAGCACCTTGGCGTCCCACTCCTTCTCCAGATTGCGCTGCTGGATGGGGCTGAGCTGGGCATTCACCACCACCAGTTCGGCTTCGGTGGCCTTGACCCGGTCGGCAATCTCCGTGACCTTGCCGCTGCCCAGCAATGTGGCGGGCTTGGGCTGGCCCAAGGGCACGACCAGCGCCTCGGCAATGCGAAGATCTATGGCCTGGGCAAGCCCCACAGCCTCGGCCAGGCGGCTTTCGGCGTCGCGTTCGCCCACGCCCTCGCTGCGCTGGCGCGGTTCCACATGGATGACCAGCGCGCGCACCAGCTCGCGCCGGTCGCGGGTGAGATCGAGACCGCCGCCAGCCTTGCCTTTGCCCTTCTGCGTCAAGAGTTGCCCTGTTCCTCGTCAAACAGGCTGATGGGACCGCCCGGCATGATGGTGGAAATGGCGTGTTTGTAGACCAGTTGCGACAGGCCGTCGCGCCGCAAGAGCAGGCAGAAGTTGTCGAACCAGGTGATGATGCCCTGAAGCTTCACGCCGTTGACCAGAAACACGGTCACCGGAATCTTCTGCTTGCGCACATGGTTGAGGAAGGTGTCCTGAAGGTTCTGGTTTTTTTCTTGTGCCATTGTTGTTCTCTTTGTTGGATTCAGGCAGGCGCCTTCAACCGGCGCAGTGACAGACTTAACATGGTTTGGCCCTTTGGCAAAAACAAGGCCTGCCTGCCGTGGCGCAGCGGGCCATGCCTCAGCCGCCCATGTCGTCCTCGCGGCTGACGAGGCCCAGCATCTTGATCTTGCGATGCAGGGCCGACCGTTCCATGCCGATGAAGGTGGAGGTCCGCGAGATATTGCCGCCGAAGCGCGAGAGTTGCGCGGCGATATAGTCACGCTCGAAGGCCTCGCGCGCCTCGCGCAGCGGCAGGGCGAGGAGATGCTCCGCCGACAGGCTGGCATTGGCGGTATTGGGCGCGCCGACATCGGGCGGCAGCATGGCGGCGGAGATTTCGCTGGCCGGTTCGCCGCCCGCCAGGATCATGATGCGTTCGATGTTGTTCTTGAGTTCGCGGACATTGCCGGCCCAGGTGCGGGTCTGCAGCAGGGTCACGGCATCCTCGCCGATGCGGCGCAGGGGCTGGCCGGAGGACAGCGAATAGGCGCGGGCGAAATAGTCGATGAGTTCGGGAATGTCCTCGCGGCGCTCGGCCAGGCCCGGCACATGGACCGGCACCACCGACAGGCGGTGATAGAGATCCTCGCGGAAGCGGCTGTCGTTGATCAGGGCCTGAAGATCGCGGCTGGTGGAGGAAATGATGCGGACATCGACCTTCACCTTCTTGGCGCCGCCGACGCGCTGGAAGGTCTGTTCGAGCAGCACACGCAAAACCTTGCCCTGGGTTTCCAGCGGCATGTCCGCCACCTCGTCGATGTAGAGGGTGCCGCCGTGGGCCTCCTCCAGCGCGCCGACGCGGGCCGCCCCGCCCTCAGCCCCCTCCACGCCGAAGAGTTCCTCCTCCATGCGTTCCGGGGCCATGGTGGCGGCGGAGAGGATGACGAACGGTCCTGCCGCGCGGGTGGACAGGCCGTGCAGGGTGCGGGCGGTCAGTTCCTTGCCGCTGCCCATGGGGCCGGAGATGAGCACCCGGCTGTTGGCGGGGGCGATCTTCTTCAGGAACTGGCGCAACTGCCGCATGGCCGCAGACGACCCCTGCAGTTCCTGGTCGCGGCCCGTCCTCCCCTTCAGGTCTTCGTTCTCGCGCTTGAGGCGGGAGGGTTCCAGGCCCCCCGCCCCCCCCAACGCCACGCGGGCGGGCCTCGGGGGCCTTTCGATGTAGTCATAGGCACCACGCTTGATGGCGGCCACCGCCGTTTCGATGTTGCCGTGGCCGGAGATGATGACGACCGGCACATCCTGATGCTGCGCCTTGATCTCCAGCAGCAGATCCAGACCGTCGAGGCGCGAGCCCTGCAGCCAGATGTCCAGAATGATGAGCGAGGGGCGGCGCTGGGCCACTTCCGAAAGTGCGGCATCGGAATTATGCGCCAGGCGCGTCTCATAGCCTTCGTCCTGAAGCACGCCGGCGATCAGTTCGCGGATGTCGGCTTCATCGTCAACGATCAGAATGTCGGCGGCCATGGGCGTAACCTCAATGCAGGGCGGAAGCCGCGGCAGGGGCGGCCTCGGAATGGGAGTTGGCGGCAGGGAAGCGCAGGGTGACGGCGGCCCCCTGCCCGGATGGCGCGTCGGAGAGCATGATCACGCCGCCGTGCTCCTCCATGATGCGCTTGACGATGGCAAGGCCGAGGCCGGTGCCCTTCTCGCGCGTGGTCATGTAGGGTTCGGTCAGGCGGTGGCGGTTTTCCCTGGGCAGGCCCACGCCGTTGTCGGTCACGCGGATGAAGGGATGCTCATGTTCCACGCCATAGGCGATGATCACCTGGCCGCGTGGCAGGTCGGGGTCCGCCCCCCTGCCCTCGATGGCCTCGTGCGCGTTCTTCACCAGATTGGTGACCGCCTGGGTGACGAGGCGCCGGTCAAAGGCAAAGGTGGTGTCGTGGCTCGCGGGATCGAAGCTGATGTCCATGTCGCTGGCCGAGACGCGCTGCAGCATGGTGGCATCGCGCACCACCTCGGCCAGGGCATGGGGCTCCGGCACGGCCTTGGGCATGCGGGCGAAGGACGAGAATTCATCGACCATGCGGCCGATGTCGCCCACCTGGCGGATGATGGTGTTGGTGCACTGCTCGAAGACTTCGCGGTCGGTCGTGATGTCCTTGCCGTATTTGCGCTTGAGTCGCTCGGCCGAAAGCTGGATGGGAGTCAGCGGATTCTTGATCTCGTGGGCAATGCGCCGGGCGATGTCGGCCCAGGCCGAGGTGCGCTGGGCCGAGACGAGGTTGGTGATGTCGTCGAAGGTCAGCACATAGCCATGCTCGGCCTCGGGGCTGACTTCGGTGGTGATGCGCACCGAGAAATTGCGGTCACTGCCGCCGATCTGGAGGTTGACCTGGCCTTCGGCGCTGCCTGAAACACGATCCTTCGACTGGGCGAAGAGGTCGGAAAATTCCGGCAGCACTTCATTGAGGTTATGGCCGAGAAGCTCTCCCTCGGGCGCCAGCAGCAGGGTCAGGGCCGAACGGTTGACCAGCGTGATGCGATCATCCGCCCCGATGCCGATGACCCCGGCGGAGACGCCCGCCAGCACGGCCTCGGTGAAGCGGCGGCGGTCATCCAATTGTTCGTTGGTGGCGACCAGTTCATTGCGGCTGTGGCGGATCTGCTCGGTCATGAGATTGAAAGTCCGCGACAGGGTCTGCACGTCGCCCGGACCTTCGATGACCGTGACGCGGGCATCGAGATTGCCTTCGGCCACCTGCCGCGATGCGCCCAGCAGGCGCACGAGCGGGGCGACCAGACGATCAGAGAACCACAGGCCCAGCCAGATGGCGGCGAGCAGGAAGACCATGGCGACCAGCGCGAAGACCAGGCCGAAGGTCAGTTGCACGCCGGTGCGCTGGCTCATCATGCGGTCATATTCGGCCTTGGCATCGCGCGTCTTGGCCAGTTGCTCCACCACGGTCTGGGGAATGACGCGATAGACATAGAGGTAATGGCCGGGGAAGTTCTGCAACTTGATGAGTGCCCGGACCAGGTTGCCGCCCTGGCCCGGCGGAATCACCACCAGCTCGCCCTTGTCGGCCTGATCGATGATCGTCTGCGCCGGGGCGAGGAACTTCACCTTGTCATTGACGGTGACATTGGCGTCGATCTGCTTTTCCTTGGCATTGAAGACGAAGGCGCCGACCAGCGAACGGATGGCGGCATGGCGGGCCACGCGGCGCACGAAGCCCTGCCGGTCGTCCTGATACATCTGGTATTGCTGGGCGAGGTCGGCGGCGATGGAGGCCGTGTCGGAGCGGGTATTGTCGGCGGCGTTCTGGATGTTGGCCTCGGCCACCGCCACGGCACCATCGACGATGGCCCGGGTGCGCTCGGAGAACCAGGCGTCTAGCCCGCGGTTGAGGGTGACCGAGGCGAAGAGCGCCACGATGATGGCGGGAACGACCGCGATGATGGAAAAGAGGCTGATGAGGCGGATGTGCAGACCGGCGCCCGCCGTGCCCCTCCCCCGCTCGTAGAGCAGGATGACCCCCCGGCCCAGCACCAGCACCGCCATGATGACCACCAGCACGGCATTGGCCATGAGCAGCGCCGAGGTGACGTTGCTGTCGGGCCGGATGGGGGTGAGGCCGGTGAGAATCAGGAAGGTGGCAAGCCCGACGGCCACGCCAAGGGCCACCAGCGCCAAAGCCGTGTAACCGGTGAGGCGGCGGACATTGCGGGTGATCTGCTGGTCGTCGAATTTGCGCATGGGATGAGGTCTGTGGCGGAAAGTCCACAGTCATAGTGGCAAATTTGCGACAGCAGCGCCACAACCGTCTGGCTGTGGATATATGAGGCAACAGGGACAGGACCTGAAATCAGGCGCTGCCCAGCCCCCGGATGGAGCGGATGTTGCGCTCCTTCAGCTTGGTGCGCAGCGTGTTGCGGTTGATGCCGAGGAGGTCGGCGGCGCGCAACTGGTTGCCGTGGGTGGCGGTCAGGCTGGCGCGAAGCAGCGGCGGCTCGACCTCGGCCAGAATGCGCTCGTAAAGTCCCTCCGGCGGCAGGGCACCGCCGAAACCCGCGAAATACTGGGCGAGGTGGTTTTCCAGAAATTCCCCCAGGGTGGCAGCACTGGCGGCGTGTGCCGCGGGCTGCTCGGCCAATGGCGGGGAGGCCGCCAGTTCCCGCTCCACCGTGGCGGCGGTGATGGTGTCTTCCACCTCCATGACGGCCAGCCGCTTGATCAGGTTTTCCAGCTCGCGGACATTGCCGGGCCAGCGATAGGTCTTGAGGCGCTCCACCGCCTCCGGCGCCATGGCCTTGCGCGGCAGGCCTTCGGCGGCGGCGCGGGCCAGGAAATGCTGGATCAGGTCCGGCATGTCCTCCTGCCGTTCACGCAACGCTGGAAGACGCAGGGGCACCACATTGAGACGAAAGAACAAATCCTCGCGGAAGGAGCCGTGGGCAATGAGTTTCCGCAAGTCGCGGTGGGTGGCGGCGATGATGCGGACATTGGCCTTGATGGCGGCTGTGCCGCCCACCGAGGTATATTCCCCCTGCTGCAGCACACGCAGCAGCCGGGTCTGGGCTTCCAGCGGCATGTCGCCGATCTCGTCAAGGAAGAGGGTGCCGCCCTCGGCCTGCTCGAAGCGTCCGGCCAGACGGGCACCCGCCCCGGTGAAGGCCCCCTTTTCGTGGCCGAAGAGTTCGCTTTCGATCAACTCGCGCGGGATTGCCGCCATGTTGACGGCGACGAAGGTGCCCTTGCGGCGCTTGCCGTAGTCGTGCAGGGCGCGGGCCACCAGTTCCTTGCCGGTGCCGCTCTCGCCGATGATGAGGGCGGTGAGATCGGTCTGGGTCAGGCGCGCGATGACCCGGTAGATCTCCTGCATGGCGGGCGAGCGGCCGACGATGGGCAAGTGCTCCTGCCCCTGGGCCGGAGGCCGGGCGGCGGGCCGGGCCTGCTGCTCCAGGGCGCGGGTGACGGTCTGGACCAACACGCTGAGGTCGAAGGGCTTGGCGAGATAGTCATAGGCGCCGCGCTCGGCGGCAGTGATGGCGGTCATCATGGTGTTCTGGGCGCTCATGACGATGACCGGCAGGTTGGGCCGGATCTTCTTGATGCGCGGGATGACGTCGAAGGCGTTCTCGTCCGGCAGCACCACATCGGTGACGATGGCGTCGCCCTCGCCGTCCATGACCCAGCGCCAGAGGGCGGTGGCCGTGGCGGTGGCGCGCACGGTGAAGCCGGCGCGGGTCAACGCCTGGGTGAGGACGGTGCGGATGGCGCTGTCATCGTCGGCGAGAAGGATGGTCTTGCTCATGGTTCAACTCCCCCGCCCGCGGCGGGATTGTCCTGCAGCAGCGGCAGGAGAATGCGGAAGGTGGTGCCGCGCTCGCGGGCGAGGCATTCGACCACGCCGCCGTGGTCGCGCACGATCTTGGCGACGAGCGCCAGGCCCAGGCCCCGCCCTTGCGGCTTCGAGGTCACGAAGGGGTCGAAGATATGGGGGGCGAGGTCGTCGGGAATGCCGGGGCCGCTGTCGTGGATGCAGACTTCAAAAGGCAAGGACACCTTCACCGCGCTGCCGGGCACGGCAAGGCGCATGCCGGGGCGGAAGGCCGTGGTGAACATCAGTTCGCCGCCCTCCGTTCCCATGGCTTCCACCGCGTTCTTGGCAAGGTTCAGGAAGACCTGCACCAGCTGGTCGTGGTTGCCCAGCACATGCGGCAGCGAAGGGTCATAGTCCTCGCGCAGCGTGATCCCCTGCCCCAGCCCGGCGGCGATGACCTGCTTCACCCGTTCCAGCACCACATGGATATTGACCGGGAGGCGCTCCAGCGGGCGTTCATCGGAGAAGACCTCCATCTGGTCCACCAGATTGCGGATGCGGTCGGTCTCGTCGCAGATGAGGCGGGTGAGCGTCCGGTCGGCATCGGTCAAGGCCGGCTCCAGCAGTTGCGCGGCACCCCGGATGCCGGACAGCGGGTTCTTGATCTCGTGGGCCAGCATGGCGGCCATGCCCGAGACGGAGCGCGCCGCGCCCTGATGGGTCAATTGCAGGTCGAGCTTGTGGGCCATGGAACGGCGCAGCAGCATGACCAGGGCGAAACGCGGGTCGTCGTTGATCAGGGCGGTTTGCAGGTCCACCACGCGCTCGCCGCCCATGCGCGGCGTGCCCACGGTCACGGCATATTCGTTGACCACGCCGGCCGTCTGTCGCACCTGGGCCACGGCCTGCACCACGGGCGAAGAAAAGGGCACGAGGTCGGCAAGGCCATGGCGCATGAGGACGGTGGCGCTGGCCTGAAAGAAATCCTCCGCCGCGCCATTGACCAGGGCGATGCGGTCGGTCTCGTCAATGACCACTACAGGGTTGGGCAGCGCGTCGATGACGGCGCGCAGCGCGGGGGCGGCAGGGCTGTCGCTCATGCGGCCCTCCGGGTTGCGGCGGCGCGGCCATAGAGATCATCGATGTGGGCGGCCACGGCGGCATTGTCGGCCTCGGTCAGCAGCGTCCGGCGCAATTCCGGGGCGGCGGCGGCGGAAACCAGGTTGCGTTCCGTAAGCCGGTCCAGTGTCCAGCCGAGATGCTTGCGGGCGTGGCGGTTGCCCAGCTTCGGGCCATAGCAGTCGAGGATCAACCGGTGCTGGCGGCGGATCAGTGCGTGTTCCTGTTCCAGCGTGGGTTCCGGCGCGCCGCTGCCCGGCTGCAGGGCCTCGGCCACCACGCCGGGCCACCAGGGCCTGCCACAGGCGGCGCGACCGATCATCACGCCATCGGCCCCGGACTGGGCTATCATGGCGCGGGCATCGGCGGCATCGCGGCAGTCGCCGTTGGCGATGAGGGGAATTTTGATGGCGGCGCGCACCCGGGCTATGGCGGGCCAGTCGGCCCGGCCCTTGTAGCACCGCTGGCGGGGGGGGGCCCGGCGGGGGGTCATCCGCCCCCCCCCCCCCTCAGCGCGCGCGGCGATCTCCGGGGCGTTGCGGTTCTGGTCGTCCCAGCCCAGGCGCATCTTCAGGGTCACCGGACGGCTGGTGGCCTGAACCGTGGCCGCGATGAGGCGGAGCGCCAGATCGGGCTCGCGCATGAGGGCGGAACCGGACAGTCCCCCCGTTACCTCGCGCGCCGGACAGCCCATGTTGATATCGATGATGTCGGCCCCCAGACCTTCGGCGAGGCGCGCGCCTTCGGCCATCCACCGGGCCTCGCGGCCCGCGATCTGGATGACAAAGGGCCTGAGCTTGCCCGCCCCCCGGGCGCGGCGCACCATGTCGCGGCGCTGCCGCGCCAGTTCCTCGCCCGCCACCATTTCGGTGATGACCAGGCCCGCCCCCATCGCATGGGCAATCTCGCGGAAGGGTTCATCGGTGACACCCGACATGGGAGCGAGGAACACGGCATTGCGCGTGGTCACGGGGCCGATGGAAATGCTCATAAATTAGCCAATTGGAGGATTGTTTAAAATTTGAGCATAGGCAGTTTTTGCACTGCGTCAAGGGCGGCCCCTTCCGTTCCGCCGCCGTTTCGGACTATGCCGGGTCATGGCGCAGAAACGCACGAGTGCAGTGATCGTGGCGGCAGGCTCCGGCAGCCGGGCCGGCGGCGACCTGCCGAAGCAGTATCAAGTGATCGGCGGCCGGCCAGTCATCTGGTGGACGGCCAGGGCGCTCCTTGACCATCCCGAAATTTCCCATGTGCAGGCGGGGATAGGGGACGGCCCCCGCGCGCCCTTCGCCCCCCCCCCCCCGGGCCCCAGGGGGCCCCCCCCCGGCCCGGGGGGGGGCACCCGGCAGGATTCGTGCCGCATCGGCATCGAGGCCTGCGCCCCCCTGGGGCCGGATTACGTGCTGATCCACGATGCCGCCCGGCCCTTCCTGGCGGCGGAGCTGATCAGCGAGATCATCGCGGCGCTGGCGGCGCATCAGGGCGTGGTGCCGGGGCTGGCCGTGGCCGACACCATGAAATTCGCGCCCGGCGGCGTCATCGCGCGCACGGTGGACCGCACCGATCTCTGGGTGGCCCAGACGCCGCAGGGCTTTCATTTCGACGCCATCCGCGCGGCCCATGGCAGGGCATTGGCCGAAGACCTTCATCAGTTCACGGATGATGCGGCGGTGGCGGAATATGCGGGCCTCGACGTGGCGATCATTCCGGGGCGTCTCACCAACCGCAAATTGACAACGGCGGAGGACATCAGCGTGGCGGACAGGCATTTGCTGGGGCACGGGCTGGCCGACCGGCCCGACATCCGCGTGGGGTCGGGCATCGATTTTCACCAGTTCGACAAGGGCGATGCCGTCATTCTCTGCGGGGTCGCCATTCCGCACACCCAGAAGCTCAAGGGCCACTCCGACGCTGACGCTGCCCTGCATGCGCTGACCGACGCCATCCTGGGCGCCATCGGCGAGGGCGACATCGGCACCCATTTCCCGCCGTCTGACCCGCAGTGGAAGGGGGTGGCGTCGTCGGTGTTCCTTGCCCGGGCCATGGACCTGCTGGCGGCGCGCGACGGCATCATCGCCAATGTGGACGTGACCATTCTGGCCGAGGCGCCGAAGATCGCGCCCCATATTCCAGCCATGAAGGCGGTGCTCGGCCCCCTGCTCCACCTCACCGCCGACCGGATCGCCATCAAGGCCACGACGACGGAGAAGATGGGGGCCATCGGGCGCGGCCAGGGCATTGCCGCCCTGGCCACGGCCACGGTGCGCCTGCCATGACGGTCTGGCCCGATGGCGCTGAACAGCGCGCGGCAGCGCTGCTCGATCTCTGCCGCGGCAGGGGCCTGAAGATCGTCACGGCGGAAAGCTGCACCGGCGGCCTGCTGGCCGGTCTGCTGACCGCCATTGCCGGATCGTCCGACGTGGTGGAGCGCGGCTTCGTCACCTATGCCAACGCGGCCAAATCCGAAATGCTGGGGGTGGAACCCCGCCTCATCGCGGCGCGCGGGGCGGTGTCGGCGGAGGTGGCGCGCGCCATGGCCGAGGGCGCGCTGATGCATTCGCGGGCCGACATGGCGCTGGCCATATCAGGCATTGCCGGTCCCGGCGGCGGCACGGCGGAAAAGCCGGTGGGGCTTGTGCATCTTGCCTGTGCGCGCCAGGGCCAGGACACGTTGCTGCGTGAATGCCGCTTCGGTGATATTGGCCGGACTGCCATCCGGTCGGCGGCCATTGCGGTGGCGCTCGACCTGCTGGAGGCTCAGGCCACGATCGTGGGGTAGAGTTTCCGGCCCCGTTCCTCGAAGGCGTTGAGGATGCGCTCGGCCCCGAGGTTGAACACGCTGCCGATGAGGAGCTGCAGGGGCAGGCTGCGCATGGTGTAGTCGATGGTGAAGGCCACGTCGCTGTCGCCCGGCCCCGCCGGGCTGATCTGCCAGATGGTTTCGAGATGCTTCACCGGGCCGTCGCTGGAGCGCGCGGTGACGCGGTGGCGCTGCGGTTCCAGCAGCACCTTGCTGACGAAGCTTTCACGCAGGTGAAGCTTGTCATAGGCCACCACCAGCTCGGCCTCGAAGCGCTCGCCCTCCGCCGTCTCGATGCGCGGCGAGCGAATGACGGCGCGGCGCACCAGCGGCACGAAGTCCTTGTAGGCGGTCACGTCCGAGGCAATGGCATAGGCCTGTTCCGGCGTCAGCTTCACCCGCCGGGTCAGGGTATAGCGCGGCATCAGCGCGCCGTGGCGGCGCGGTTGGCGCGCAGCCGGGCAAAGTCATCGCCTGCGTGGTGCGACGAGCGGGTGAGCGGCGAGGACGCCACCATGAGAAAGCCCTTGGCATAGGCCATGGTCTCATAGGCCTTGAATTCCTCCGGCGGCACGAAGCGGGCCACGGCGGCGTGCCTGCGGGTGGGCTGGAGATATTGGCCGATGGTGATGAACTCGATCGCCGCCGAGCGCATGTCATCCATGACCTGCATGATTTCCTCGCGCGTCTCACCCAGGCCGACCATGAGGCCCGACTTGGTGAACATGGCGGGGTCCAGTTCCTTCACGCGCTGAAGCAGGCGGAGCGAATGGAAATAGCGCGCGCCGGGGCGGATCTTGAGATAGAGCGCGGGCACGGTTTCGAGATTGTGGTTGAAGACATCGGGCTGTGCCGCCACGACGGTTTCAAGCGCGCCCTCCTTCTTCAGGAAGTCCGGCGTCAGCACCTCGATGGTGGTGGCGGGGGCGGCCTTGCGGATGGCGCTGATGGTGCGGGCGATGTGGGCCGCCCCGCCATCGGCCAGGTCGTCCCGGTCGACCGAGGTGATGACGGCGTGGGTGAGGCCCATGCGGGCCACGGCGTCGGCCACCTTTTCGGGCTCGTCCGCCACCAGGGCATCAGGCAGTCCGGTCTTCACGTTGCAGAAGGCACAGGCCCTTGTGCAGGTGTCGCCCATGATCATGAAAGTGGCGTGCTTCTTCTCCCAGCATTCGCCGATGTTGGGACAGCCCGCCTCCTCGCACACGGTGTTGAGGTGGTGGCTGCGGACAATGCGGTTGGTCTCGGCAAAGGCGGCGGAACCCGGCGCCTTCACCCTGATCCAGTCCGGCTTGCGCAGCACAGGCGTTTCGGCCCGGTGCGCCTTCTCAGGATGGCGCGGCCGGGCCGGTTTCGTGGTGTCGTAGACGGTCGTCACGGTCCTCAGCGCTTGGCGATGGCGCGATAGGCGAAGATCAGCACACAGGCGCCGAGAACGGCGACGATGAGCTGGCCGAGCAAGCCACCAAGACCGATGCCCACGAGGCCGAGCAGGAAGTTGCCGACCAGCGCGCCGACGATGCCGAGAATGATGTTCATCAGCAGGCCGGTATCAAACTTCATGATCTTCTCGGCGATCCAGCCAGCCAGCCCGCCGACGATGATCGACATAATCCAACCCATGCCAACCATGTTCTATCCCTTTCTTTGCCGCGGAAAAAAGCTCAGGCCCGGCGGCCGCGGAGCAGCCGGAGAGCAGCAAGCAGGATAATCGCTCCCACGGCGGAAACAAGGACATTGCCCCAGAACCAGCCGTGGAAAAACTCGCCCAGCTGAATGCCGGCGGCATTGGCCAGGAAGAAGCCGATATAGGCGCCGACGATGCCGGTCAGGATGTTCATGATGAGGCCCATGCGCGCGCCGGTCATCTGCTCGGCGATCCAGCCCGCCACCGCGCCAATGAGCAAGGTGCCCCAGAAGCCGATGTCGCCGCCCAGTTGCATCAATCCGTTCATGTGTCTCTCCTCAGGACAAGATCTGCGCCAATGCCAACACGATGACCGCGCCAAGGGTGGCCACGGCGGTGTCGCGGGCATATTCGTTTTCGATGGTCAGGGTCACGCCGGCGCGGTCGATGGCGGCGCGGCCCACGAAGGAGCCGATGACGCCCGCCAGCAGCGCCTGAAACCAGCTTTGATCCCCCGGCACCACGGCGCTGGCCAGCGAACCGGCAAGCAAGCCAAGGCCAAGGGCAATGATGACATTCCGTGTGTTCAAGACAGTCTCCCCAACGCGCGCCAGATATGGCCCGGCGCGGGGGCGGCTTCAAGGGCGAAGCGGCCTGTTGCCCCAGCATTTTCACAGTGAGGCATTGGCCTACATGTGAATGACCCGGCCAAAGGCGTCGAGCACGCTCTCGTGCATCATCTCGGACAGGGTGGGGTGCGGGAAGATGGTGTGCATCAGTTCTTCCTCGGTCGTCTCCAGCCCCATGGCCACGACGAAGCCCTGGATCAGCTCCGTCACCTCGGCCCCCACCATGTGAGCGCCGAGCAGCCTGCCGGTCCTGGCGTCAAATACGGTTTTCACCAGCCCCTGATCCTCGCCCAGGGCGATGGCCTTGCCATTGGCAAGGAAGGGGAAGCGCCCGACCTTCACCTCATGTCCGGCGGCCTTGGCCTTGGCTTCCGTCAGGCCCACCGAGGCCACCTGCGGGCGGCCATAGGTGCAGCCCGGAATCTGCTCCCGGTTGAGCGGGTGGGTGGCGAAACCCTTGATGGTCTCCACACAGATGACCCCTTCGTGCTCGGCCTTGTGGGCCAGCATGGGCGGGCCTGCCACGTCGCCTATGGCATAGAGACCGGCCACAGTGGTGCGGCCAAAGCCATCGGTCACGATGCAGCCTCGGTCGGTCTTGACGCCAAGCGCCTCAAGGCCAAGGTTCTCGATATTGCCCTGCACCCCCACGGCGGAAATGACACGGTCGACCGTCAGCGTGGTGGTGGCCCCGCCCTGCTCGATATGGGCGACAATGCCATTCTTCTGGCGGTCGAGCCGGGCCACCTTGGCGGCGGTCTTGAACGTGAGGCCGTCCTTTTCCATGAGCTTGCGGGCGGTGGCCGAGATTTCCTCGTCCTCCACCGGGAGAATACGGTCCATGACCTCCACCACCGTCACATCGACGCCGAGGGCGTGATAGAAGGTGGCAAACTCGATGCCGATGGCCCCGGAGCCGATGACCAGCAGGCTCTTGGGAAGTGCCGCCGGCACCATGGCCTCGAAGTAGCTCCACACCAGCTTGCCGTCGGGTTCCACGCCCGGCAGGGCGCGGGGCCGCGCCCCCGTGGCGATGATGATGTGCTTCGCCTGATAGGTGCCCGCGCCGAGGGCACCGCGCGGCGGTGTGGCTTGCGGCTGACGGGCCGGCCCTTTCGGCGCGGCGACGGTGACCTCGCCGGGCCTGGTCAGCTTGGCCTCGCCCCAGATGATCTGCACCTTGTTCTTTTTCAAAAGCCCGCCCACGCCCGTGTTGAGACGGCCAGAGACGGCGCGCGAGCGCTGCACGATGGCCGGAAGGTCGAAGGTGGCGCCGGGGGCGGCAAGCCCATAGGCGCTGGCGTGTTTCATCTGGTGGAACACCTCCGCCGAGCGCAGCAGCGCCTTGGTGGGGATGCAGCCCCAGTTCAGGCAGATGCCGCCCAGGTGTTCGCGCTCGACGATGGCCACCTTGAAGCCCAGTTGCGCGGCGCGGATGGCGGTGACATAGCCGCCGGGGCCGGAGCCGATGATGAGAATGTCGAATGCGTCGGCCATGGGACTCTCCTGTGGTGGCGCGCAGGCGGTCGGATCACACCAGCATCAGGCCGGGTTCTTCGAGATGGGCCTTGATGGCATTGATGAAGATGGCGCCCAGTGCGCCATCGATGCAGCGGTGATCGGTGGAGAGCGTCATGGTCATTTGCGTTTCCACCTGGACCGTGCCGCCGCGCACCACGGCGCGCTCCGCGGCTGATCCCACGGCAAGGATGGAGGCATGGGGCGGATTGATGATGGCGGCGAAATTCCCCACGTTCATCATGCCCATGTTGGAAATGGCGGCCGACCCGCCGGTGTAATCCTCGGGCATGAGCTTGCGGGCGCGGGCGCGGGCGGCATAGTCCTTCATCTCGGTGGAAATCCGGGCGAGGCCCTTCTCCTCGGCGCGGCGCACCACCGGCGTGATCAGGCCGCCGGGAATGGAAACGGCGACACCGACATCCGCATGCCTGTGACGCAGCATGGCTGCTTCGGTCCAGGTCACGTTGGCGTCCGGCACCTTGATGAGGGCCAGCGCCATGGCCTTGATGATGAAGTCATTGACCGAGAGCTTCCAGAGGGGTTTGCCCGCGTCGTTCTTGGGGGCCTGGGCATTCAGCCGTTCGCGCAACGCCAGAAGACTGTCCAGTGTCACATCGACCGAGACGTAGAAGTGCGGGATGGTGAGCTTCGCTTCCATGAGGCGGCGGGCGATGACCTTGCGCATGGTGTCATGGGGCACGAGGTCGAAGCTGTCGGGCGGGAAGAGCTTCAGCACGGTGTCATCGCCCATGGGCGGGGGCGCTGCCGCAGCGGAGCCAGCGGCGCTGGGTGTGGCGGCAGGCGCAGCGCCAAGGGCCGCCCCCGGCTGAGCCTTTTCCACGTCCTTCAGCACGATGCGGCCATGCGGGCCGGAGCCTGCGAGGACGGCGAGATTGATGCCTCTTTCGCGCGCCAGGCGGCGGGCCAGGGGCGAGGCGAAGACGCGGCTGCCATGGGCGGCGGCAGGCGTAGCGGCGGGAGACGCGGGCGCAGCCGCCGGGGCCACGCCGGCAGGTTGCGGCGCGGGCTTGGGCGCGGCGGGTGGCGGTGATGAGGCGGCGGCCATGGTTTCCCCCTCCGCCAGAATGACGGCGATGGGCGTGTTCACCGCCACATCCTCGCTGCCCGCCGCCACCAGCAATTTGCCGATCACGCCTTCGTCCACCGCCTCGACTTCCATGGTGGCCTTGTCGGTCTCGATTTCGGCCAGCACATCGCCGGATTTCACGGCGTCACCCTCCTGCTTCAGCCACTTGGCCAGCTTGCCCTTTTCCATGGTGGGCGACAGCGCGGGCATGAGAACGGTGATGGGCATGGCGGGCCTTTCGGTTGAGGGCGGCGGGGCGTCTCCGTCCCGCCGGGCAGATTGTCAGACCACGGATGATCAGGCCTTCTTGACCATGCCGGCAAGCTGCTGCTCGGCGCGGTCGAGGTCGGCGTTCAGGGCCTTGCGGATTTCCGCAAGGTTGGCCAGCGGTTCGCCCTGGCCCATTTCGGCGCAGGCGGCTGCAACCTGGGCAGCCGTGCCAGCCAGCACATGGCCCCAGACATCGGCCTTGCCGAAGGCCATGGCGTGCAGCGACAGCGCCAGCGAGCCATTGGTGATCCAGCCGCGAATGATCTCGCCCGCGTTGCCGTCGTGAAACACCTCGTGCGGCGGCTCGAGCTGGTTGGGGTGCGTCTCCCCCTCATGGCTGTGGTGGTGGCCGTGATCGTGGTCATGGCCATGGGCGTGGCCGTGATGGTGGCCGTGGCCACCGCCGCCGCAGCCACAACCGCCGCCGCCACCGCCGCAGCACTCGTCATCGCCAGCTTTTTTCTTGTCAGACATAGAGAACTCCTTTCGCGGCGGCCACGACTTCATCGACGTTGGGCAGCGCCAGTTTTTCCAGATTGGCCGCATATGGCATTGGCACATCCTTGCCTGCGACACGGGCAACGGGTGCATCGAGATGATCAAAGGCATGCGTCATGATCTGGGCGGCAAGTTCGGAGGTGACCGAGAATTGCGGATAGCCCTCCTCCACGCAGACGCAGCGGTTGGTCTTTTTCACGCTGGCAAGAACGGTGTCGAGGTCCATGGGGCGGATGGTGCGCAGGTCGATGACCTCGGCCTCGATGCCCTCGCCCGCCAGTTTCTCCGCCGCCGCCATGGCATAGGTCATGCCGATGCCGAAGGAGACGATGGTGACATGGTGCCCGGCGCGGGCCACGCGCGCCTTGCCGATGGGCACGGTCCAGTCGTCGAGTTTTGGCACTTCGAAGCTCTTGCCGTAGAGGATTTCGTTTTCGAGGAAGACGACCGGATTGGGATCGCGGATGGCCGACTTGAGCAGGCCCTTCGCATCTGCCGCCGTATAGGGCATGACCACCTTGAGGCCGGGGACATGGCCATACCAGGCGGCATAGTCCTGGCTGTGCTGGGCGGCGACCCGGGCCGCCGCGCCATTGGCCCCGCGGAAGACGATGGGGCAGCCCATCTGGCCACCCGACATGTAGAGCGTCTTGGCGGCGGAATTGATGATCTGGTCGATGGCCTGCATGGCGAAGTTGAAGGTCATGAACTCGACGATGGGGCGCAGCCCGCCGAAGGCCGCGCCCACGGCAATGCCGGTGAAGCCATGTTCGGTGATGGGTGTGTCGATGATGCGTTCGGCCCCGAACTCGTCGAGCAGGCCCTGGGAAATCTTGTAGGCGCCCTGATACTGCCCCACCTCCTCGCCCATGAGGAAGACGGTGGCGTCGCGGCGCATTTCCTCGGCCATGGCCTCGCGCAGGGCCTCGCGCACCGTCATGGTCACCATCTCGGTGCCCTCCGGCAGGCCGGTTTCGGCGGGCGCGGACGGGGCGGCCACGGCGGGGGCGGCCCGGGGCGGCGGTTTCGGGCCCCTCCGGGCGGGGCACGGCCCCGGGGCTGGGAGGGGGGGGGGCCCGGCAACGGGGGCGGCCCCCAATACCGGCGTGGGGGTGTTGACCTTCACTCCCTCGGTGCCCGCCGGCACCAGAATGGCGCTGAGCGGTCCTTCATCCACCGCCTCGATTTCCATGGTGGCCTTGTCGGTCTCGATCTCGGCGATGACATCGCCGGACTTGACCGTGTCGCCGACCTGCTTCAGCCATTTGGCCAGCTTGCCCTCCTCCATGGTGGGCGACAGGGCGGGCATGAGGATCTGGGGCATGGCTTTCTCCTCACGCCTTCACATAGACATCGGTCCACAGCTCGGACGGATCCGGTTCCGGGTCGGACTGGGCGAAGTCGGCGGCGGCGGTGACGACGGCCCGCACCTCGGCGTCGATCTTCTTCAGCTCGTCCTCGTTGGCCGTGCCCTCGCGCAGCAGGCGCGCCTTCACCTGCTCGATGGGGTCACGCTCCTCGCGCATCTTCTGGACCTCTTCCTTGCTGCGGTATTTGGCCGGGTCGGACATGGAGTGGCCGCGATAGCGATAGGTCATCATTTCCAGAATATAGGGGCCGCTGCCGGCGCGGGCATAGTCAATGGCGCGGGCGGCGGCGGCGCGCACGGCGCGCACATCCATGCCGTCCACCTGTTCGGCGGGAATGCCGAAGGCCTCGCCGCGCTTGCCCAGTTCCTCGGCGAGCGCGGTGGAGCGCGGGGCCGCTGTGCCCATGGCGTAGCGGTTGTTCTCGATGATGAAGACGACCGGCAGCTTCCACAGCGAGGCCATGTTGAAGGCCTCATAGACCTGGCCCTGATTGGCCGCGCCGTCGCCGAAATAGGTGAGCGAGACCCGGCCGTTCTTCAGGTATTTGTCGGCGAAGGCGAGGCCTGCGCCGAGCGGCACCTGGGCACCGACGATGCCGTGGCCGCCGAAGAACTGCTTGTCGCGGCTGAACATGTGCATGGAGCCGCCCTTGCCCTTGGAATAGCCGCCGCGCCGCCCGGTCAGTTCCGCCATGACGCCCTTGGGGTCCATGCCCGCCGCCAGCATGTGGCCGTGGTCACGGTAGGAGGTGATGTTCTGGTCGCCGGGTTCCGCCGCCATCTGCATGCCCACCACCACGGCCTCCTGGCCGATGTAGAGGTGGCAGAAGCCGCCGATGAAGCCCATGCCATAGAGCTGGCCCGCCTTTTCCTCGAAACGGCGGATCTTGAGCATCTCGCGATAGGCGTGCATTTCCTCTTCCGCCGTGAAGGAATTGCCGCCGACGGCGGATTTGCCGCCATCGCTCTTGTCGGGGGACTTGTTCTTGCGGGCAATATAGGCGGACTTGACGGCCATGGCGTCTCCTTGAACTCCCGGCTGAACTCGGGAAGGCGCACCAGAATAGCAGCAAGAGCTTGAAGCTTCACGCGAAAATGCATGTTAACCGAAATTCGGTTTACAGCGCGGAATAGACAGGGAAATCAGTCCGGCAGGCGGACCACGAGATCGCCCGGCCGGGCCATGTCGAGACTGTCGCGAGCCATCTGGTCGAGAAGGTCAGGATCGACGCTCTCCGGGCGCATGAGCTTCACCCGCGCTTCCAGCGCCGCGCGCGCCTTGCGGGCGGTGTCGAGCTCCATGCTCAGGCTGGCCTGCTGCTGGTGCAGGTGGTCGAGATAGGGCAACCCGCGCGGCCCCTTCAGGCCATACCAGGCGAAATAGCCCAGCACCGCCACACAGCCGAGGGTGACGAGGAGATCGAATCTTCTGAAGGACAGGAGGCGCACGGGCCGCACCTTCAGGGGCCCCCGGTTAACGGCGGGTAAACTCTCGCGCCGGGCGATCGTGACGCAGGCCCGCATTCTTGATTTTCCGGCATAAAGGCCTAACTAATTTGATTTGCGTTCGGGGAATGTGTCCATGCTCTCATCCAGCCGGTTCGTGGTGGCGGTTCATGCATTGAGCGTCTTGGCGCGCAGGGCGGGCCACGGCCCGGTATGTTCGGCCTCCATCGCCGAAAGCGTGCATACCAATCCGGTGGTCATCCGCCGCCTGATGTCGGAACTGGAAAAGGGCGGTCTGGCGCGTTCCACCGCCGGGCGCTGCGGCGGCTTTGAACTGGCGCGCGCGGCGGCGGCGGTATCGCTGGCCGACATCTACCAGGCGGTGGAGGACGAGACGGTCTTCCGCATGCACAAGCTCGATCCCGACTCACCCTGCCCGGTCGCGGCCCAGATGGGCCGGGTGCTGGCGGCCCCCCTGCGGGCGGCGGAGAATGCGCTCACCGCCTCGCTGCGGAATACCACGCTGGCCGACGTGGTGAAGGGCATCGCCGAGGCACAGGCGTCGGCTGCGTAAATTTCCTGACGTGGTTTTTCTTTGCACAGCGGTGCGGGGGCCTTCACAGGTCCGGCCCTCCGGTCTAGGGTCAGCGCCGGAATGAGCCCGAACGGGGGCTCAGGCTCCATGGGAGGAATGATTGATGATCCGTACACTGACTGCCGCCGCCTTTGCGGCTCTGGTTATCGCCACCCCGGCCCTGGCCGACCCCATCGCGGGCAACTGGAAGCGCCCCAATGGCATCGTCGTGCGCTTCGTGCCGTGCAACGCCGGCTTCTGCGCCATCGTCCAGACCGGCCCGAACAAGGGCAAGTCGGCGGGCAAGCTGTCGGCCTCGGGCGCGGGCTACAAGGGCTCCCTGACCGACCTTGAAAACAACAAGACCTATAGTGGCAAGGGCTCCATTTCCGGCTCGACCCTGAAGGTCTCGGGCTGCGTGCTCGGCGGCCTCATCTGCAAGAGCGAGAACTGGACCCGCCAGTAAAAGTTCAAAGTCCGCGGACTCCGAACGGCACCCCAGGGCGCTAGCGCAACGGACGATCAAATCGGAACGATTTGAGAGAGAAAAGTTGCGCCAACATATTGATTTTCGAGCAACTTGTCGGCGGCAGTTGAGTCCAACTGACCGCCGGTTGCTCGCCATCAATAAGTCAGAGCGGCGGCTTTGATCCATCAGAGCGCAATCCGCTCTGGCTTTGATGACTCAAGGCCAGCGCTTTTTTATTGATGGCGTTCGTGCGGCTGCCGGTTCAATTCGCGGTCACGAGCTTGAAGTCGCCGATGGCCAGGCTGGCGGCGGGCGCATCGCTGCTGATGCGCAGCCACACGGTCTTGCCCGTCTCGGCGGCAGGCAGGGTGAAGGTCTGGGCCTCGCCCGCAGGCAGGGTGAAGCTGTGGATGGGCAGGCCTGTGGCCTCCAGCTTGCCGGCAGGCAGAATGGCCATGTCCACGGCGGTGGCCCGGGTGCCCGTCCCCGGCGGCGGCACATATTCCAGGCCCCTGATGGCGGCGGACTGGCCGCCCGCGAAACTCACCAGCACATTGAGTTCGCGGTCATCGCCGGCCAGCGTAAGACTGGTTTCCGCCTTGCCGTCGAACAGACTGTCCAGGGCATAGCGCTGGTCCACGCCATCATTCAGCGCGGCGGAAAAATGCGCCCCTGCCGCCAGGTCGGCAGCGCTCATGCTGGCATCGGCCTTGGCGGGTTCCACCACAGGGCTGGCCGGCCGGGCCGGTTCCACCGCCACGGTCACCTGCACCGGCGGCGTTTCCTTCGCCGGTTGAGGTGAAAAGATCTGCCAGGCAGCCAGGCCGACGCCCGCCACCGCGGCAAAACTGGTGGCCAGCAGATGCAGCCCGGAAAGACCGCCGCTAGGCCTTGAGGATGGTTCGTCCCGCATAGATCGCCTGCCCCCCGAGCATCTCCTCGATGCGCAGCAACTGGTTGTATTTCGCCAGCCGGTCGGAGCGGGCCAGCGAACCGGTCTTGATCTGACCGCAGTTTGTGGCGACAGCAAGGTCGGCGATGGTCGAGTCCTCGGTTTCGCCCGAGCGATGCGACATGACGGCGCTGTAGCCCGCCTTGTGCGCCATCTCCACCGCCTCCAGCGTTTCGGTGAGCGAGCCGATCTGGTTCACCTTCACCAGAATGGAGTTGGCGGTCTTGCTGGCGATGCCCTGCGCCAGGCGTTTGGTGTTGGTGACGAAAAGATCGTCGCCGACGAGCTGGCACGTGCCGCCGATGAGGTCGGTCAGTTCCTTCCAGCCGTCCCAGTCATCCTCGGACATGCCGTCCTCGATGGAGATGATGGGATAGGCCTTGGCGAGGCCCGCGAGATACCTGGCCTGTTCGGCGGGGCTGCGCTTCTTGCCCTCGCCTTCATAGTCATAGACGCCCTTCCTGAAAAACTCGGTGGCGGCGCAGTCGAGCGCCAGATAGATGTCCTTGCCCGGCTTGTAGCCCGCCTGCTCCACCGCCTTCATGACGAAATCAAGGGCCGCTTCCGCCGACGGCAGGTTGGGGGCAAAGCCGCCCTCGTCGCCGACATTGGTGTTGTGGCCGGCCTTCTTCAGGGCACCTTTCAGCGTGTGAAAGACCTCAGCCCCCATGCGCAGACCCTCGCGGAAGGAGGACGCCCCCACCGGCATGATCATGAATTCCTGAAAGTCGATGGGATTGTCGGCGTGAACGCCGCCGTTGATGATGTTCATCATCGGCACCGGCAGGGTGCGGGCCGCGGTGCCGCCGACATAGCGGTAGAGCGGCAGGTTGGCAGACTCAGCCGCCGCCTTGGCCACCGCCAGCGATACGCCGAGGATGGCATTGGCCCCGAGCCGGGCCTTGTTGGCTGTGCCGTCCAGTTCGATCATGGCCTTGTCGATGGCGATCTGGTCTTCGGCATCCATCTCCAGCAGCGCCTCGAAGATCTCGCCGTTGACGGCCGACACGGCCCTGCTCACGCCCTTGCCGAGATAGCGCGCCTTGTCGCCGTCGCGCAGTTCCACCGCCTCATGGGCGCCGGTGGAGGCACCGGAGGGCACGGCGGCCCGGCCAAAGGCGCCGTCTTCCAGGGTCACGTCCACTTCCACCGTGGGGTTGCCGCGGCTGTCGAGGATTTCACGGGCGGTGATGTCAAGAATGGCGGTCATGTTGGGACTCCCTTGCCTATCGACCGCGTTATGGGCAGAGTTCTTCGCGATTGCAACAAGCAAAGGGCCCGGCAGTTGCCTGCCGGGCCCGGGCCATGCAATGCCTGCGGATCAGGGATTGGCAGGGGCCGGCGTGGTCGGGGCGCCCGGCGTAGCGGGGGCCGGAGTGGCAGGAGCCGGCGTGGCCGGCGTTTCCGGTGCCGGGGTTACGGGTTCAGCGGGAGTGGCGGGCGTTTCGGTGGCCGGAGGCGGTGTCGGCGTGGCCGGCTGCTCCATGGTCGTATTGGGCGTGCTGGTCGTGGTGGTGGTGCCCATGAAATAATAGAGGGCAACGCCCAGCAATGCCGCGACGATGATGGCGGGCAGGATCCAGTTGCTGCCGTTGCGGTCGCCGAGGGTGGAGCGATTCCGGTCATTCCGGTCATTGGGATTGGACATGATATTCTCCTGATTTTTCTATGGTGGTTGCCGAAGGCACGCACTTACCCGGCACATCCGGAAGTGCCGGCCAATACTCTGCCCGGCCTGCCTGAAATGCGGCCGCTGTCACACTAACGTATCACAGTGACATCGGTTCCCGGTTTGTGGTGGGCGTTTGTGGCATTTTCGCGCCCGCCCAGGTGCTGCTCAAGCCAGCGCCTGGTCGAGATCGGCCAGCAGGTCGGTCAGGTCTTCCAGCCCCACCGACAGGCGCAACATGCCGGGCGTGATGCCCATCATGGCCCTGCCCTCCTCGCCGATGTTGCGGTGGGTGGTGGAGGCGGGGTGGGTCATGAGGGATTTCGTATCCCCCAGGTTGTTGGAAATGTCGATGACCTGCAGGCGGTTGAGCAGGCGGAAGGCCGCCTCCTTGCCGCCCGTCATGTCGAAGGCCACCATGGTGCCGCCCAGAGTCATCTGGCGGCGGGCGATGGCCGCCTGCGGATGGCTGTCGAGATGGGGGTAAAGCACCCGGGCAATGCCCGCCTTGCCTTCCAGATGCCGCGCCACGGCGAGGGCCGAGGCGGACTGGGCCTCGACCCGGAGCTTCATGGTTTCCATGCCCTTGAGCAGCACCCAGGCATTGAAGGGCGACAGGCTGGGGCCGGTGTGGCGCAGGAAGGGCTTCAGCAGGTCTTCCTTGAATTTGGTCGAGGAGACGATGGCCCCGCCCAGCACCCGGCCCTGCCCGTCCATGTGCTTGGTGCCGGAATAGACGATGATGTCAGCACCGAGCGCCAGCGGGCGCTGGAGAATGGGGGTGGCAAAGATATTGTCCACCACCACGGTGGCCCCCGCCGCATGGGCAATCTCGGCCACGGCCTTGATGTCGAAGATTTCAAGGCCGGGATTGGACGGGGTTTCCAGGAAGAAGGCCCGGGTTTCGGGGCGCACGGCCTTGCGCCACTGGTCCAGGTCGGTGCCGTCCACCAATGTGTAGCTGATGCCGAAGCGCGGCAGCACCCCGGTGATGATCTGATAGCAGGAGCCGAAGAGCGCCTTGGAGGAGACGATATGGTCGCCCGCCTTCAATTGACAGGCGAGCGCGCCGAAGACGGCGGCCATGCCTGAGGCGACCGCATAGGCCGACTCCGCCCCCTCCAGCAGGGCCAGCCGTTCCTCGAACATGGAAACCGTGGGGTTGCCGTAGCGGCCATAGACATAGCCCTCCTCCTCGCCGGTGAAGCGGCGTTCGGCGGCCTCGGCATTGTCATAGACAAAGCCGGAATTGAGATAGAGGGCCTCCGCCGTTTCGCCGTGCGGGCTGCGCAGCACGCCGCCGCGCACCAGCTTGGTGGCGTCGCCCCATCGGGCATCATTGCGCGGACGCTTGCTCATGGTCACCACCAGAATTTGGGCGTGAAGCGGCCCGCCGCCTGCTCGATGGCGGCGGCGGTCTGGAACAGGGTTTCCTCACCGAAGGGCTTGCCGATGAGTTGCAGGCCAAGGGGCAGGCCGTCCCTGGACAATCCGGCGGGCACCGAGATGCCGGGCAGGCCCGCCATGTTCACCGTCACGGTGAAGATGTCGTTGAGATACATCTGAACCGGATCAGTGATCTCTCCGGGGGCAAAGGCGGGACTGGGCGTGGCCGGCGTGAGCACCACGTCCACCTTGTCCCAGGCACGGTCGAAGTCGCGCTTGATCAGGGTGCGGACCTTCTGGGCGCGGACGTAATAGGCGTCGTAGTAGCCCGCCGACAGCACATAGGTGCCGATCATGATGCGGCGCTGAACCTCGCGGCCGAAACCGGCGGCGCGGCTGTTCTCATACATGTCCACGATGTCGTCGCCCGGCACGCGCAGGCCATAGCGCACGCCGTCATAGCGGGCGAGGTTGGACGAGGCCTCGGCGGGGGCCACGATGTAATAGGCGGGCAGCGCATATCTGGTGTGGGGCAATGAGATTTCGACAATCTCGGCCCCCTGCTCCTTCAGCCATCTGGCCCCCCGGTCCCAGAGGTCGAGGATTTCCTGGGCCATGCCGTCGGCGCGGTATTCCTTCGGGATGCCGACGCGCAGCCCCTTGACGGGCCGGCCGATGGCGGCCTCGTAATCCGGCACGGGCAGGTCCACCGAGGTCGTGTCCTTGGGGTCAACGCTGGCCATGGCCTTCAGCATGATGGCGGCGTCGCGCACGTCACGGGTGATGGGGCCTGCCTGATCCAGCGACGAGGCAAAGGCAATGATGCCCCAGCGCGAGCAGCGGCCATAGGTGGGCTTGATGCCAACCGTGCCGGTGAAGGCGGCGGGCTGGCGGATGGAGCCGCCGGTGTCGGTGGCGGTGGCGGCGGCGGCGATATGACCGGCAACCGCAGCGGCCGAGCCGCCGGACGAACCGCCCGGCACCAGCGCCGTGTCCGATCCGGCGCGCCGCCAGGGGTTGATGACATTGCCGTAGTAGCTGGTCTCGTTGGACGAGCCCATGGCGAATTCGTCCATGTTGAGCTTGCCCAGCAACACGCCGCCGGCCTTCCAGAGATTGGCCGAGACGGTCGACTCATAGGGCGGCCTGAAGCCGTCGAGAATGTGCGAGCAGGCCTGGGTGTGAATGCCTTCGGTGGCGTAGAGGTCCTTGATGCCGAGGGGAATGCCTTCCAGCGCCCCGCCCTCGCCCCGGGCCAGCCGCCCGTCCGAGGCCTTGGCCATGGCACGGGCCTGGTCCGGGGTTTCGGCGACATAGGCGTTGAGCACGCGGGCCCTGGCCATGGCGTCGAGGTAGGCCTCGGTCAGTTCCGCGGCGGAGACTTTCCTGGCCTTGAGCGCGGCGCGGGCTTCGGCAATGGTGAGGGCGGTCAGCGTGGTCATGGTCAAACTCAAATCAGATTATGCGGAAGTCGCCGGATAAAGGGGCGGGGGTGCCTGCATGAAACGCGCCGGCGCCTCATTCCACCACCTTGGGAACCATGTAGAAATTGTCTTCGGATGCGGGTGCGTTGGCCACGACCTTGTCGGGGTAGTGCCCGTCGCTCCCCCCGTCC
>CALMUW010000034.1 GCA_937872985.1 uncultured Alphaproteobacteria bacterium
TCTCTTCAGCCCAAACGAATGCGCAAACTACCTGAAAAACTCAGGCTATGCTTCCGTATGAAAACAGCAAGCTCTAGAGAAACCTGATTTTTGACGGACGCATCAATCGTCTGGCAGGCAGTTTCCATAAATGAGTGAGAGCGGTGACCTTGATAAAGCCAGCGCAACCCTTTCCCGCACGCTGAAGCTGGCTTACGTCTTGGGCAGACCGATGCCGCCGCCCGGTCCGCCAACGCCGGGCGAGGAGCGCAGGATGCCGCGGAAAATATCCTGCAGGATGGTGAGTTCACCGCCCGCCACCGGCGTGGTGCGGTCGTTCATGTTGACGATCCTGCCGTCCTCAAGCCCGTACTGGGCAAAGCTCGTGACCTGATCGCTCTTGTCGAAGCGAATGGCGATGACTTCGCGCTTGGTCTCCACCGGCTTCAGGAAGGCGCGGCTCTCGGTGGTCGAGGTGATGTAATAATAGCTGTCGCCCTGGAAATTCACACTGGCCGTAGTCGACGGCGAGCCGAGAATACCCTCCACCTCGGACTTGGCCATGCCTTCGGAAATCTGCGAGAAGGCGCCGGGCCGGGCATAATAGCCGCGATGGTTGATCTCCGGCGAACAGGCGGCCAGAAGGGTTGCGAAAGCGCCCGCGACCAGCCACATTGAACCCGAAGGGATGAATTTCTTTGCCATGACCAACCGCTGCATTTTCCGGGACCCTGCGGCCCGCGCCCTGTTTAGCCCGCTGTGCCGCCCGGGAGCAAGCGCATGAACCTCTGGCCCTGGCCAAAACCCTCCCCCAAGCCCGAGGACCGGCTCTATGCGGCGATTGTGGCGGCGACACGGCGGCCCCGCTTTTATGCCGAATGGGGCGTGCCCGATACCTTCGATGGCCGCTTCGACATGCTGGTCGCCCACCTCTACCTCGTGGTCGAGCGCCTGAAGGACGAAGGGCAGGACGAGCTTGGCCGCGCTCTCATCGAGCGCTTCATCACCGACATGGATGATGTGTTGCGCGAGTTGGGCACCAGTGACGTGACGGTGGGCAAGAAGGTGCGCAAGATGGCCGAGGCCTTTCATGGCCGGGCCGCCGCCTATGACCGGGCGGATGCGGACGAGACGACTCTGGCCGCCGCGCTGGCGCGCAATATCTGGCCGGAGGTTGCCGAGACTCCCGCCGCTGCCGCCAGCCTTGCCCACTGGCTGATCACCGCGCGCGCCGCCCTTGCGGCCCAGCCCGCACGCGCCATCACCGACGGGGAGGTGACGTTTCCATGAGCCGCAAACACCATGACCCGGTGCCGGAGTTTTCCCGGTCCATCGAGGTCGACCGCATTCCCAGGACCGGCAGCCACGAGAAGCTCAGGGCCGATGCGCCCGAGTGTGAGAGGCTGGCCCGCCGCCTTGCCGTTCCCCGGCTTCATGCCCTCTCGGCTGATCTCCATGCCGCCCCCTGGCGCGGCGGCGGCCTGAAAGTCACGGGCCAGCTCACCGCCGATCTCGACCAGGTGTCGGTGGTGTCGCTGGAACCCTTCCGCAGCACCGTCACCTTTCCGGTGGAGCGTTATTACCTGCCGGAGGCCGAGGCCAGCGCCGATGCCGGGGAGGAGGCCGATCCCATCCGCCACGGCGTGGTTGATCTGGGCGAAGCCGTGGCCGAAACCCTGGCGCTGGAGCTCGATCCCTATCCCCGCCGCGCGGGCGAGGTTTTTGCCGCCGACCCAGCCGATCCGCCGGAGGATGAGCCGCCCCCGCCTTCGCCCTTTTCGGCTCTCGGAAAATTACACAAGAAAGGCCGGTGATCAGGGGATTTTGCCTTTGTGCCCAGGCTCCAAGGTCTTTATGGTCCGGGCACGATTCCGGGCCGCCAGCCCCTTCAGCCGGATGACCGATGCCTGATTCCTTGACGCTATCCCTCGACGCCATGGGCGGAGACGCCGGACCGGAAATGGTCCTGCCCGCCGCCGCCATTGCCGCCGAGCGCCACCCGAAGATCGACTTCCTTCTCTTCGGCGATGAACAGCGTCTGCGCCCGCTGCTCGACCTCCAGCCCAGGCTGAAGCCGCGCGCCCGCATCCACCATTGCGATGTCGCCATCGCCATGAACGACAAGCCGAGCCAGGCCCTGCGCCAGGGCCGCGGCAAGAGCAGCATGTGGCAGACGGTCGATGCCGTGAAGCGGGGCGAGGCCCATGCCGCCGTGTCGGCGGGCAACACCGGCGCGCTCATGGCCATGTCGCGCTTCATTCTGAAAATGATTCCCGGCATCGAGCGCCCCGCGCTGGCGGGACAGTGGCCGACGCTGAAGGGCCAGAGCGTGGTCCTCGACCTTGGCGCCACCATCGGCGCCGACGCCCGCCAGCTTCTGGAATTCGCCGTCATGGGCGAGGCCATGGCCTCCTGTCTCTTCGGCCTGAAGCAGCCTTCGGTCGGATTGCTCAATGTCGGCGTCGAGGAGATCAAGGGCCTTGAGGAAGTGAAGAAGGCGGGCCGCCTGCTGCGCGAGCTGAAGCTGCCCATCCACTATCACGGCTTTGTCGAGGGCGACGACATCGGCAAGGGCACCGTGGATGTGGTGGTGACCGAAGGCTTCACCGGCAATATCGCGGTCAAGACCGCCGAGGGCACGGCCCGGATGATCGGCACCATCGTGCGCGACGCCATGACCTCATCGCTGCTGTCCAAGTTCGGGGCCGTGCTGGCCAACAGCGCCTTCCGCACCATCAAGTCGCGGCTTGATCCGTCGAAACTGAACGGCGGCCTGATGCTGGGCCTGAACGGCATCGTGGTGAAGGCCCATGGCAGTTCGGACTCGCTGGGTTATGCCACGGCCATCGACGTGGCGGTGCAAATGGCGAAGAACGGCCTCACTGCCAAGATCGCCGCCGACGTGGAAGAGGTGAACGCCCTGCTGGCCCAGGAACCGGGCAATGGCATCACAGGCCCCGCCGGAGAGGCAGAATGACTGTGATTCGCGCGCGCATTGCCGGCACCGGTTCTGCCCTGCCGAAACATCGCATGGACAATGCCGAGATCAGCCGCATCGTCGACACCAGCGACGAATGGATCCGTGAACGCACCGGCATCCGCGCCCGTCACATCGCGGGCGAGGGCGAGACGACGCGCACATTGGCGGTGGCCGCCGCCCGCGCCGCGCTGGCTCGTGCGGGCATGAGCGCCAGCGATATCGACCTCGTCGTGCTGGCCACCTCCACGCCGGACAACACCTTTCCCGCCACCGCCACCCAGGTCCAGGCCGACCTTGGCATTCACCACGGCGCGGCCTTCGACCTCCAGGCCGTGTGCTCCGGCTTCGTCTTTGCGCTCACCACGGCGGACGCCCTGATCCGTGCCGGCGGCGTGCGCGCCGCGCTGGTCATCGGGTCGGAAACCTTCTCGCGCATTCTCGACTGGACCGACCGCACCACCTGCGTGCTTTTCGGCGACGGGGCAGGGGCCGTGGTGCTCACGGCCGAAAGCGGCCACCATGGTCCGCACAAGCACGGTATTCTTGCGGCGAAAATTCACTCCGATGGCCGCCACGCCGAAAAACTCCTGGTTGATGGCGGCCCGTCCACCACGCGCACCGTCGGCGTGGTGAAGATGCAGGGCCGCGAGGTCTTCAAGCATGCGGTGGGAAACATCTCCGCCGTGGTGGAGGAAACCGTGGCGGCGGCCGGACTCTCGGTCGCCGACATCGACTGGTTCGTGCCGCATCAGGCCAACCTGCGCATTCTCGAGGGCACGGCGAAGAAACTGGGCATTCCTCAGGACCGCTTCATCGTCACGCTCGACCGCCACGGCAACACCTCGGCGGCCTCCATTCCCCTGGCGCTGGACGAAGCCGTGCGCGATGGCCGCATCAAGCCGGGTCAGCTGGTCCTGATGGAAGCCATGGGCGGCGGTTTCACCTGGGGCGCGGTGCTCGTCCGCATGTGACCCCTGTCACTTTGACATATGGCTGTAAGCCATTGAGTTCCAAGAATCTTCATTGACCGGGGCAGCGCCTCGTCATAGACTCACGGCAACAAGCACTGGGGAGAAGCATGGGCAACAAAACTCTCACCCGCGCCGATCTGAGCGAAGCCGTCCACCGCGACATCGGTCTGTCACGGTCCGAGTCGGCTGACATGGTGAAGACGGTGCTGGACATGATTTCCGATGAACTGGTGGCGGGCAAGAGCGTCAAGCTCTCGTCCTTCGGCACCTTCATGGTGCGCTCCAAGAATGGCCGCATCGGCCGCAACCCCAAGACCGGCGAGGAAGTGCCCATCACGCCGCGCCGGGTTCTGGTCTTCCGGCCCAGCCAGATCATGAAGGCCATCATCAACGGCCAGACGCCCGGCGAAGAAGACTGAAGCGGCGGGAGGCCATAGTGGAAAAGTCGCCGGGCGCCCTCCCGACCCAGATCGACGTGCCGCAGCATGTGCTGCGCTTCTGGGAAACCCGCTTTCACCAGATCAAGCCCATGAAGCGCGCCGGCGGGCGGCGCTATTACCGCCCGGCTGATGTCGATCTTCTGAAGGGCATCCGCACGCTGCTCTATGGCGAGGGCTATACCATTCGCGGCGTGCAGCGCATCCTCAAGGAAGAAGGCGCGGCCTATGTGGTGGGCGTGGGCCGGGGCGATGTCATCGCCCGCAAGACCGATGCCGCCCGCGAGGGTGCGCCCGCACCGGGAACGGCCCGGGCCGCCCCGCGCCTCGCCCGGGCGCCCGCTTCGCCCACGCCGGGCCACGCTCCCATGGCACCCCATATGGTCCAGCTGGCGCCGGATGCAGCCGAACCCCGCATTGTCCACAAACTGTCGGACACCCATGCCGAGGCGCTGAAGGCAGCGCTGAAGGATCTTGGCGACGCCCGCCGCCTGCTTGATCCGCCAGGTTCCGCGCGCTGACCGCCGGCGTGAGGCGGCCTTGACCTCTTGCGGCTGGAGAAACCCGACTTTTGATGGAATCAACAAAAGTCAGATAGGTTGCTCGCCATCAACAAGTTAGAGCGGTGGCTTTGATGCAATCAAAGCGCAGTCCGCTCTGGCGTGGCCGCGCGCAGGCGGGGAAGAGCAGGCGATGAGTTTCTGGCAGATGGTGCGGCGCTTGAGTGGCCTGGTCGGCACGCGCTTTCTCGGCGCCGGCCTGGGCTTTCTCACCCAGATCATTCTGGCCCGCCTGTTTCCGCCCGCCGAAGTGGGCCAGATCTTCACCGCCATGAGCGCTGCAGTGTTGGTCACCTTCGTCATCACCGCCGGTTTTCCCGCCCTCAATCTGGTCACCGTGCCGCGTCTGGCCAGTCTGTCCGGCGCCGGCCGCAGCCTGCCTGCCTTCCATGGTGCCGGGCTGCGGGTGCTGGCGCTTCCCTGGCTCATGGCGGCTGTGGCGGCCCTTGCGGTCTGGTCTCTGGCACCGCCCGCATCCAGCCTGCGCCTGCCGCTCATCTTTGCCGTGCTCATCAGTCTCCCCGGCATCTTCATCATTCACAACAGCGCCACGGCCAACGGCCTGCGCCGTTTCAACCTGTCCTACCTGCCGGACTTCGTTCTGCGCCCGGGCCTGTTGCTGGCCTTTGTCGGCATGGCCGTGCTCTTCCAGTGGCCGCTGCAGTGGTGGAACGTGCTTGTCGCGGCCTGGCTGGCCGCGGTCATGGTGGCGGCCCTGCAGGCCTGGCTGCTCGGGGCTGACGGCTTGCGTTGGCACCAGTGGTTTGCGGCCCGGCGCGCCTATACTGGCGCCCTTCTGCCCCGGGCCCTGTCGCTGCTGGTGGTGGCGCTGGTGGCCGGTGCCTTCAGCGATCTGGTGACGCTGCTTTCCGGGCTGCTCTTGCCCGCCGATCAGGTGGCGCTGGTGGCGGTCGCGGTGCGCCTCGCCGCCATCTCCGCCTTCGTGGTCCAGGCCGCACAGCAACTGGTCCTGCCGGATACGGCGGCGGCCCTGGTGCGGCGCGACGCGGCGGCGGTCAGCCAACTGCTGGTGCGCATGAATCTTCTGACTCTCGGCACCATGACGTTCGGCCTGCTCGGTGCCATCATTCTCGGCCGCTGGGTGTTGGGCTTCTTCGGGCCGGCCTATCCCGCCGCCTACGGCTTGCTTCTGCTGTTCATGACCGGCCAGACCGTCCGGGCCATGAGCGGTTTGAACCAGCACCTCCTGTCGCTGGCAGGCCATCAGGGTGAGACGGCCATGGCCTGCCTCGCGGCGGTCATCGTGCTCGTGGCGGGGGGGGGGGGCCGCCCCCCCGGCTTGTGGGGTCCGCGCCGCGGGCGTGCCGGGGGGTCGGGGGGCGATAGCCGCCGCCATAGCCCCCGGCGGCGGGGCGCCCAC
>CALMUW010000035.1 GCA_937872985.1 uncultured Alphaproteobacteria bacterium
CGTTCGCAGAGCGGGGAAGCGCCACCGGCGCTTCCCATGGGTCGCTCTGCTCACCTTCGCAACTCCCCCGCGTTCGCAGAGCGGGGAAGCGCCACCGGCGCTTCCCATGGGTCGCTCTGCTCACCCTTCGCCATCTCCCGATCTCCCCGGCCTCGCGCTTGCATTTCCTAAGCGGGGGTAAATGGCCTGTGCCGGAATGGGACAGGCCGCTCGCGGGAGTGCGTTCGTGTCCTACCAAGACCTGGCTTATCTCTATGCGCTGGCCGTGGGCCTGACGGCGGCGGGGCTGGTGTCCAGTCTGTGGACCATCGCCACCGACGAGGAAGTGGAGCTGTCGCTGCTGCTCGATCCCTATCCGACGCTGCTGACGCCGCTGCGCGTCATGGCCGTGCTTGCCGCCGGGCCGGTGACGCTCGTGTATAATTCCGTGTGGCATCTCATCGACCGGCCGCCGCTGGGCCTTGTGATGCTGGTGGCGGGCCTGTCCTGGAGCTTCTTTCAGGGCGTGTTCATTCTGACACAGGTTTTCGGCGTGGGCTGATGCCCGCTCTCGCCCTTCCGCGCTTTTGACTTTATCCGGCGCGCGAATTGGGGAACAGTGCGGCCCTGATCCAAGGAGCACGCCGCCCATGACTCTCTACACGCTCGACGGCATTCACCCCGACCTGCCGGGGGAGGGCCGCTATTACATCGCCCCTTCCGCCGACATCATGGGGCGCATTCGCCTGCTGAACAATGCCAGCGTGTGGTTCGGCGCGGTGCTGCGCGGCGACAACGAGTGGATCGAGATCGGCGAGAATTCCAACGTGCAGGATGGCTGCGTGTGTCACACCGACATGGGCGCGCCGCTGACCATCGGGCGCGACTGCACCGTGGGTCACAAGGCGGTGCTGCACGGCTGCACCGTCGGCGACAACAGCCTGATCGGCATCGGCGCCATAGTTCTCAATCATGCCAGGATCGGCAGGAACTGCCTGATCGGGGCGGGGGCGCTGATCGCCGAGGGCAAGGTCATTCCCGACAATTCGCTGGTCATGGGCGCGCCCGGCAAGGTGGTGCGCGAGATCGACACCGAGACGGCGGCCAAGCTGACGAAATCGGCGGAAAATTACGTCAGGAAGTGGCAGCGCTTTGCCCGCGAGTTGCAGCGGCTGTGAGGCTCGCGCGCTTGAGAGATTGAGTTAGCCACCCGGCGTAAGCCGTTGAAGCCAGACTCTTTCGCGGGTTTATTTCTGTTTGTATCCTACTGTGCCGAACGGCTGACCACGCGGCGCGCCGAAGCGGGCAGGGGTGGGGCAAAATTATCCGGCTCGCGGTTGACCCAGCGCACCACCTCAATGATTGACCAGCGGTCGTCCAGTCCGGCAACGGGCCTGGGGAAACCGTGGGCTTCCAGAAGGGGGCGGCGGCGGGAGAATTCTTCCGGCGAGAGCTTGAGCGCGGCGGCAACGTCATCCAGTTCGAATACCAGCTTCACGATCATCTCCCCGTGTCACGTTTATCTGGGGTAGCAAAGCCAGTCATTAAAGTCAATTGATTTTGTGACTATTCCGCAGCGCGGGGCCGCAGCGTGTGGATGACCACGCCCTTGATGGCGACGCCGTTGTCGCTCACCGCATGGGGACGCAGCAGGGCGGGATCGGCCGTGGCCGCCACCAGATAGGGCGGCTGGTAGAGACGGAAGACGGTTTCGGCCTGGCCCCTGGCCCAGTCATAGATCTGGGCGCAGACCACATCGCCGGGCACCGGTTCTTCGTCCAGCGCCACCAGCACAATGTCGCCGGGGCGATAGCCCGCCATTTCCAGGGCGCGTGAGGCAAGTTTCCAGGCGTCGACATTGCCGCGCCCCGCCGAAAGCGCGGCCACGGCCGTGCTGACCGACGCGGTGGTGTCGGCGAGCGGCAGGGCTTCGGCCTCGGCAAAGCCGCCGTCAGCGGGGGCCAGGTCACCGGCAAAGCTCAGGCCGGTGGCGCGTTCGATCCGCGCCAGCGTGGCCGGGCGCAAGGCGCGGCCTTCCCCGCCCGCCGAGAGAAAGCGCGACAGGGTGGAGGGGTCGAGCCCGGCGCGATGGGCGAGATCGGACTGCGACCAGCCGGTGCGGCTCAGGACGTCGAGCACGAAGCTGCGCTGGCGCTGGGCATTGTCGTGGGCAAATTCCATGCGCGCATTATGATCGCGCCGCGCTCCCGGTTCAATGTGCAACGATGGCGCAAAAAGGCGGAGCCGGCACTGGGTGGGACAGTGCCGGCTCCTGAAGCCCGGCGGTCTTGGGGGATGGGGGGGACAACCGGCCGGGCCAACTTTTCGGGCTTGGGCCTAGCGGCCCGCACCCTTGGTCATGAAGCCTGTCACTTCGGCTTTCTGTTTGCTCAGGGCCACCCAGCGCATGGGATCGCGCGTGGTCTGGCGCTTGAGAAAGGTGTATTTCGTGTCGTTCCAGCGCAGGATGTCGTCGCGCCGGTTGTCGAGAACGAAGTCGCCGCCGTCGGTCGCCACGGTGAGGACGGCGTGGCCCTCGCTCTTCTCGTCCAGCACCACGGTGATGAGCAGTGCCGTGGCCGGGAAGCCCAGGCTTTCGAGATAGCGCTTCTTCAGCAGCACATAGTCCTCGCAGTCGCCGGCATCGACGGGATAGGTCCAGTATTCCGCCTCGCCGTAGAGATCCTTGTCGGACACCGGGGCGATCTTGCCGTTGACGTAGCTGTTCACCTGATAGAGCTGGTTCCAGCGGTCCGGGCTCATGGCGAGCTTGCCGACGAAGAGCTTGCCGTCGGCCTTGCAGTCCTGCGGGTTCGACGCGCAGAATTTCACGAAGCCGACAGGCGGCAGAGTCTTGTCATATTCGATGGCTGAGTCTGACTTGGCCGGACCCACCGGGCTGCGCGAGGCGGTGTCGAGGCCAAAGGCCAGGGACGCGCTCATGCTCACTCCCAGAATTGCCGCCCCCACAGCGGTCTTGATCTTCATTTGATGCCCCATCCGTTTTTATCGTTATGGGGCCACCCTACGCGGCGGGTGTTGAATCCGCGTTCAGAGACACGAGTTAAGTCTATGTAATTCTTATTGAATCCGTTGGCGCTTCGTTAACCATGCGCGGCCGGGCGGTTTTCCAGAAGCGGGTGGGGCGGGGGTTGCTTTCGGAAGAAACGCCTGATATTCAGCCGCACGTTTCATCATGGACATGCGGTCGTGGCGGAATTGGTAGACGCACTACCTTGAGGTGGTAGCGGGGCAACCCGTGGAAGTTCGAGTCTTCTCGACCGCACCAATCTTCTTTCTGGTTAAGGTATTCTTGGCGCCGGGGGCCTTGGTCTTCGGCCTTTCTTTACCGTGGCCGAAGGTTTGGGCGATCAGAAGAACAGCCAGCGCGGGGTGCGCGCGGCATAGAGATACCAGGACCGGCCAAAGCGCGACGCCAGATGGTCCTCCTCGCGCTCGATGGCAAGTTTCTGGACGATGAAGGCGGCAGCCGGCGCGGCCAGCAGCGGCCAGAAGATGGCAAAGGCCAGCCCGAGGCCGAAGACCACCGCCGTGTTGCCGACATAGATGGGATTGCGCGAGAAGGCGAAGGGGCCGGTGGTGACCAGGCGCTGGGCGCGCCGGTGGGGCAGAATGGTGGTGCGATGGCGGTAGAAGGTATAGGCGCTCCATAAGTCGAGCATCAGCCCGGCCAGGATGAAGGTGCCGCCAGCCACCTGCCAGAGCGGGCTTTCGGCCCGGGGCAGGGAAAGGGGCAGGAGCCAGCCCAGGCCCCAGGCCGCCACGACGGCGGCAAGGAAAATGATGGGCGGCCAGGGTATGCGGTTGGGCGCTCCGTCCACCGGCGCACTCCAGAATCAGTGAAGTTGCCGTATCTTGCATTTTTCCCGCGTTCCGCCTAGAAGGCCCCCGACTTTCCCGTCAATCAGGAGAAACCCGCTTCATGGCGCGCGTCACCATTGAAGACTGCATCGACAAATTGCCCAACCGCTTCGAGCTGGTGCTGCTCTCGGCGCACCGTGCCCGCATGATCTCTCAAGGTTCGCCCATCACGGTGGACCGCGACAACGACAAGGATCCGGTGGTGGCCCTGCGCGAGATCGCCGACGAGGCGGTGAACAAGGACGACCTGCGCGAGGAATATATCCACGCCATGCAGAAGCATGTGGAAGTGGACGAGCCGGAGCCGACCGAAGTGCCGCTGATCTCGCAGTCCGGCGACATGGTCATGGTGGAAGACACCATGGGCGGCGAGGACCAGCCGGAATTCGAGCAGATGACCGAAGAGGAACTGCTGCGCGGCCTGGAAGGCCTGCCGCCGGCCGAAAGCCCCGGCAGCCAGCGCAACGGTTACTGAGTCGGACTTTCTTTCTCCGGCCGGATGCTATCGGGTGTAGCGTCCGGCCGTTGTTTTTGTAATATCACGCCATGATGCGTCAGTATGAACTGGTGGAGCGGGTCCTGAAATATGACCCGAAGGCGGACGAGGATTTGCTCAACCGCGCCTATGTCTATGCCATGAAGGCCCATGGCAACCAGTTCCGCGAATCGGGCGAGGCCTATTTCAACCACCCGCTGGAAGTGGCGGCCATCCTGACCGAGATGAAGCTGGACGCGGCCACCATTGCCGCCGCCCTGCTGCATGACACGGTGGAGGACACCGAGGCGACCCAGGCCGAGATCGAGGAGAAGTTCGGCCCCGAGATCGCGAGCCTGGTGGACGGTCTGACCAAGATCAAGAAGCTCGACCTGGTGACCAAGGAGGCGACCCAGGCCGAGAACCTGCGCAAGCTGCTGATGGCCATGGCGCGCGACGTGCGCGTGCTGCTGGTGAAGCTTGCCGACCGGCTGCACAATATGCGCACCCTGCACCATGTGAAGCCGGAAAAGCGCACCCGCGTGGCCCAGGAAACCATGGATATCTACGCGCCGCTGGCCGGGCGCATGGGCATGCAGACGGTGCGCGACGAGCTGGAGGACATTGCCTTTCCGGTCCTGAACCCCGAGGCCGAGAAGATCATCCGGGGCCGGCTGGCACAATTGCACGACGAAAGCGGCAATGTGCTGAAGGAGATCGAGCAGGCGCTGTCGGCCAAGCTGGCCGAGAAGGGCATTCAGGCGACGGTGACGGGGCGCGAGAAGCGGCCCTATTCCATCTGGAAGAAGATGGAGAAAAAGCAGATGTCGCTGGGCCAGCTTTCCGACATCTTCGGCTTCCGGGTCATCGTCAGCACCATCGACGACTGCTACCGGGCGCTGGGCGTGGTCCACCGCACCTGGCGGGCCGTGCCCGAGAAGTTCAAGGACTATATCTCCAACCCCAAGCAGAACGACTACCGCTCGCTCCACACCATCATCATCGGGCCGCACCACATGCGGGTCGAGATGCAGATCCGCACCCGGCTGATGCATGAGATCGCCGAGCGTGGGGTGGCGGCGCATGCGCTCTACAAGGAAACGCCGGATGGCCGCGACCAGATCGACGGCTTCAAGGCCTCGGTGGCCGAATCCAATGCCTATCGCTGGCTGCGCCACCTCATGGAGGTGCTGCAGGAGGGCGACAGTCCGAAGGAGTTCCTGGAGCACACCAAGCTCGAACTGTTTCACGACCAGGTGTTCTGCTTCACGCCCAAGGGCCAGCTCATCGCCTTGCCCAAGGGGGCGACGCCCATCGACTTTGCCTATGCGGTGCACACCTCGGTGGGCGATAGCTGCGTCGGCTCCAAGGTGAATGGCCGCCATGCGCCGCTGGTCACGGAACTGAACAACGGCGACGAGGTGGAGATCATCCGTTCCGAGGCGCAGGTGCCGCCGGCGGCCTGGGAGGGCATTGCCGTGACCGGCAAGGCCAAGGCCGCGATCCGCCGCGCCACGCGCACCGCGCTCCGCAAGCAGTTCACCGATTTTGGCCGCGAGATCATGGAGAAACTGCTGGCCCGGCGCGAGCGCGCCTATGTGGAAAAGGAAGTGCAGGCGGCGGTGCCGCGCCTTGGCCACCGCAGCCTTGATGATGCGCTGGCGGCCATCGGGCGCGGCGATCTCTCGGGCTTCGACATGATGAAGGCCATGGGGCTGACCGTCGATGACAAGGAAATCCGCGAGGTGCGGCGGCGCGGCGGGGTGCTGCGGGCCGAGGCCGGGCCGGACAGGGCGGCGGTGCCGGTGCGCGGGCTGGGCCGGGGTTCGGCGGTGGCGATCTTCCGCGAGACGGGTGCCGTGCCGGGCGAGCGCATCATCGGCATCCAGACGCCGGGCACGGGCGTGGTGATCTATCCCATCTTCGCCAAGGCGCTGGAGCAGTTCGAGGCCGAGCCGGAGCGCTGGGTCGATCTCGCCTGGGATCACATCGAGCCGGGCCAGCGCTTTCCGGCGCGCATCGCCGTCACCATCCACAACGAGGTGGGGGCCATTGCCCAGGTGGCGCAGGAGATCGGCGCCAAGGACGGCAACATCGACGAATTGCAGATGGCGGCGCGCCACGGCGCGGTGCGCGACTTCTTCGATCTCGACATCCTGCTGGAGGTGCATGATGCGCGCCACCTCAGCAACATCATCAATGGACTGAAGACCCGGCCGCTGGTGACGGCGGTGAGCCGGGTGACGGGGTAATCATGCTGACACACGATCAGGTTCTCGACGAATTCCGCGCTGCGGGCGCGCTGCTGGAGGGGCACTTCATCCTGTCTTCCGGCCTGCATTCGGCGCGCTACCTGCAATGCGCCCGGGTGCTGATGGACCCGGCCCGGGCTTCGCGGCTCTGTGCGGCGCTGGCGGCAAAGGTGAAGGCGGGGGGCGCGGGCGATATCGACATGGTGGCCTCGCCCGCCATGGGCGGCGTGGTGGTGGGCTATGAGATGGGCCGCCAGCTCGGCGTGCCGGCGATCTTCTTTGAACGGGTGGAGGGCAGGCTGATGCTGCGCCGGGGCTTCACCATCCCCCGGGGCGCGCGCATCCTCATGGTGGAGGATATCGTCACCACGGGCCTCTCGTCGCGGGAATGCATCGACGGCATCGCGGCGGAGGGCGGCCAGACGGTGGCGGCGGCCTGCCTCATCGACCGCTCCAACGGCACAGCCGATGTGGGCGTGCCGCTCTTTGCGCTCACCCGCCTCGACATTCCGGCCTATCCCGCCGACCGCTTGCCGCCTGAACTGCAGGCGCTTCCGGCCATGAAGCCCGGCAGCCGGGGGCTGGCCAAGTGATCATCGGGCTCGGCAGCGATACGGTGGACATCCGCCGCATCGAAAAGACGCTGGCGCGCTTCGGCGACCGTTTCATCCGCCGGGTGTTCACCGCGGCCGAACAGCGCAAGGCGGAGGCCCGCGTCACCCGCGCCGCAACCTATGCCAAGCGCTTTGCCGCCAAGGAGGCCTGTTCCAAGGCCCTGGGCACGGGCTTTTCGCAGGGGGTGCACATGCGCGACCTGGGGGTGGTGAACGATGCTGCCGGCAAGCCGACGCTGGCGCTGACCGGGGGCGCGGAAAGGCGTCTCAGGGCCATGGTGCCGCCGGGGCACGAGGGCCGCGTGCACCTGACCATGACCGACGATTATCCCTATGCCCAGGCCGTGGTGATCATCGAGGCGGTTCCGGTCATTTGACCCTGTGGCAAACGGGTCACAGAGTTGCGCCTTGACCACAGGCACATTGCGCATCACATGAGGGGCGTATAGACCATTAACCGTGATCAACCGGGCCTTCGCAGGCCCGCATGACCCCTGCGTGAACGAGATTCCATGATGACCGGTCAGACGGCGAAAGCGAAACCGGAAGAGGGCCTGTGGGAGACCATCAAGGTGGTCGTGCAGGCGCTGCTGATTGCGTTTTTCGTCCGCACCTTCCTGTTCCAGCCGTTCAACATTCCGTCGTCATCCATGTATCCGACGCTGAAGATCGGCGATTACATCTTCGTGTCGAAGCTGTCCTATGGCTACGGCAAATATTCCTTCAACTTCAACCTCGCCCCCTTCGGCAAGAGCTGGGTCTCGTGCTGCAACATCGATTTTGCCGGGCGCAAGGTTCTGGCCGAAATGCCGGAGCGCGGCGACGTGGCGGTGTTCAAGCTGCCGAGCGACACCAGTGTCGATTATGTGAAGCGGGTCATCGGCCTGCCGGGCGACCGCATCCAGATGCTGGGCGGCGTGCTCTACATCAACGGCGTGGCGGTGAAGAAGGAGCGCATCGAGGATTACGTCGACACCGACTATGAGGCGACCAGCGGCATGGGGCCGGACATGGTGCCGCAATACCGGGAAACCCTGCCCAACGGCGTCACCTATCGCGTGCTGGATTCGCAGGCCGAGGGCCTGGCCGACAACACCCAGGAATATGTGGTGCCCGCCAACCACTATTTCATGATGGGCGACAATCGCGACAACTCGCAGGACTCGCGCTTCGTCGACAAGGTGGGCTATGTGCCGATCGAGAATTTCGTGGGCCGGGCCGACATCATCTTCTTCTCCATCTCGCCGCGCGCCACGCTGTGGGAGGTGTGGAAATGGCCCTTCGACATCCGCTGGCCGCGCTTCTTCAACCTGATCTAGATGGCCTTGACCACACCCGCCCATAAGGCGCGCGAAGGCCTGGAGCACAAGCTGGGCCATGGCTTCGCCGACCCGGCGCTGCTCGGCCATGCGCTGACCCATGGGTCGGGCAAGGCACGCAAGGGTGATTACCAGCGGCTGGAATTTCTGGGTGACCGGGTGCTGGGCCTGATCATTGCCGAGGCCCTGTTCACCACCTTCGCCGGGGAAAGCGAGGGGGCCATGTCGGCGCGGCATTCGGCGCTGGTGCGGGCGGAAACCTGCGCGGCGGTGGCGGCGGCCATGGGTCTGGGTGAGTTCGTGGTGGTGGGGGCGAGCGAGCGCAAGAAGGGCCTGCATCAATCGGTCTCGGTGCTGGGCGACGTCATGGAGGCGGTCATCGGCGCACTCTATCTCGACGGCGGTCTGGCGGTGGCCAAGGCGTTCATCCTGCGCCACTGGGCCGAGGCGCTGGCGGGCCAGCAGGTGGTGACCAAGGACGCCAAGACGACCTTGCAGGAATGGGCGCTGGGCCGGGGGCTGGCCATTCCCGCCTATGAGACCCTGGCGCGCACCGGGCCCGACCATGCGCCCGAGTTCAAGGTGCGCCTGACGGTGGCGGGCCACGCCGAGACCACGGGGCAGGGGGCCAACAAGCGGGCGGCGGAAATGGCGGCGGCCAGCGCCTTTCTGGCGCGGGAGGGAGTGCGGCGATGAGCCAGACGGAACCGACACGCTGCGGCTTCTGCGCCATCATCGGCGCGCCCAACGCGGGCAAGTCAACACTGGTCAATGCCTTGACCGGCAGCAAGATTTCCATTGTCAGCCACAAGGTGCAGACCACCCGGGCGCGCATCCGCGCCATTTTCATGGCGGGCGCAACCCAGGTGGTGCTGGTGGACACGCCCGGCATTTTCAAGCCGCGCCGCAAGCTCGACACGGCCATGGTGGAGGCGGCCTGGGGCGGGGCGGGCGAGGCCGACGCCGTGGTGCTGCTGGCCGATGCGCGCGGCGGCCTGTCGGAGGAGGTGCAGGCCATAATCAAGGGGCTCGCCGGCAGCGGGACCAGGGCCATGCTGGCGCTGAACAAGGTGGACCTCGTGAAGCGCGAGAAGCTGCTCGACCTGGCGCAGTCCTTCAACGCCGCCTTTCCCTTCACCCAGACCTTCATGATTTCGGCCTTGACCGGCTCCGGCATTGAGGATTTGCGGGCCGCCATGGTCAAGGCCATGCCCACGGGGCCGTGGCTTTATCCCGAGGACCAGACGGCCGATGTGCCGCTGCGCTTCCTCGCCGCCGAAGTGACGCGCGAGAAGCTCTATGAGCGCCTGCACGAGGAGTTGCCCTATGCCTCCACGGTGGAGACCGAGGGCTGGGAGGAGCGGCGCGACGGTTCGGTGAAGATCTCGCAGGTCATCTATGTGGAGCGTGACGGCCAGAAGGCCATCGTGCTGGGCAAGGGCGGGCAGACGGTGAAGCTGCTGGGCCAGTTGGCCAGGGCGGAACTGGAGGAGATGCTGGAACGCCGGGTCCACCTCTTTCTCTTCGTCAAGGTGCGCGAGAACTGGGCCGAGGATCCGGAGCGTCTGCGCATGATGGGCCTTGATGGCTGAGGCGCTGCATATGGCTGAAACCGGCGGTGCCGCCGTTGCGGGCCCAGCGTCCCAAGGTGCATCTGTTGATCCACAGGCCGCGTGGCGCGGATGGCCGGCTGCTGCGGGGGCGGCAAGAAACACGAAGACATAGCCAATGGAATGGCGCGATCAGGGCTTTGTGCTGTCGGTGCGCCGCCACGGCGAGAGCAACGCCATTGTTGAACTGCTGACGCCGGCCCATGGCCGGGCCATGGGACTGGTGCGCGGTGGCCGGTCGCGGGTGCAGCGGCCGGTGTTGCAGCCCGGCAATCTGGTGCAGGCCAGCTGGCGGGCGCGGCTGGAAGATCACCTCGGCACTTTCACGCTGGAACCCCTGGCGCTGAAGGCGGGCTTTCTCATGGACGACGCCACGCGGCTGGCGGCGCTGTCGACGCTCACGGCCCTGGCCCAGCTTCTGCCGGAGCGCGAGCCGCACCCCAGGGTCTATGAGGCGGCGCGCGTGGTGCTGGACGCCATGGAGGATGATGCGCTCTGGCCCGCCCTGCTGGTGCGCTGGGAGTTGGGCTTGCTCGATGAACTGGGCTTCGGCCTGGACCTCACGCGCTGCGCCGCCACCGGCAGCACGCTCGACCTCGCCTATGTCTCGCCCAAGTCGGGGCGGGCGGTGTCACAGGCGGCGGGGGCGGAATGGCATGACCGGCTGTTTGATTTGCCGGGCTTTCTGAAGGGCGAGGGGGGCGCAACATCCGCCGCTGTGCTGGCGGGCTTCCGCCTCACGGGCTATTTTCTGGCGCGTCATGTGCTGGAGCCGCGTGGCATCAACATGCCGCCGGCGCGGGAACGGATGCTCGCCCTCATCAGTCAAAAGAACCGTTGATTCCTGGCGGCGGCGGACTAGATCAGGCGGAGATGACGAGGAGATTGCCATGCTGGGACGCCTGAACCATGTCGCCATTGCCGTGCCGGACCTGGCGGCGGCCATCAAGACCTATGAGGGAACGCTGGGGGCCAGGGTGTCGGCCCCGCAGGCCGAGCCCGCCCATGGCGTCACCGTGGTGTTCGTGGAACTGCCCAACACCAAGATCGAACTGCTGGAACCGCTGGGCGAGAACTCACCCATCAAGGGTTTCCTCGACAAGAATCCGGCGGGGGGCATCCATCATGTGTGCTACGAGGTGGCCGACATTCTTGCGGCGCGCGACCAGTTGAAGGCGGCAGGGGCGCGGGTCATCGGCGATGGCAACCCGAAGATCGGGGCCCACGGCAAGCCGGTGCTGTTCCTGCACCCGAAGGATTTCTGCGGCACCCTGACCGAGCTGGAACAGGCCTGAGGCCGTGGTGATGAAGCGCGTTCTTCTGGCGCTCATCCGGGTTTATCAGATTACCCTGTCGCCGCTTCTGGGGCGGCGCTGCCGCTATCTGCCGACCTGCTCGGACTATACGGCGGACGCCATCCGCAAGCATGGCGCCTGGCGCGGCAGCCTGATGGGCGTGGCGCGCATTTCGCGCTGCCACCCCTGGGGCGGCCATGGCTTTGATCCGGTGCCGGACGATTATGACGGGCCGGTGTGGCGGCAAAAGCACGAGGGCCCCGAAAAGGGGCCCCCGAAACGGTGAGGATGAGAGCGGTTCAGGCTTGATGGCTCAAAGCCACCGCTCTCACTTATGAATGGCGAGCAACGGATCTGATTTTTGTTGAGGCCATCAAAAGTCAGGTTGCTCTGGCTGAAATTACCAGCCGAAGCGATAGTTCAAGCCGACGCGGATGGTGTGCACACCGTCGAACTCCTGGTCGATGCGGCCCGCAACGACACCGTTGTCCAACTCGTAGGCGGCGTCCGGAATGCCCACATAGGTGTATTCCATCTTGCCGGAGAGCACGTCGGTGAAGGCGTGTTCCACGCCGCCGCCGATGACATAGCCCTTCAGCCACTTGTCCTTGCCGATGTAATTGCCGGAGCCGGTGGGCGCATCGCTGGAATAGAAGGTGGAGTCAATGACGGCCAGACCGCCGGTCAGGTAGACGAGGGTATCATCAAAGGCCATGCCAGCCCGCGCCCGCACCGTGAACATGTTGTCGAAGTCCATGTAGGTCATCTGGGCGGGGTCTTCATTTTCCGCGACATTGCCGCCGCGGGCCCAGTCGGCCTCAAGGCCGAGGACAAAATTGTTGAACTGCTGGTCATAGCCGACGGTCAGGCCGCCCTGCCAGCCGTCACCGGAGAGGGGCGGGTCGTAGGCGTCGCAACCCGGGTTGGTGACGGGGTCGCAGTATTCCGTGACGTTATAGTGGCCCTTTTCAAAGATCTTGCCGGCGAAAATGCCGACATGGGCACCGGTCCAGTCATAGCTGGCCGGACGCAGGTCCACCACCGGCGGCGGCGGCGGCTCGAGATCGGCGGCGAAGGCGGCAGCGGCCGGTGCCAGGGCAGCCGTGACGAGGGCAAAGCGCAGAAGGTGGTTTTTCATGTGAGTACCCGATACAGTTAGTTAACGATGGTTCGGGGTTGAACATGACCTGTTAAGGTTAACGTGTGGTTACCGCTGGTTGCAGCGGTGCAGGAAAAATCATCCCCGGTCTGCCGGTCTTGACCGTGCTGGCGCGGCGAGGCATGTGAGGGGCGCAACTGATTTGGCTTACCCGCAGGGTGTGCGGGAGTGAGCAGGAGGACGGAATGATCACGCTGACTTTCCCCGACGGCAATGCGCGCCAGGTTGAAGCGGGGACCACGGCGGCCCAGGTGGCCGCGAGCATCTCAAAATCGCTGGAAAAGAAGGCCGTGGCCGCCATGGTCAACGGGGTGCTGGTCGATCTGGCCGACCCGATCGCGGCGGATGCGGCCTTGCGTATCGTGACGCGCGATGACCCGGAAGCGCTGGAACTGATCCGGCACGATGCCGCTCACGTCATGGCCGAGGCGGTGCAGGAGCTTTTCCCCGGCACCCAGGTGACCATCGGTCCGGTGATCGAGAACGGCTTCTATTATGACTTCTTCCGCAACGAACCCTTCACGCCCGCCGATTTTCCCGCCATCGAGAAAAAGATGCGCGAGATCATCGGCCGCGACAGGCCCTTCACCAAGACGCTGAAAAGCCGCGCCGAAGCCAAGGATTTCTTCCGCGCCAGGGGGGAGCACTTCAAGGTCGAACTGGTGGATGCCATTCCCGAGGGACAGGACATCAAGTTCTACGATCAGGGCGGCTGGGTGGACCTGTGCCGCGGGCCGCACATGACCTCCACCGGCAAGATTGGCTCGGCCTTCAAGCTGATGAAGGTGGCCGGGGCCTATTGGCGCGGCGATTCCAACAATCCCATGCTGACCCGCATCTATGGCACGGCCTGGGCCAAGGACGCCGACCTTGCCGCCTATGTGACGGCGCTGGAGGAGGCGGAAAAGCGCGACCACCGCAAGCTTGGCCGCGAGATGGACCTGTTCCATTTCCAGGAGGAGGGGCCCGGCGTCGTCTTCTGGCACGCCAAGGGCTGGACCCTGTTCCAGCAGTTGACGGCCTATATGCGGCGGCGTTTGCAGGGCGACTATGACGAGGTGAATGCACCGCAGATTCTCGACAAGAGCCTGTGGGAAACCTCGGGCCACTGGGGCTGGTATGCCGACAACATGTTCGCGGTGAAGTCCGCCACCGCCTTCCTCAAGCCCAATGATCCGGACGCCGACCAGCGCATCTTCGCGTTGAAGCCCATGAACTGCCCCGGCCATGTGCAGATCTTCAAGCATGGCCTGAAGAGTTATCGCGATCTGCCCATCAGGCTTGCGGAATTCGGCGCGGTTCACCGCTATGAGGCGTCCGGCGCGCTGCATGGCCTCATGCGGGTGCGCGGCTTCACCCAGGACGACGCCCACATCTTCTGCACCGAGGACCAACTGGAGCAGGAATGTCTGAAGATCAATGATCTGATGCTGTCGGTCTATCGTGACTTCGGCTTCGAGAAGGTCAAGATCAAGCTGGCCACCCGCCCGGAAAAGCGGGTGGGGTCGGACGCGCTCTGGGACCATGCCGAGGACGTGCTGAAGCGCCTCCTGGCCAAGATCGCCGCCTCGTCGGATCGCATCGAGACGGGCATCAACGAGGGCGAGGGCACCTTCTACGGTCCCAAGTTCGAATATACCCTGCACGATGCCATCGGGCGCGAGTGGCAGTGCGGCACCACGCAGGTGGACTTCAACCTGCCGGAGCGCTTCGACGCCTTCTATGTGGATGCCGACGGCCAGAAGAAGCGCCCGGTGATGATCCACCGCGCCATCTGCGGCTCCATGGAACGTTTCCTCGGCATTCTCATCGAAAGCTATGCGGGCCATTTCCCGCTGTGGCTGGCGCCGTCGCAGATAGTGGTGGCCACCATCACGTCGGATGCCGACGCCTATGCCATGGAGGTGCGCGACGCCTTGCGCAAGGCGGGGCTTCGGGCCGAGGCGGACCTGCGCAACGAGAAGATCAACTACAAGGTGCGCGAACACTCGCTGGTCAAGGTGCCGGTCATTCTGGTGGTGGGCAAGCGCGAGATGGAGGAACGCGCGGTCAACATGCGCCGTCTCGGCTCGCAGGAGCAGAAACCCATGAGCCTCGATGCCGCCGTTGCCGCGCTCAAGGCCGAAGCCACGCCGCCGGATGTGGTGGAGGGCTAAACTCTAGATGTGAGCTTTCAATAGGTTGTCCATCCGGGCGTTCCGTCGGAGACTGATGTTGCAAAACGACAGCAACCTCAGGAGAACCCGGATGAACATCCACAAGAATGCGCGAACGACGCCCCTTGGTCGAGAGGCAATTGTCAGGCGTGTGATGGGCGGGCAGAAGCCGGAGGCCGTCGCACGAGCCGCAGGCATCTGCCCTCGGACCGTGCGTAAATGGATGGCGCGGTTCGCGGCGGAAGGCGTGGCGGGTCTGGCGGACCGCTCCT
>CALMUW010000036.1 GCA_937872985.1 uncultured Alphaproteobacteria bacterium
CCCCCGAACACAAATTTTCGGCCGCCATGACCAATGGTCCGAAAATCGCGACAATCATCCGGATGACGGGAGCGAGGCCGGTGGCCACGCGCTCCGGGCGGGCAATGGCATAGGTTTTGGGCAGAACCTCGCCGAAGATCAGAACCAGCACAGTCATGATGGCCGAAGCGATGACCGCGCCGCTATCACCGAACATCTTGACGAGCACCGTTGTGGCCAGTGCCGAGGCCAGAATATTCACCACGTTGTTGCCCAGCAGGAGTGCCCCGATGAGCCGTTCGCGGCGCCTGGTGAGTTCGAGAATGACGGCGGCGCGCCAGCTGCCGCGTCGTTCCATTTCGGTGAGGCGGGCCCGCGGGGCGGGGGGGACCCCGGTTTCCGATCCCGAAAAGAAGGCCGACATCATCAGCAAGATCAGGATGAAGACGATGGTGAATCCGGGGGAAAGGGTCATGACCGCGTCATATCCTCCGAGAGGAAGGCAAGCACCTGATCTTCCGGCACATCATGGGCGATGAAGGCTTCGCCCAGGCCGCGGGCCAGAATGAAGGTGAGCTTGCCGCCCTTGGCCTTCTTGTCCTGGCGCATGATTTTCACCAGATCAGCGGGCGGCGGCAGGGCGCCCGGAATGTGTGAGGAATGGGTGGGCAGTTGCATGGCGGCAAGGTGGCGGGCCACACGATCCGCGGTTCCCACGGCGCAGAGGCCCTGACGCTCCGAGAAGCGGAAGGCCTGCACCATGCCGATGGCCACGCCTTCACCATGCAGCAGACGCTGGGAATAGCCGGTGGCGGATTCCAGCGCGTGACCGAAGGTATGGCCGAGATTGAGAAGCGCCCGCACCCCGGTTTCGGTCTCGTCCTCGGCCACGATCCTGGCCTTGGCCCGGCAGGAGGTTTCCACCGCCGTGGCAAGCGCACCGGAGTTGGAGGTCATGAGGGTGGGGCCGTGGCTTTCCAGCCAGGAGAAGAACGGGGCGTCGCCGAGCAGGCCGTATTTTGCCACTTCGGCATAGCCCGCGGCCACTTCGCGGGCGGGCAGGGTCTTGAGGAGGGCGAGATCGGCAATGACCGCCATCGGCTGGTGGAAGGCACCGATGAGGTTCTTGCCGTGGGGCGAATTGATGCCGGTCTTGCCGCCGACGGAGGAATCGACCTGGGCCAGAAGGGTGGTGGGGATCTGGATGAAGTTGACGCCACGGCGCAGAATGGCGGCGGCAAAGCCGGCGAGATCGCCGATCACCCCGCCGCCGAAGGCGATGATGGGATCGGAGCGCTCGATCCCCGCCGCCAGCAGCCGGTCCGAGAGGGCGGCCAAGTGGCTGAAGCTCTTGGTTGCCTCGCCGGGGGGCAGGATGATGGCGGTGGCTCTGATGCCCGCCTGCTGCAAGGCGGCTTCCAGAGTGGCAAGGTGGTGATGGGCCACATTCTCGTCGGTGACGATGGCGGTGACGCCGCGCTTCACATGAGGGCGTATGAGGGTGCCCGCCTTGGGCAGCAGATCCTCGCCGATGGTGATGTCATAGCGGCGGCGGCCCAGTTCCACCGGCACGGTCAGTCCTTGCATCGTCATGGGGCTGCCTCTTCCTTGGCGTCGGGGCCGGACCAGTCCTTCAGCGCGCGCAGCACCCGCTCCACCATCTGGGCGTGGGAAATATCCTGGCTGTCGACGGTCAGATTGGCCTCGGCATAGACGGGATAGCGCCGGACCATGAGATCACGCATCACCGCCTCGGGATCCTCGGTTTGCAGGAGCGGCCGGTTGGAGCGCTTCTGCACCCGCTTCATGAGGAGGGGCAGGTCGGCGCGCAGCCAGATGGCGACACCATGGGCGCGGATGCGGGCGCGGGTCTCGTCATTCATGAAGGCCCCGCCGCCGGTGGCCAGAACCTGAAGGCCGCCTTCCAGCAGGCGCGAGATGACCTTGCGCTCGCCGTCGCGGAAATAGGGTTCGCCATGGTCGGCGAAGATTTCCGGGATGGATTTGCCCGCCGCCTGCTCGATTTCGTGATCGGCATCGATGAAGGGCACGTCCAGCCGGTCAGCCAGTCTTCGGCCCACGCTGGTCTTGCCAGCACCCATCAGCCCCACCAGCACAATGGCGCGGTCGGCCAGTTTGGCCTTGATGGCGGCAATATCCTTGGGGCTGAGGGTCTTGGGCATGGCGATTGTGATCTGGCGCTGCTTTTAGCGCCATGGCGGCGAAAACGCCAAGGGCCTGAAAGAGGCGCGGCGGGCGGTTGTGCGGCGTGCCGCTTCATCCTATCCTGTGCCAGCGAGAAAATGGGTGGAACGTGCCTGACAGTTTGCGGTTTCTCATGGCCTTGGCCATCCTGGCGGGTCTGGTCTATGGCGCGGGTTGGGCCTTGTCGTCCTTCCCGCCGGAGCCGCAGCCCATGGTGAAGGCGCTCAACAGTGACAAGCTCCGCCAGCACTGAGATTGCCCCCAGCGATCGCCGCCTGATCGAGCGCTTCCTGGAAATGATGAGCGCCGAACGCGGGCTCGCCAAAAATTCGCTCACCGCCTATCGCACCGATCTTGGCCATTACAGCGGTTTTCTGGCCGCGCAGGGCATTGGCCTGAAGCAGGCGGAGACCCGCCATGTGCAGGCCTGGCTTGCCGGAGCGGAGGCGGAAGGACTGGCGCGGACCACGGCGGCGCGGCGGCTCTCGGCGGTGAAGCAGTTGCATGGCTTCCTCCATGGTGAAGGCATCCTGCCGGATAATCCCGCCGCCATCATCCAGGGGCCGAAACCGGCACGGCCCCTGCCCAAGGTCTTGTCCGCGGCGGAGGTGGCGCAGCTTCTGGCCCAGGCGGCAGCCGAGGTGCAGGAGGCCGAGGAAGGGGCGGCGCAATTCCGCGCCCTGCGGCTGACGGCGCTGCTTGAAGTGCTGGCGGCCACGGGGCTGCGCGTGTCGGAACTGGTCGGCCTGTCGCTGCGCGCGGTGGAGGCGGATGCGAGCTTTCTCACCATCCGGGGCAAGGGGGGGCGCGAACGCCTGGTGCCGGTGGCGGCGCGGGCGCAGGCGGCCCTCAGGCCCTATGTGGCGCTGCTCAAGAAGACCGGTCGTGGCGGGGGGCGCTATCTCTTTCCCCCGCCTGGCGCGGGGGGGGCGGCCACCCCCCCGCCTCTTTCGGGGGGGTTGAAGGCCCTGGCGGGCCGGGCCGGGCTGGCGGCGGACCGCATTTCGCCGCATGTGCTGCGCCATGCCTTTGCCAGCAATCTTCTGGCCCATGGGGCGGATTTGCGCGCCGTGCAGCAGATGCTGGGTCATGCCGACATTGCCACCACGCAGATCTATACCCATGTGCAGGCGGATCGTTTGCGCGTGGTGGTGGAGAGGCTTCATCCCCTGGCTGGAAAAGTTGACAAGAAGCCCCCCAAGGGCCAGTAACGGTGCCCCAAGGTGAGGAGTTGCGGCGGATGCACGCCTTTCTGGATTTTGAAGCCCCGTTGGCCGAGCTTGAAGGCAAGATCGCCGAGTTGCGGGCACTGGCCCAGGGCGATGCCACCGTGTCCATCGCCGATGAAGTCAAGGCGCTGGAGAAGAAGGCGGCCAAAAGCCTTGCTGATCTTTATGCCGACCTGTCGCCCTGGCAGAAGGCGCAGGTGGCCCGCCACCCGGACCGGCCCCATGCGGTGGACTACATCGCCCGTCTGATCACCGACTTCGCCCCCCTGGCGGGCGACCGCAGTTTTGCCGAAGACCACGCGGTGATCGGCGGGCTGGGGCGCTTCCGGGGCGAAGCTGTCATGGTCCTCGGCCAGGAGCGCGGCTACGACACGGAAAGCCGCCTCAAGCACAATTTCGGCATGGCGCGGCCCGAGGGCTATCGCAAGGCGGTGCGCCTCATGGAAATGGCCGAGAAATTCGGTCTGCCGGTTTTGACCTTCGTGGACACGGCAGGGGCCTATCCCGGCCTTGACGCCGAGGAGCGCGGCCAGGCCGAGGCCATCGCGCGTTCCACCGATTGCTGCCTGGGGCTGGGCGTTCCGATCGTTGCCACCATCATCGGCGAGGGCGGCTCCGGCGGGGCCATCGCGGTGGCCACGGCCAACACCGTGCTGATGATGGAACATGCCATCTATAGCGTCATCTCGCCGGAGGGGGCGGCCTCCATCCTGTGGCGCGACGCGGCGCGCGCCAAGGACGCGGCGGCGGCGCTGAAGATCACCGCGCAGGATCTGAAAAGGCTCGGGGTCATCGACGACATCGTGGCGGAACCGCTGGGCGGGGCGCACCGCGGGGCCGATGAAGCCATTGCCAATGCGGGCGAGGCCGTGGGCCGGGCGCTTGCCGCCTATCGCGGCGTATCTCCAGAGGTGTTGCGCACCCAGCGCCGGGAAAAATTCCTCGGCATTGGCCGCGGTGTTTAATCGTCACAGCGAAACTAAAAAGGCAGCCTCCGGGGCTGCCCTGGCAATCCACTGAGATCGGACGTCACGCGCCCACGTCGTTGAAGTACAGCAGAATCTGATTGTAGGTGTTGTTCATGTTGTTGGTGAGCAGCGGCATGGCCGAGATGAGTGCCAGAACAATGCCGGCCGCAATCAGACCATATTCAATGGCCGTGGCGCCGGATTCGTCGCACATATAGGCTTTGAACTTGTGAATTGAGGTCAAAACACGGTCTCCCGAGCGATGTGTGGGCAGAGATTAGCGAGAGACCCGTTGTTAATATATTAACAACCCCCGTAGAATTGCCGCCAAGCGTTCCTTTGTTGCGTCTGGCCAAGAGCGGAAGCTTTGACGCATCAAAGCGTCCGTCCTAACCTCTTGATGGCGAGCAACTTATCTTCCCGTTGTTGCGGGCAGCAATAGTCAGGTTGCGCTACGCCGCAGGCGTTGGCGGGCGTGGTTTCCGCGGAAAGGTCAATCGGCACGGTTACCTTGTCGTTAACCCCGGGAGCGGAAAGCGCTTTGACGGGGCAAAGCGATGGTTCCGGCTTATTGTCGGCGCAGGGCCTCAGGCGGGGAATCGTCCGGCAGCGGCTTGCGGCCGGTAATCATGGCACGCACCAGATTCTCACGATGTTGCAAGCTGGCGAGAATGACCCCTGCCACATGCGCCAGGACAAGGCCCAGGGTGGCCCAGGCCAGAGCTTCGTGGAGAGCCTCGATCCATTCCTCGCCCCACAGGGCGTCAGTGATCATGGCCCAGCCGGAGAGCGAGGTTGCCGCCACCATGATGATGAGCGCCACCACCATGGCGCCGCCGGCGGGATTGTGGCCGAGATAGTGGCGCGGGCGCCCGCGCAGGATATCGCTGAGGTAGGTCAGGACTGCACCCGGACCCCGCACGAACTGACTGAAACGGGCATGGCGGCTGCCGATGAACCCCCACAGGACCCGCACCGCGACAAGGACGAGGATGGCGTAGCCGAGATAGATGTGGGCCTTGGTGCCAGCCTCAAAGAGGAATTCATAGGCCATGGCCGCCACCAGCGACCAGTGAAACAGGCGCACCAGCGGGTCCCAGACGGAAACGGTGGCGGGCCGCGCGTTGCGGCCCGCCGAAGATTGGTCATCGGACACGGTCATCACTTGGTGAGAACCAGTTCGCCGGAGACCGGATCGAAATAGGCTTCGACGCGCTTGCCGTCCTTGGTGCCCTTCACTTCGTAGCAGCCGTCCTCGGTGCCCAGCTTCTTCACCACATAACCCATGTCGGTCACCTTCTTGGTGATGGCGTCCGTGCTCATCCACTGGTCAGCCGGATGGTCCTGGCAAATCGGCGCGGCCGCGGCGGGCAGGGCGAAGGCGGCGAGGACCATGACGGAAATGGCGATCTTGTGCATTGGTTGGTCTCCTTGGTTGATTGAACGGAGACGGATGTAGCGAGCGGTGCCTGACGGCGGCCTGACAGCATTGTGGCTTTATCGGGGAATTTTCGGGATCAGCTAAACACGAAGGGCGGGAACCCCGTCGCGCGTCACCAGAAAGGAATGCGCTTTGACTGCATCAAAGTCACCGCTCTGACTTATTTGTTGGCGAGCAACTTGTCTTACTTTTGTTGTTTCCAGCAAAAGTCAGATTGCTCTGGTCACAGACGGTCGATCCCGGATCAGCTATAGGCACCGTGGCAGTGCTTGTATTTCTTGCCGGACCCGCAGGGACAGGGCTCATTGCGACCGACCTGGCCCCAGCTCTCCGGCTTCTTCGGATCACGCGCGGGGGCCGCAAGCGGTGCCCCCAGACTGTGCTGGCCGAAGACCGCATCGACCACGTCATCCTCGCCGGTGCTGGCGTCAAAGTGGTGCGCGGCCATGGGCGGCAGATCGCCTTCCTCGGGCAGCATGTCGCCTTCCGGCTGGGCGCGCACTTCCACGCGCATCAGTTGCGCGGTGGAGTTTTCGCGGAGCTTGGTCACCATGGCCTGGAACAGGTTGAAGCCCTCGGTCTTGTATTCATTGAGGGGGTCGCGCTGGCCATAGCCGCGCAGGTGGATGACCTGGCGCAGCATGTCCACGGTGATGATGTGTTCGCGCCAGAGATTGTCGAGGGTCTGGAGCAGCACGGCCTTTTCCACCTGATGCATGACATCGGTGCCATAGTCGGTGCGTTTCTGGTGGTAGAAGTCGCCCGCGATCTTCTTCACGCGCTCGCGGATCTCCTCGTCGGCGATGCCCTCCTCCTTGCCCCATTCGTCGAGCGGGAAATCCACCGCCACCACGTCGCGCAGGCGTTCGCGCAGGCCCGCCATGTCCCACTGTTCGGGATAGGCGTTGGCAGGGATGTGCTTCGAGATGAGGTCATCGATGACCTCGTTCCTCATGTCGTCGACGGTTTCGGCAACCTCGTCGCCCTTCATGATGCCGATGCGCTGGTCAAAGATCACCTTGCGCTGGTCGTTCATCACGTTGTCGAACTTCAGCAGGTTCTTGCGGATGTCGTAGTTGCGCGCCTCGACCTTCTGCTGGGCCTTTTCCAGAGCCTTGTTGATCCAGGCGTGGACAATGGCCTCGCCCTCCTTGAGGCCGAGCTTCTGCAGCATGGAGTCCATGCGCTCGGAGCCGAAGATGCGCATCAGGTCATCCTCGAGCGAGAGATAGAAGCGCGACAGGCCGGGGTCGCCCTGACGGCCGGAGCGGCCACGAAGCTGGTTGTCGATGCGGCGGCTTTCATGGCGCTCGGTGCCAAGGACGAAAAGACCGCCCGCGGCGATGACGCGCTCCTTGTCGGCGGCGATCTGGGCCTTGATGGCGGCGATGCGGCGGTTGCGCTCCTCGCCGGGGGGCACATCGGCCAGTTCGTTGGCGATGCGCATGTCCTCGTTGCCGCCGAGCTTGATGTCGGTGCCGCGGCCCGCCAT
>CALMUW010000037.1 GCA_937872985.1 uncultured Alphaproteobacteria bacterium
GATTTTCGAGCAACTTATCGGCGGCAGTTGAGTCCAACTGACCGCCGGTTGCTCTGACCGCCGAAACCGGCCCATAACCCAAACACTTGCGGAACCAACCCGGAACATGTATACATGTTTCGATTTTGTTCCGATTCCCGCGAGGCCCCCATGCTCACCCGCAAACAGCTTGAACTCCTTTTGTTCATCAACGATCGCCTGAAGGAAGAAGGCGTGCCGCCCTCCTTCGAGGAGATGAAGGAGGCGCTCAACCTCCAGTCCAAGTCCGGGGTTCACCGTCTCATCGTGGCGCTGGAGGAGCGCGGCTTCCTGAAGCGCATGCCCAACCGCGCCCGGGCGCTGGAGGTCATCAAGCTGCCGGACAATCACTCCCCCAGCCTGGCCCAGAAGAAGGGCGGCTTTGCCCCCAATGTCATTCAGGGCAGTCTCGGCAAGGTGAAGCCCATGGCACCCGCCAATGATGGTGGCCCGCGCGCCGCCGTGGTGCCGCTCATGGGGCGGATTGCGGCGGGCGTGCCCATCGCCGCCATTCAGGACCATACCAACAACATCTCCGTGCCGCCGGAAATGCTGGGCGGCGGCGAACATTTCGCGCTCGAGGTCAAGGGCGACTCCATGATCGATGCCGGGATTTTCGACGGCGATACGGTCATCATCCGCCGTGGCGACAGCGCCACCAATGGCGAAATCGTCGTGGCCCTGGTGGATGAGGAAGAGGCGACCCTGAAGCGTCTGCGCCGCAAGGGCGAGTCGGTGGCTCTGGAAGCCGCCAACACGGCCTATGAAACCCGCATCTTCGGGCCTGACCGGATCAAGGTGCAGGGGCGGCTGGTCGGCCTTCTGCGCAAATACTGAAGCACAGGTTTCCCCCTCGCTGTGCGCGCCGCATCTGGCTTGTCACGGCCTGTTGTTAAACCTTGCCGCCAACTCCCCTTTGACAGCAGGCCCTTCGCCCTTTTGAATGGGCGCAGGGCAACCTGGCTTTTGTTGGAATCAACAAAAGCCAGATAAGTTGCTCGCCATCAGGAAGTCAGAGCGGACGCTTTGAGCCAATCAAAGCGCATTCCGCTCGCAGGGCGGCGGAATGCCGCCAGTCTCGAAGGGCGGCGGAGTGCCGCCAGTGGAGGGCGCGCCATGAAAATCTACGGCAACACCGTTTCACCCTTCTACCGCATGTGTGTGGTCACCGCCCACGAAGCGGGTGTGGCCGACCGGCTGGAGGAGGTTGCCGTCAGCACCAAGGTGGATGAGGTTCATGCGCGGCTTGCCACCCTCTCGCCCATTGCCAAGATCCCCGTGCTGGAAACCGATCATGGCCATGTGCTGCACGACAGCCGGGTCATCATCGAATACCTCGCCCATGTGGCGGGTAATCACACGCTCATTCCCGATGACGGGGTGAAGCGTTTCCGCATCCTCACCCTGCTCGCCACCGCCCAGGGCATGGCCGACGCCGCCGTGGCGCTGCGCTATGAGACCTCCGCCCGGCCCGAGGCGCTGCGCTGGCCCGATTACATGAAGCGTCTGGAAGACCGCATTCTCGCCGCGGCGGATGAACTCGACCGCAACTTCATTCCCTGCCTCAGCGAGGTGAATGTCGGGGCCATCGCCACCGCCGTCGGCCTCGACTATCTCGATCACCGCCACGACCGGCTGAACTGGCGCGAAGGCAGACCGCGCCTGGCCGCCCTGCATCAGAAATTCCGCCAGCGCGAGTCCATGCTGGCCGCGCCCCTGCCCAAGGCCTGACATGACCCAGAACACTGATTTCACCGCCATCGTCGCCGGCGGCGGCCCCGCCGGTCTGGCGGCGGCCATCCTTCTGGCCACGGAGGGCGTCAGGACGGCCCTCATCACGCCGGAAAGCCGCAGCGACCCGCGCACCATCGCCCTCATGGCGCCTTCCATCCGGCTTTTGCAACACATCGGCCTGTGGCCCGGAACCTTGAAGGAAAAAACCGCACCGCTCCAGGGTCTCGAAATCGTCGACGACACGGGCAATCTGGTGCAGGCCCCGCGCCTTACCTTCGCGGCAAGCGAAGTGGGCGAGGAAGCCTTCGGCTGGAACCTGCCGCTTGATCTCCTTATCCCCGCTCTGGTCGCCCGCGCCGCCGAAGCCGGGGTCACCACCATAACCGCCAGGTGTCTGAGTGCCCGGAACGATGCCGAAGCCATCGCCGTGACACTGGACAATGGCCAGACCGTCACCGCCCGCGTGGCCCTCGCCGCCGATGGCGCCAACTCCGCCCTGCGCGAGGCAGCGGGCATTCCGGTGGAACGCTGGTCCTATGATCAGGACGCCTTCGTGACCAGCTTCAGCCACACGGCGGACCACCGCAATTTTTCCGTCGAAACCCACAAGCGCAACGGCGCCTTCACCACCGTGCCCCTGCCCGGCCGGGCCTCGGCCCTGGTGTGGATGGACCGCCCTGCGCGCATCAGGGAGGTCGCCGCCCTGCCGGATGCTGATCTTGCCGCCGAAATCCAGGCGGAACTGCACGGCAGCCTCGGCCTCATCGCCAACCTGGGACCGCGCCGGGCCTTCCCCATGCGCGGCATGCGCCCCACCGTCTGGGCCGCCAGGCGCACCCTCCTCATCGGCGAGGCCGCGCATCTCTTCCCGCCCATCGGTGCCCAGGGGCTTAACATGTCGCTGCGCGATGCCGCCCATGCCGCCGATCTGGTGGCGGGTTCCGCCGACCCCGGCGCCGACAGCGTGATGAAGGAGTTCGACGATCTCCGCAAAGGCGATCTCTGGCTCCGGCAAAGCGCCATCGGCTTCATGAACACCTCGCTGCTGTCGGCGGTCGCCCCGCTGGACCTTGCCCGCGTCGCTGGTCTGGCGCTGGTGAGGGCCCTGCCGCCGGTGCGCGAATGGATCATGCGCGAGGGCCTGGCCCCCAATGCCTCGCTGCCCTATGCCATGCGGAAGCGTGCCTGAGGTGCCGCATGAAGGAGATGCCCAGCGCCAAGTTCCGCATCGGCCAGGTGGTGAAGCATCGCTTCTTTCCCTTCCGTGGCGTGATCTTTGACGTGGACCCCGTGTTCAGCAACACCGAGGAATGGTGGAACGCCATTCCGGCCGAGGTGCGCCCGCGCCGCGACCAGCCCTTCTATCACCTGCTGGCCGAGAACGAGGACACCGAATATCAGGCCTATGTGTCGGAGCAGAACCTGCTCTCCGACGACTCCGGCGAGCCGCTGCGCCACCCCGAAATCAAGGACCGCTTCGACGGCTTCGACAAGAAGCTGAATGCCTTCCGCCCGCGCCAGTCACGCCATCATTGAGGGTCTAGCGCAACGGACGACCAAATCGGAACGATTTGAGAGAGAAAAGTTGCGCCAACATATTGATTTTCGAGCAACTTGTCGGCGGCAGTTGAGTCCAACTGACCGCCGGTTGCTCTATTCGACCGTCACTGACTTGGCGAGGTTGCGCGGCTGGTCCACGTCCGTCCCCATGAACACGGCGGCATGATAGGCCAGAAGCTGGACCGGAATGGCATAGATCAGTGGACTGATGAAGGAATGGGCCACCGGCACGCGGATCCGCCGGAAGGTCTTGTGGGCATTGTCTTCCAGCGCCTTGTCGTCGGTCAGCAGCACGATCTTGCCGCCGCGCGCCGCCACTTCCTCCATGTTGGAGATGGTCTTGTCGTAAAGCTCATCGCGCGGGGCAATGACGATCACCGGCACATTCTCATCGACCAGCGCGATGGGGCCGTGCTTCAACTCGCCTGCCGCATAGCCCTCGGCGTGGATATAGGAAATTTCCTTGAGCTTGAGGGCCCCCTCCAGCGCAATCGGAAAGTTGATGCCGCGCCCCAGGAACAAGACATCACGCGAATGCGCCAGCTCGCGCGCCACCTCGGCAATGTGTTTTTCTTCCTTGAGGATTTCGGTCATGTGGCGCGGCGCTTCGATGAGCGCGCCCACCAGTTCCTGTTCCTTTTCCGGTGTCAGCGTGCCGCGCACCTTGGCCGCCAGCAGCGCCAGGGCCGCCAGCGCCGAAAGCTGACAGGTGAAGGCCTTGGTGGAGGCGACGCCGATTTCCGGCCCGGCGAAGGTGCGGAACACCAGTTCGGATTCACGCGCGATGGTCGATTCCGGCACGTTCACCACGGCCAGCGTGTGCTGGCCCTGCTGCTTGCAATAGCGCAGGCTGGCCAGCGTGTCCGCCGTCTCACCCGACTGCGAGATGACGATGGCAAGCCCATGCGGCGACAAGGGAGCCTCGCGGTAGCGGAACTCCGAGGCGATATCGACCTCCACCGGCAGGCGGGCAATTTTCTCGAACCAGTATTTCGCCGCAAGGCCCGCATAGGATGCCGTGCCGCAGGCGGTTATGGAAATGCGGTCCAGCTTCTTGAAATCGAAGGGCAGCTTGTCCGGCACCCGCACCGTGCGCGTGGCGAAGTCGACATATTCCGACAGCGTATGGCCGACGACTTCCGGCTGCTCGGCAATCTCCTTGGCCATGAAATGGCGGTGGCCGCCCTTGTCCACCATCATGGAAGAGGCCTGCGAGAAACTCATGGGCCGGGTGATGGGATCATTGTCGGGGCCGTAAATCTCCACCGAATTGCGGGTCAGCACCGTCCAGTCGCCATCCTCCAGATAGGTAATGCGGTTGGTGAAGGGGGCGAGCGCAATGGCGTCAGAACCGAGATACATCTGGCCGTCGCCATGGCCAACGGCGAGCGGCGGGCCGTTGCGCGCCCCGATGAGCAGATCTTCCTCGCCCCGAAACAGGATGGCGAGCGCGAAGGCCCCGCGCAGGCGGCCGAGAATTTCCGCCACCGCGGCGCGCGGCTTCTTGCCCTGCCGCCGGGCGCGGGCCAGAAGCTGGGCCACCACCTCGGTGTCGGTCTGGCTTTCGAACCTGGCCCCCTCGGCTTCCAGTTCGTTCTTCAGTTCACGGAAGTTTTCGATGATGCCATTGTGCACGATGACCACGTCATCGACGATATGCGGATGGGCATTGATTTCAGTGACGCCGCCATGGGTGGCCCAGCGTGTGTGGCCCACGCCTGACGTGCCCGACAGGGGCTCGGCGCGCAGCACCTCTTCGAGATTGCGCAACTTGCCCACCGCGCGCCGCCGCCCGATGCTGCCCTTTTCCACCGTGGCCACCCCGGCGGAGTCATAGCCCCGGTATTCCAGGCGGCGCAGCGCCTCGACGATATCCATGGCCACCGGCCTGGTGCCGAGAATGCCTACAATGCCACACATGATGCCCCCTTAAACCTTGTGCTTCGCGGCCTTCTTCGCCGCCTTGGCCGCGCGGAAGCGCGCCGCCCAACCGTCCCGGATGTCGAGCTTTGGCCGCGCCACCGCCAGCGCATCGGCAGGCACGTCGGATGCCACCACGGTGCCCGCGCCGATAGTCGCCCCCGCCCCCACCGTCACCGGTGCCACCAGCGCCGTATTGGAGCCGACGAACACCTTTTCCCCGATGGTGGTGAGGTGCTTGTCGAAGCCGTCATAATTGCAGGTGATGGTGCCCGCGCCGATGTTGCTGCCCGCGCCCACCAGCGCATCGCCGATGTAGCTCAGATGATTGGCCTTGGCACCCGTGCCGATCCTGGCCTTCTTCACTTCGACGAAATTGCCGATATGGGCGTTTTCGCCGATCTCGGCGCCGGGGCGCAGCCGGGCATAGGGACCGATGCGCGCGCCATCGGCGATGGTCGCGCCCTCAAGGTGCGAATGCGCCAGAATTTCCACGTTGTTGCCCACGGTGACGCCGGGGCCGAAGACCACGAAGGGCTCGACAATGACATCGCTGCCCAGAATCGTGTCCGCCGCGAAATGGACGCTGCCGGGGCAGACCAGAGTCGCCCCCGCCAGCATGGCGCGCTCGCGGTAACGCGTCTGCAGGCGCTGCTCGATGAGGGCAAGCTGCACCCGGTCGTTCACCCCCGCCACATCATCCTCGGCGCAGGTGACGAGTCCGACGCGCTTGCCGCTGTCGGCCACCAGCCCCACCAGGTCGGTGAGGTAATATTCGCCCTTGGCGTTCTGGTTGTCGATCTGCGGCAAGAGCTGCCATAACAGCTTTGCGTCGATGGCGATAATGCCTGAATTGCAGAGCGTTATGGCCTTTTCCTCGGGCGCGGCATCAAGTTCCTCGACAATCCCGCTGATGTGGCCGTCGCGCGAGCGCAGCAGCCGGCCATAGCCATGCGGATTCCGCGCCTCGAAGCCCATGACGGCAATGGGCTGGCGCTCCCACAGGGCCTCGGCCAGGGCCTTTACGTTCTCGCCGTTGACCAGCGGCACATCGGCATAGAGCACCACTACCGTGCCGGAAAAATCCCTTAACGCCGCCTCCGCCGTGCGCACCGCGCCCGCCGTGCCGTTGCGTTCCTCCTGCAGGGCAAAGGCGCAATCCGGGAAATAGCGTCGCGCCTCCGCCTCCACCGCCGGCATGTCCGGCCCATGCACCACCACCACGCGCCTGGGGTCCAGCGTCTTGGCCGCCGTCAGCACATGCCCCAGCAGGCTGCGGCCCGCCGCCCGGTGCAAGACCTTGGGCAGGGACGATTTCATCCGCGTACCCTTGCCCGCCGCCAGAACTATCAATGCAATATCGCTCATTCGCAATTCCCCACGGCCCGGCCATCAAGCAAGGGACCGCGAGAGCGCCGCTCCCGGTCCAGACTCGCATAAATCGTGCCGGAACATAGCCTAAAGCCATGCCCCGAACACTCATTACGACATTTGTTGGCTAACGGGAAAGTCCCCCCACGGCCGGCAAAGCCACCGGAGAGAAGGCTTGACCCCCGCAGGAGCCGCAACTATGGTCCGCGCCGTCCTGCCGGGCGAGACTCGTGGGGCCCGTAGCTCAGTGGTAGAGCGTCTGACTTTTAATCAGTAGGTCGCGCGTTCGATCCGCGCCGGGCTCACCATTCCCCCATCGCCCCCACGGCATTTTCACCATCCTGACATTTCGGCAGTTGTTCCGTGACGTTCCCGCGTTAGACTTGCTCAACCGCGAGGACATGACATGACCGACAGCAAGGCTGAACTGCCCCCCACCACCGCTGCGGCGGCTTCCGCCCCTGCCTTCGAAAAGAAATCCGACAAGAACGGCAGCGGCCAGCCTCCGGCTGCGGCAATTCCGCAACCGCCGCGCCAGCGCCGCGATGCCGACGCCATCCGCCATGCCTTCGAGAGCGGCGAATATCCCTATAATTCGCGCCTCTCCACCAAGGCCTATGAAAAGGAAATGGAGCGGCTGCAGGTCGAATTGCTGAAGGCGCAAAGCTGGGTGAAGGAAAAGGGCGAGAAGATCGTCATCATCTTCGAGGGCCGCGACGCCGCCGGCAAGGGCGGCACCATTAAGCGCTTCATGGAACACCTGAACCCGCGCGGTGCCCGCGTGGTGGCGCTGGAAAAGCCCTCCGAGCGCGAAAAGACCCAGTGGTATTTCCAGCGCTACATCGAAAACCTGCCGGCGGCGGGCGAGATCGTCTTCTTCGACCGCTCCTGGTACAACCGCGCCGGGGTGGAGCGCGTCATGGGTTTCTGCACGCCCAATGATTATCTCGAATTCATGCGCCAATGCCCTGACCTCGAACGCATGCTGGTGCGTTCCGGCATCCACCTGTTCAAGTTCTGGTTCTCGGTGACGCGCGAGGAACAGTTGCGCCGCTTCAAGTCGCGCGAGCACGACCCGCTGAAACAGTGGAAGCTCTCGCCCATTGACAAGGCCTCCCTCGACAAGTGGGACGACTACACCGAGGCCAAGGAGGCCATGTTCTTCTACACCGACACCGCCGATGCGCCCTGGACCATCGTGAAGTCCGACGACAAGAAGCGCGCCCGGCTCAATTGCATGCAGCACTTCCTGTCGTCGCTGCCCTATACCGACAAGAACAAGAAGGTGGCGAGCGGCCCCGATCCCCTCATCGTCGGTTCATCTTCCCACGTCATCGGTCGCGATGACAGCATCCTCGGCAAGACCCTGCACCCGGAAAAGCGGCGGAAGTAGTGCATTCCGCATCCCCTGCATGGAAGACCCCGGCCCCTGTGCCGGGGTTTTTCATTTGACCGGCAGAAACTTCTGCACCAGCCGCGCCCAGAAGGCCGGGCCAAGCTCCAGCAGCCGGTCATTGAAGTCATAGCCGGGGTCGTGCAGCGCCCGGCTGTCGCCATTGCCGAGACCGAAATAGCAGGCCGGCACCACCTGCTGCATGAAGGCGAAATCCTCGGAGAACATGAAGGGGCCGCGCATGTCGACGGCACCCGCCTCCTGCCCCAGTTCCAGTGCGGCCTCGCGCACCAGCGCCGCCAGCGCCGGATCATTGAAGCCGGGGGGATAGTCCCCGCCCTCGCCCCAGTCGATCTCCGCCCGGCAGCCGAGACTCTCCGCCTGGCCCAGAAGGATGGCGGCAATGCGGCCCTTCATCAGAGCGCGCACCTCCGGCGTCACCGTCCGCAACCCGATCTTGAGCGCAACCTGATCAGGGATGGCGGTGGCCATGACGCCACCGTGGATCGCGCCCACCGTCACCACCGCCGGATCGAGCGGGTCAAGATTGCGCGACACCGCGGTTTGCAGCGCCATCACCGCCGCCGCGGCCGCCACCACCGGATCGACCGCCCGGTGCGGAATGGCACCATGGCCCGCAACCCCGTGGATCGTCACATTCAGCACATCCACCGCCGCCGTGATCGGCCCGCCGCGCACCATCACCTGCCCGGGGGCCACGCCGGGAAGATTGTGAAGCGCAAATACGCCATCGCAGGGGAAGCGCCGGAACAGGCCTTCCTCCACCATGTGGCGCGCACCGCCCTCGCCCTCCTCGGCGGGCTGGAAAATGAGATGCACCGTGCCATCGAAATCCATGGTTGCAAGCCGCCGCGCCAGGCCGATGAGCATGGTGGTGTGGCCATCATGGCCGCAGGCATGCATCTTGCCCGGTGTGGCCGAGGCATAGGCGAGGTTCGTCGTCTCGTGGATGGGCAGCGCATCCATGTCGGCGCGCACCCCCATGACCCTGCGGCCCTGCCCCTTGCTCAGGGTGCCGACCACACCGGTCCTGGCAATGCCGGTGGCCACCTGAAAGCCAGCCGCCGCCAGTTCCCGCGCCACGATGCCGGATGTGCGCGTTTCCTCGAATTGCAATTCCGGGTGCCGGTGCAGGTCGTGGCGCAGCGCCACCAGATCAATGCCGCCCGCCGCCATGATCAGCGCTTCACCGGCACCTGGCGTTCGAGATAGGAGAACCCCTTGGTGATGACGAAGGTGATGAACATGTAGATGACCGCGATGAAGATCAGCGGCTCATAGATGCGATAGGTGTCCTGCCGGATCATGCTGGTTGCGCCCATCAGGTCCATGACTGTCACCGTGTAGGCCAGCGGCGTGGACTTGAGCTGCAGGATGGTTTCGCCGTTGAGGGTGGGCAGCACCAGGCGCAAGGCCCGCGGCAGCCACACCCGGCGCAGCACCTGGAAGGGCGACATGCCGATGGCCCGCGCCGCCTCCAGCTCGCCGCGCGGCACCCCCAGAAAAGCGCCGCGCATGACTTCGCCTTCATAACCCGCCGTGGACAGCGTGAAGGCCAGCACCGCGTAGAAGAACCCCTCGCGCAGCACCGGCCACATGAAACTGTGGCGCAGGCCGGGGATCATGGGAAAGATTTGCCCGAGGCCGTAATACATGAGCCAGAGCTGGATGAGCAGCGGTGTGCCCCGGATGAAAGTGGTGAAGCCGCGCGCCGGATATTTCAGCCACCACGGCCCGGTGACCTGCACCAACCCGATCGGCACGGCCAGCAACATGCCCAGCACCATGGACAGGACCAGCAGAACCAGCGTGATCCACAGCCCGTAGAGCAGTTGCGGCCAATAGGTGAAAAGCCAGTCCCAGACCATCACGCCCTCACGTCAGCTTGCGTTGGCCGCGCCGCGTCATGTTCTCAAGCCAGTTGAAGATCCGGTTCGAGAACAGCGTGATGGCGAGATAGATAAAGGCGGTGACCAGATAGAGCAGCAGATATTGCTTGGTGACACCCGCCGCCTGTTTGGTGACCAGCGACAGTTCGGCAATGCCGCCGACCACCGAAACCAAAGCGGAATCCTTGGTGACGATGAGCCAGAGGTTGGCCAGCCCCGGCATGGCGAAGGGCAGCATGGCGGGCAGGATGATGCGCCGGGCCATGAGCGGCCCGCCCATGCCGAAGGCCCGCGCCGCCTCCATCTGTCCATGCGGAATGGCCAGAATGGCAGCGCGGATCACTTCCGTGGAATAGGCGCCTTGAACAAAGCCCAGCACCCCCACGGCCGCGGCGAGGCCGTTGACCTCGATGGGCCCCTTGCCGAAGCCGCCCAGCATGGTGTTCACCACGTCGGTGCCGGCGTAATAGAGCAACAGCAGCAGCACCAGTTCCGGCACGGCGCGCACCAGCGTGGTGTAGCCGTGAAGCAGCTCCTTCAGCCATTTCGGCCCATAGAGCTTGCCCGTGGCGCCGAGGGCACCAATGGTCAGGCCGAGAAAATAGGCCAGCACCGATATTTCGATGGTGCGCAGCGCCCCATAGAACAATTCATCGCCATAGCCTGCGGGGCCCCAGGACAGGAGCACCAGTGCTTTTGCGAGCCAGGCGGACATGCGAAACCCCAAGTCAGTGCCGCGCCGGAGCATGCCCCGGCGCGGCCCGTTCCTTATTGCGGTGTCGCGATGGTCATGCGGCCGTCAAGACCCCACTTCTTGGAAATCTCGGTCAGGATGCCCTTGGCCGACAGCGCATGGATTGCCTTGTTCAGCTTGTCCTTCAGCGCCGTGTCTTCCTTGCGCACGCCCATGCCCATGCCTTCACCCAGGACTTCCTTGTCGTCCGGCGGGAAGCCCTTGGCTTCGCAGCAGGCCTTGCCCGCATCCGAGTCCAGATAGGTGAAGAGCGTCAGCGAGTCGCCCTGCACATAGTCCACGCGACCGGCCGCCAGATCGGCCTTGGCTTCGTCCTCGGTGCCATAGGTCTTCACCTCCGCGCCCGCCGCCTTGAAGTACTTGTCGACGTAGTTGGAATGGATGGTCGACACCTGCACGCCGAAGGTCTTGCCCTTGAAGTGTTCAGGCGAAATATCCTTGTCGCCGTCCTTCGGCCCGATGATGAGCGCCGGCGAATTGTAATACATGTCGGTGAAGTCGATGGTCTTCTTGCGCTCCGGCGTGATCGACATGGAGGCGATGATGGCGTCGAACTTCTTCGAGGTCAGGGCCGGGATGATGCCATCCCACGACACTTCCTCGGTCGAGCACTTCTCGCCAAGCTCGGCGCAGAGCGCATTCATGAAGTCGATTTCCCAGCCTTCCCACACGCCGGCGGCGTTCTTGGACGAGAACGGCGGATAGGGTTCGGAGGACAGGCCGATCTTGATGTCAGCCTGGGCCGCACCGGCAGCAAAAACCATGGCGGCAGCACCGGCGGCAGCCATCAGAATGCGTCTTGAAAGTGTCATGTCAGTCTCCCTGATTGAAACGTTGGCAGTTGTTTTCCGATGAAAGGTCCATGTTGTTGTAACGGCTTGCTTGGCCCTTCCGGTTCATTCCGTTTCCCCACATGCCTTTCAATGACTGTTGGAAACGAACTGGCGGCAGCGTTCGCTTTTGGGCGAACCAAACACCTGCGCGGGCGGCCCCTCTTCCTCGATGACGCCCTTGTGCAGGTAGATGACGTGGCTGGAGACGCCACGCGCGAATTTCATTTCATGGGTGACGAGGATCATCGTCCGCCCCTCCTCCGCCAGATCGCGGATGACCTTCAGGACCTCGCCCACCAGTTCCGGGTCGAGCGCCGAGGTCGGCTCGTCAAACAGCATCACGCGCGGGTTCATGGCCAGCGCCCGGGCGATGGCGGCGCGCTGCTGCTGGCCGCCGGACAGGAAGGCGGGATAGACGTCGCGCTTCTCGTAGAGGCCAACCTTGTTGAGCAGCGCCTCGGCCCGCTCCGTGGCTTCCGCCTTGCTCAGGCCCAGCACATGCACCGGCGCTTCGGTGACGTTCTGCATGACGTTCATGTGTTGCCACAGGTTGAAGCTCTGGAACACCATGCCCAGCCGGGTGCGGATGCGCTCCAGCTGCTTGCGGTCCGACGGATGCAGATCGCCGTCATGCGCCCGCTTCAGGGCAATCTCCTCGCCCGTCACCGTGATCTTGCCCTGGGTCGGCATTTCCAGAAAGTTGATGCAGCGCAGGAAGGTGCTTTTGCCCGAGCCGGAAGCCCCGATCATGGTCACCACGTCGCCTTCACGCGCCGTCATGGAAACGCCCTTCAGCACTTCCAGATCCCCGAAGGTCTTGTGGAGGTCATGGACGACCACCGCCTCGGGCCGCGTGCCGTTGGCCCCTTCAACCTTGGCTGACAATTCAGCTCCTCCCCCAGGGCTTCCCGCCCTTTTTTGGTAATGGCCCGCAGTCTAACAGGAATTTTCCCGCCCGCGCAATTGGCGAGTTTGGCCTTTCCCGTGCCGGGTTTGGCTTTGACCGGAAGGGGAGCGCCGGGCTAACCTCGTCCCGCCGAAGAAGCGGCAGAAAGAACAAATCGCGCCGCCTGAAGCGCGGCCACCAAGGGAGAAAGAACTGATGTCCATTACCCGTATTGTCGCCGGGCTTCTGGCCCTGTCCGCCGCCTGTGCTCCCGCTCTGGCCCAGGACGTGAAGAAGGAAATCGGTGCCGGCGAAGGCGCGCTCAACATCGTCGCCTGGCCGGGCTACATCGAGCGCGGCGAAACCGACAAGAACTATGACTGGGTCACCGGCTTCGAGAAGGCCACCGGCTGCAAGGTGAACGTCAAGACCGCCGCCACCTCGGACGAAATGGTGACCCTTATGAATCAGGGCGGCTTCGATCTCGTCACCGCTTCGGGCGATGCCTCGCTCCGCCTCATCGCCGGCAAGAAGGTCCAGCCCGTCAACATTGACCTGGTGCCCAACTGGAAGACCATCGACGACCGCCTGAAGGACGCGCCCTGGCATACCGTGGACGGCGTTCACTATGGCACGCCCTATCAGTGGGGACCCAACGTGCTGGCCTATAACACCACTGTCTTCAAGGACGCGCCCAAGAGCTGGTCGGTGGTCTTCGAGGAGCAGAACCTGCCCGACGGCAAGTCCAACAAGGGCCGGGTGCAGGCCTTCGACGGCCCCATCTATGTGGCCGACGCCGCCCTCTATCTCATGACCAGGAAGCCGGAACTGGGCATCAAGAACCCCTATGAACTGAACCCCACCCAATATGCCGCCGCCCTTGACCTGCTGAAGGCACAGCGCGCCCTGGTGGGCCGCTACTGGCACGACGCCATGGTGCAGGTGGATGACTTCAAGAACGAGGGCGTGGTGGCCTCCTCCTCCTGGCCCTTCCAGGTGAACCTGCTGCAGGCCGACAAGAAGCCAGTGGCCTCGGTCGTTCCCGCGGAAGGGGCCACCGGCTGGGCCGACACCACCATGCTGCATGCCTCGGCCGAGCACCCCAATTGCGCCTACCTCTGGCTCAATCATTCGCTCGATCCCAAGGTGCAGGGCGACCTTGCCTCCTGGTTCGGATCGGTGCCGTCAGTGCCCGCAGCCTGCACGGGCAACGCCCTGCTGACCGACACCGGCTGCGACACCAACGGTTTCGCCAACTTCGACAAGATCTGGTTCTGGCGCACGCCCACCGGCAAATGCGAGGCGGAGGGTGCCTGCGTGCCCTACGCCCAGTGGACCAAGGACTATCTCGCCGTCATGGGCCAATAGGGGAGTCGGGGGTCCGGCGGTCCGCCGGGCCCCCTTTCAACATGCCGTCAGCCGTCCGCTTCCAGAATGTCTCGCGCCACTTCGGCACGGTGCGCGCCGTGGACGATGTCTCGCTCGACATCGCGCCGGGTGAGTTCTTCGCCATGCTCGGCCCCTCGGGTTCCGGCAAGACCACCTGCCTCCGCCTCATCGCGGGCTTCGAGCAGCCCACCGCCGGCCACATTGAGATCTTCGGCGAAACAGCCGAGGGCCTGCCGCCCTATCGCCGCGCCGTCAACACCGTGTTTCAGGACTATGCCCTCTTTCCCCACATGACGGTGGGCGAGAACGTGGCCTACGGCCTGATGATCAAGGGCGTCAGTCGCGCCGAGCGTGAGGCCAGGGCAAAACAGGCCCTTGCCCTCATCAAGCTCGCGGGCTTCGAGGCCCGTCGGCCCGGGCAGTTGTCGGGCGGCCAGCGCCAGCGCGTGGCGCTTGCCCGCGCCCTGGTCAATGAACCCAAAGTGCTGCTGCTCGACGAGCCGCTGGGTGCGCTTGACCTGAAACTGCGTGAGCAGATGCAGGAGGAATTGCGCGCCCTGCAACATCAGCTTGGCATCACCTTCGTCTTCGTCACCCACGATCAGGGCGAGGCCCTGTCCATGGCCGACCGGGTGGCCATCTTCAACGAGGGCAGGATCGTTCAGGCCGGAACCCCCGCCGACATCTATGAGCGCCCGCGCTCGCGCTTCGTGGCCGACTTCGTCGGCTCCTCCAATGTCATGGCGCCGGAGTTCTCACGCCAACACGGCGGACCCACGGGCTGGGTCAGCCTGCGCCCCGAGGCCATCCGGGTCGAGGCGCCCAGGGGCAAGGTGCAGCCCGGCAGCGCCGATGGCCAGATCATCGGCCTGCATTATCAGGGCGCGCTCACCCGCGTGGTCATCATGGCCGATGGCACCCGCCTCATCGCCGCCGTGCCCTCGGGCAGCATTGCCTTCGCCGAAGGCGACACCGCCCGCTTCACCTGGGACCGCGCCGCGCTGGTGCCCATGGCGGCCGACTGATGGCGGCCCGTGCCATGAGCCTCTCCGACACCTTCTTCCGCCGCCCCGGCTTGCTCACGCTGCTGCTGCTGGCCCCGCCGCTCATCTGGATCGGCATCGTCTATATCGGTTCGCTCATCGCGCTCCTGTTGCAGAGCTTCTATCACCTCGATGATTTCTCCGGCCTGGTGGTGCACGAGTTCACCCTTTCCACCTATGCCCAGCTCTTCGCTCCCGCGAACCTTGCCATCATTCTGCGCACCGTGGCCATGGCGGCTGCCGTCACCGTGGCCTCGGCCTTCCTGGCCTTCCCCATCGCCTATTATGCCGCGCGCTATGCCACGGGCCATCTGAAGGCGCTGTTCTATCTCGCCGTCATGATGCCGCTCTGGTCCAGCTATCTGGTGAAGGTCTATGCCTGGAAGCTCATCCTCGCCAAGGAAGGCATCCTCACCTGGCTCGCGGCCAAGCTCCACCTCACGCCCGCCATCGATGCCCTTCTTGCCACGCCGGTCATCGGCGGGCCGTCGCTCTCCATCTCCTACATCGGCACCTTTCTGGTCTTCACCTACATCTGGCTGCCCTACATGATCCTGCCCATTCAGGCCGCCCTGGAGCGCGTGCCCAAGACCCTCATCGAGGCATCTGCCGACCTTGGTGCCCATCCCGGCCAGACCTTCCGCACCGTGCTCCTGCCGCTCGCCCTGCCGGGCGTGGTGGCGGGCTCCATCTTCACCTTCTCGCTCACGCTGGGCGACTACATCATTCCCGCCATCGTGGGCAATTCGCGGCCCTTCATCGGCCAGACCGTCTATGCCCTGCAGGGCACGGCGGGCGACATCCCGCTCGCTGCCGCCTTCACCGTGGTGCCCATGGCCATCATGGCGGTCTATCTCACCGTGGCGAAACGCCTGGGGGCCTTCGATGCGCTCTGACGGCACCCCCCGCGCCGGACTGGGCTTGCGGCTATCCGCCGCCCTCGGCATCCTTTTCCTGCATGTGCCCCTGGCCCTCATCGTGCTCTATGCCTTCACCACCGAGGACAAGAGCTTCGCCTTTCCGCCGCCGGGCCTGACGCTGAAATGGTTTGCCACCGCCTGGTTCGACCGGCCCGACATCTGGCCGCCGCTCTGGCTGTCGCTCAAGGTGGCGGCCATTGCCACCGCACTCGCCCTCGTGCTCGGCACCCTGGCCGCCGCCGCGCTTCATCGCGCATCCTTCTTCGGCAAGGACTCGCTCTCCCTGCTCTTCATCCTGCCCATCGCCCTGCCCGGCATCATCACCGGCATCGCCCTGCGCTCGGCCTTCGACATCATGGGCATTCCCTTCTCGACCTGGACCATCGTCCTCGGCCACGCCACCTTCTGCATCGTCGTCGTCTATAACAACGTGCTCGCCCGCTTCCGCCGCACCTCCGGCAGCATGATCGAGGCCTCCATGGACCTCGGCGCCGACGGCTTCCAGACCTTCCGCCATGTCGTGCTGCCGCAGATCGCCACCGCCCTGCTGGCGGGCGGCATGCTGGCCTTTGCGCTTTCCTTCGACGAGGTCATCGTCACCACCTTCACGGCGGGCCAGCAATCGACCCTGCCCATCTGGATGCTCAACGAATTGATCCGCCCGCGCCAGCGCCCGGTCACCAATGTGGTTGCGGTGCTGGTCATCGCCGTCACCTTCCTGCCCATCCTGCTCGCCTATTATCTCACCCGCGACGGCGAGCACACGGCAGGCTCGGGCAAGTAAGCGCCCTCAGCGCGCCGGGTCGCCGCGCTTCCAGCCCGCCCGGGTTTCCGCCGCGAAATCGCCAAAGCGCCCCGCCGCGATGGCCGCCCGCATGTCCTGCATCAGGGACTGGTAATAGGCCAGGTTGGCCCAGCTCAGGATCATCATGCCCAGCAATTCGCCGGACCGCATGAGGTGATGCAGATAGGCCCTGGAATAGCCATTGAGCGCCGGGGATGGATGCTCGGCGTCCAGCGGGCGCGGATCATCGGCGTGCCTGGCGTTGCGCAGGTTGATCTTGCCGAAGCGGGTGAAGGCCTGGCCATGGCGGCCGGAACGCGTCGGCAGCACGCAGTCGAACATGTCCACACCCCGCGCCACCGCGCCGAGCAGGTCATCCGGCGTGCCCACGCCCATGAGGTAGCGCGGCTGATCCTCCGGCAAATGCGGCGCGGTGCAGTCGATGGTGCGCAGCATCAGTTCCTGCCCCTCGCCCACCGCCAGCCCGCCGATGGCATAGCCATGAAACCCGATGGCCTTCAGGCCCTCGGCACTCTCGCGCCGCAGCGCCTCGTTCACCCCGCCCTGCACGATGCCGAAACAGCCCTGCCCCCGGAGTCCGGCAAAGGCGCGGCGGCTGCGCTCGGCCCAGCGCAGGGAAAGCTGCATGGCCCTTTCCGCCTGTTTCTCCGTGTGCGGATATTCGATGCATTGGTCGAGCTGCATCTGGATGTCGGAGCCCAGCAGCGCCTGGATGTCCATGGCCCGCTCCGGCGTCAACTCGTGGCGGCGGCCGTCGATATGCGACTGGAAGGTTGCCCCCTGCTCGGTGATCTTGCGGATCTTGGACAGCGACATGATCTGGAAGCCGCCGGAGTCGGTGAGGATCGGCCCGTCCCAGCCGATGAAACGGTGCAAGCCGCCCAGCGCCGCCACCTGCTCCGCCCCGGGGCGCAGCATCAAGTGATAGGTGTTGCCCAGGATGATATCGGCCCCGGCCTGCCGCACCTGATCGAGATAGACGCCCTTCACCGTGCCCACCGTGCCCACCGGCATGAAGGCGGGGGTGCGGATGTCGCCATGGCGGGTGTGGACCACGCCCAGCCGGGCCGCGCCATCACGCCTCCTCAGGGGAAAGGGGAAATCGCGGGGCATGGGGGCGGGAATAGCAGGCTGGCGTCGCCATAGGAATAGAAGCGATAGCCGCGCGCGATGGCATGGCCATAGGCCGCCTGCATGCGGGACAGGCCCGCGAAGGCCGCAACCAGCATGAAGAGCGTGGACCGCGGCAGGTGAAAATTGGTGATCAGCGCATCCGCCGACCGGAAGCGATGGCCGGGGGTGATGAAGATGTCCGTGGTGCCGGAAAAGGCCTCAAGGCCGGAGGATTCGAGCAGCCGGAGCGAGGTCGTTCCCACCGCGATCACCCGCCGCCCTTCGTCCTTGGCCCGGCGCAGCCGCGCCGCCACCGCGGCGGAAACCTCGCCCCATTCGGCATGCATCTTGTGGTCCGCCGTGTCCTCGGCCTTGACCGGCAGGAAGGTGCCCGCCCCGACATGGAGCGTGACGAATTCCTCCTGCACGCCAATGTCCTGCAGGGATTTCAGCAGCTCTCGCGTGAAGTGCAGCCCCGCCGTGGGGGCCGCCACCGCGCCGTCGCGCTCGGCATAGACCGTCTGATAATCCGCCCGGTCCTGCTCGTCCTGCGCCCGCTTGCCTTCGATATAGGGCGGCAGGGGCATGCGCCCCAGGCTGGCAATGGCCTCGTCCAGCGCAGCCCCGTGAAAATCGAAGGCCAGCGTGATCTCGCCCGCCGCGCCCTTCTCCGTCACCGTGGCGTCCAGCACGCCCAGCAGGCAGACCCTGCCCTCCGCCCCGAAGCGGATGCGGTCGCCCGCCTGCAGGCGCTTGCCCGGCTTGGCAAAGGCCTTCCACCGGCTGCCGTCCAGCCGCTGGTGCAGCAGCACCTCCATGGCTGGTTCATGCTCGCCCCGCCCGACGCGGCGGCCCGACAGCGCGGCGGGGATCACCCTGGTGTCGTTGAACACCAGCACATCGCCCGCCCGCAGCAGGCGCGGCAGGTCGGCCACCACCTGATCCTGAAAACCGCCCGCCGGCGGCACCACCAGCAGCCTGGCCGCCGCGCGCGGCACCATGGGCCGCAGCGCAATCCGCTCCGGCGGCAGGTCGAAATCAAACTGGTCGACGCGCATGGGCGGCCGTCACGGTCCCTGACAGACCACCGGCCACACCCCCTGGCCCGCAACCTTCAGGGTTCCGCCCATGGCCACATCACCGCCATCCGCCGCCTTGGCAATGCGCAACTGCGCCACCATCCGGGCCACGTTTTCGTCGGTCAGGTCGATGGCCATGTGATCCTGATCCTCGAAGGCCTGGCCCACGGTGATGCGGTTGGCGCCCGCCCCTTCGACGGTGGGATCGGTGGACCAGCTCTGGCTGCCCGCTGTCAGATCCACCCGCGACACGGCAATGACCTCCATGGCGCCCAGCAACACCCGGATTTCCGGCCCGTCCTTGGCAGCGGCCTTGCACACCACCCACTCGGACGCCGCAGCAGGCGTCACCAGGGCGATGACCGCCGCAACCGCCGCCCCCGCAAACCGCATCAGCCCGCGTCCACCGCCACGCGCATCTTGGCAATGCGGTCGGGCTGGGCCACCGGCTCGCCGCGCTTGATGCCGTCCACCACTTCCATGCCCTCGGTCACCTGGCCCCAGACCGTATATTGCCGGTCGAGGAAGCGGGCATCGTCGAAGCAGATGAAGAACTGGCTGTTGGCCGAATTGGGGTTTTGCGCCCGCGCCATGGAGCAGACGCCGCGCACATGCGGTTCCAGCGAAAATTCCGCCGCCAGGTCGGGCTTGCTGGAGCCGCCCATGCCCGTGCCGGTGGGGTCACCGCCCTGCGCCATGAAGCCGTCGATGACGCGGTGGAAAGGCACGCCGTCATAGAAACCCTCGCGCGCCAGTTCCTTGATGCGCGCCACATGCAGCGGCGCCAGATCAGGCCGCAGCTTGATCACCACCCGGCCCTTGGCCTGGCCCTGGTGGTTGGCAATATCCATGTAAATCACGTTTTCGCGGTCGCTCGTTGTCATGGCGCGGTCACCTTCAGCATCTTGTCAGGGTTTTCCGGGGGCTCGCCCCGGGCGATACGGTCAACACAGGCCATGCCTTCCTCGCTCACCTTGCCGAAGACCGTATATTGGCCGTCAAGGAAGCCGCCGTCGGCGAACATGATGAAGAACTGGCTGTTGGCGGAATTGGGATCGCTGGTGCGCGCCGCGCCCACCACGCCGCGCCCGAAATGCTCCTTGCTGAACTCTGCCGGAAGATCAGGCAGGTCAGAGCCGCCCGCGCCGGTGCCGGTGGGGTCGCCCGTCTGGGCCATGAAGCCGTCGATGACACGGTGGAACACCACGCCGTCATAGAAGCCCTTCCCGGCCAGCGTGGTCACCCGTTCCACATGCTTGGGTGCCAGATCGGCCCGCAGATCGATGTCGAAACTGCAGCCGATGCTGGTCTCCACCGTCAGCTTGTCCGCCGCCACGGCCGGCCCCGCCGCCAGAACCACACCCACGCTCAACCACGCCAACCACTTCATGCCATCAGCACTCCCGTTGATTCAGGCCGCAAGGATAGCCCAGCGCCGGGCCACCGCGCAATCTCCCGCGCCCGGTCATCTTCCGCCTTCTGCGCTTTCTTATGAACCGTATTTCAGCGCCGTGGTTACTGCGGCACGCGCCTCCGGCGGCACGAAGGGGGTGATGTCGCCGCCCATGCGCGCCACCTGCTTCACCAAGGCCGAGGCGATCATGCGGGTGGCCGTGGAGGCGGCCAGAAAAACCGTTTCGAGATCGCCGCTCATGGCTGCGTTCATCTGCGACATCTTCACTTCATAGTCGAAGTCGGTGGCATCGCGGATGCCGCGGATGATGAATTCCGCCTGTTCCTTGCGCGCCGCGGCCACCGCCAGCCCGTCGAAGGTGACCACCCGGATGGTGCAGCCCGTGGCCGCCGCCACCGGCTTCACCACCTCCTCGATCAGCGCGACGCGGCGGTCCGGCGCCAGCAGCGCCTGCTTGGAGGCATGCACGCCCACCCCGATCACCAACTCATCCACCAGCCGCGCGGCGCGCGCGATGATATCGAGATGGCCATAGGTGACGGGATCGAAACTGCCGGGATAGAAACCGCATCGCGCCATGGGGACCTCCTATTTGCCACGCAGTGCCAGCCACAGCCCGCCGCCCACCAGAAACAGCCCGCTCACCACTTCAAGCGTGCGGATGCGCGAGTGCGACAGGAACCGGCCGGCCTTGTCTGCCCCCAGCGCATAAAGACTATCGCCCACCCCCGCAATCACCATAAAGGTCAGGCCGAGCATCAGGATTTGCGGCACGGCGGGCTCGTCCGCCGCCAGAAAGGGCGGGATCATGGCCCCGAACAGCACCAGCATCTTGGGGTTGGACAGGATGACGATGAACCCTTGCAGGAAATAGCTGCCGCCGGGCCGCGCCCGGTCCACCGCCGCGCCCAGGTCGCCATGGGCGCGCAGCATCTTGACGCCGAGCCAGACCAGATAGGCCGCACCGGCGTAGCGTAACAGGTCGAACCACACGCCCATGAGTTTCACTGCGGCCCCGAGGCCCAGGGCCGCCACCGCCAGCCAGATGAGAAAGCCCGCCTGTGTCCCCAGCACGTTGCCCATGCCCGCCCGCCAGCCGGCGCGCAGGCTGTTGGCGATGATCACCGTCACCGTCGGCCCCGGCACGGCGGCCAGAGCCGCCGCCGTGGCGCAAAAGGCAAGGTAGGAGTCGAGCGTCATGACAATTCCCTCACGGCCAGCCCAGAATGGCCCCGGCCAAGACAAGCAAGCCGCCCGAGGCATAGTCAAGCAGCAGCAATCGGTCCCCCGACAGCACGTCCCGTGCCCGCCCCGCACCGATGGCCAGAGCCGCCCCCGCCAGCGCCGCCACCGCCACGAAGGCCAGCCCCAGCACCATGAGCTGCGGCCCCGCCGGCCGGCTCGTATCCACGAAGGGCGGCAGGAAGGCGGCAAGAAACAGGATCACTTCCGGGTTGGCCACCGCCACCAGAAAGCCATCGCGCAGCAGATGGCCGGTGGGCTTGATGATCTGGCCCGTGCCGCGCCCGGCGTGGCGCAGGCGCGAAATGCCGAGCCAGATGAGAAACAGCCCGCCGCCGATGCGCACCACGTCGAACCAGTCCTGCATGACCTTGGCCAGACCGGCCAGGCCGAAGCCCGCCGCCGCCACCATGAGGCCAAAGCCCGCCACATTGCCGATGACGGTGATGAGCCCGCCGCGCACGCCATAGCCCACGCTGTTGGCGATGATGACCGACATGGCCGGCCCCGGCTTCAGGAACAGCAGCAGGGTGGCGCCGACGAACGCGGCGAGCAGGCCGGGCTGCACCATGTCAGCAGCCCTCAGGCGTCATCGCCGTCCTCGCCAGCCTCCGACAGACGTTCCACCGACACCACATTCTCGTCATCCGCGACATTGATGACGATGACCCCTTGGGTGTTGCGGCCCGCCTGGCGGATGTCATTCACCGGGCAGCGGATCAACTGGCCGCCATCGGTCACCACCATGATCTCGTCATCCTCGGTCACCGGGAAGGAGGCCACCAGCGGCCCGTTGCGCTCGTTCACCACCATGGCGACGATGCCTTTGCCGCCGCGATTGGTGATGCGGTATTCATAGGCCGAGGTGCGCTTGCCATAGCCATTCTGGGAAACGGTGAGCACCACCTGTTCCGCCGCCTGCATGGCCGTAAGCCGCTCCGGCGCCAGCGCCACGTCAGCCGTGGCCTCATCCTCGCCGCCCTCGCCCTCCTCGCCGCCGCTGCGGCTGTATTTCACATAGGCCGCGCGCTCGTCCGGGCTGGCTTCCACATGGGTCAGCACCGCCAGCGAGATCACCCGGTCGCCCTTGTCCAGCCTGATGCCGAGCACGCCGGTGGAGTCGCGGCCCTTGAACACGCGCACATCGGTGACGTCGAAGCGGATGCACTGGCCCTGCGCCGTGGTCAGCAGCACATCGTCGCCCTCGGTGCAGATATCCACCCCTGCGATCTGCTCACCGGGTTCGAGCTTCATGGCCATCTTGCCATTGCGGTTGATGCTCTCGAAATCCTCGAAGTCGTTGCGGCGCACATAGCCCGAGGTGGTGGCGAAGATCAGATAGGGCCGCGCCCCCTCCTCCGTCACCTCCGGCAGCGGCAGGATGGTGGTGATGCGCTCGCCCTGCTCCAGCGGCAAAAGGTTGATCATGGCCTTGCCGCGCGACTGCGGATTGCCCACCGGCAGACGCCAGGTCTTCATACGATAGACCGTGCCCGCCGACGAGAAGAACAGGATCGGCGTGTGGGTGTTCGCCACGAACATCTTGGTGACGAAATCCTCTTCCTTCATCTGCACGCCGGCCCGGCCCTTGCCGCCGCGGCGCTGCGCCCGGTAGGCCGACAGCGGCACGCGCTTGACGTAGCCCGCGTGGCTCACCGTCACCACCATGTCCTCGCGCGCGATCAGGTCCTCGTCCTCGATCTCGCCCTCGTTCTCCACGATCTCGGTCTGGCGCGGCGTGGCGAAGCTGGCCTTGATCTCGGCCAGTTCCGACTTGATCACGTCCATGACGCGGCCGCGCGACGACAGGGTTTCGAGATGATCCTTGATCTCGCTCGCAAGCTTCTCCAGTTCGGCGGTGATTTCCTCGATGCCGAGCGCCGTCAGACGCTGCAGGCGCAGGTCGAGAATGGCGCGCGCCTGTTCATCCGACAGGCGATAGGTGTTCTCCGCCGTCAGCACATGGCGCGGATCGGCGATGAGCGCGATGAGCGGCGCCAGATCCTTCGCCGGCCAGTCGCGCGCCATCAGGGCCTCGCGCGCCTCCCCGGCATCGCGCGAGTGCCGGATGAGGCGGATCACCTCGTCGATATTGGCCACCGCGATGGCCAGACCCACCAACACATGGGCCCGGTCGCGCGCCTTCTTCAGCAGGAACTTGACCCGCCGCGTCACCACCTCCTCGCGGAAGGCGACGAAGGCGGCCAGCAGGTCCTTCAGATTGAGTTGCTCCGGCCGCCCGCCAAGGAGCGCGATATTGTTGACGCTGAAGGAGCTTTGCAGCGCCGAGAGCCGGTAGAGCTGGTTCAGCACCACATCGGCCACGGCATCGCGCTTCAACTCGATGACGACCCGCATGCCCTCGCGCGAGCTTTCGTCGCGGATGTCGGAGATGCCCTCGATCTTCTTTTCGCGCACCAGTTCGGCGATGCGCTCGATCATCTGCGCCTTGTTCACCTGATAGGGAATCTCGCTGATGACCAGCGCCTCGCGGTCCTTGCGGATGTCCTCCACCGCCACCCGGCCTCGCAGTGTGATGGAGCCGCGCCCCGTGTGGAAGGCCGAGCGGATGCCCGCCCGCCCCAGGATGATGCCGCCGGTTGGGAAATCCGGCCCCGGCATATGGGCCATGAGATCATCGATGCCGATGGCGGGGTCGTCGATCAGCGCCACCGTGGCGTCGATCACCTCGCCCAGATTATGCGGCGCCATGTTGGTGGCCATGCCGACCGCGATGCCGCCCGAGCCGTTGACCAGCAGGTTCGGATATTTCGCCGGCAGCACCACCGGCTCGCGGAACTCGTTGGAGTAGTTGAGCTGGAACTCCACCGTGTCCTTGTCGAGGTCATCGAGCAGCGGCACCGCCGCCTTGGCGAGGCGCGATTCCGTGTAGCGGTCGGCGGCGGGCGGATCGCCATCCACCGAGCCGAAGTTGCCCTGACCGTCGATGAGCGGCAGGCGCAGCGAGAAATCCTGCGCCATGCGCACCAGCGCGTCATAGATGGCGAGATTGCCGTGCGGGTGATATTTGCCCATGACGTCGCCGACGATGCGGGCCGACTTCTTGTAGGCCTTGTCGGGCGAAAAGCCGTTCTCCTCCATGGTGTAGAGGATGCGCCGGTGCACCGGCTTCAGGCCGTCGCGCACATCGGGCAGCGCCCGGCTCACGATCACGCTCATGGCGTAATCGAGATAGCTCTTGCGCATCTCGTCTTCGATGGAGATGGGCGAAATTTCGTGGGGATTGGCAGGCGTCATGCCGCCCGTCTTGTCAGTCTTGTCGGTCACCGGAAATCCTAGCGCGGGAAGCCTCCCGCCGCCCCCGCCTGCGGCCGCCGGAAACCACCACCGGCAGTCCGATTCGAGGGTCAGGAAAATTTACCGGAAGGTGCCGCCACGGGCAACGAAAACGAGGCCCCGTCCGCACCTTTCGGCGGGTTTTTGGCCGCACCCTAAGCCGCTGAAATCTTGGGGTTACTTGGGCGGGTTATCGGGCTGGAGATGACCGTCCTTGATGACCGTCACCGGGTTCTGCGCGCCATCGCCGGTGCCATCGTAAAGCCAGTCCCTGAGATGGAAGGCACCTTCCGAAAAACCCCAGGTTCCCGAGGTGAAAATATCGCCCACGCCGCGCCCCTTGGCAAAGCTCGTGATGGCCATGGTCCTGGCGTCATAGTCGGCATTGATGAGGGTGTTGGCGGCACTGAACCCGCCGACCGTCCAGGTCGCAAGCCTGGTCTGTTCCTCGTCGCTGAAACTGGCGTCCACCACCGGCTCGGCAAAGCTCAGGACCTGCGCCGCGCCCATGTCGTCCTCAAGGTAGAACAGACTCGATTCATTGTAGGCAAAGAGCTGACAGGGGAAGTGATAGAGCCGGTAGTGGCGGGGCTTGGCCGCCGCCTCGTCGCTGGCAAACCGGAAGGTGAGGTCGTGCACCTCCGGCGCGCGCAGTGCGCCCGGCGCCGTCTCCGCCCCGTCCAGCCCGCAGGTCAGCCTTTGCTCTGCCGCAAACTGGCGCTTCACCCGTTCCAGCGCCGCCGCGCCGTCATCTGCTGCGTCCGCCCCGCCACACGACTTCGCCACCTCGTCAGGCATGGCGAAATCCGCGACCGGCTTAAGCTTGGCCTGCGCGATGTGCAAGGGATTGAAGCGCGGCTCCTGAATAGCGCCATTGACCGCCCGCACCACATAACATCCGGCGAAATAGGAAACCTTGCCGCCCGTCTCATGGGCGGCAAGGGCCACCGGCACGGAATAATAGCTGCTTCCCGCCGCCCCTTCGGCTGCCACCCGCCCCACCTTCACCGCCACGAATTCAGTGGCCGCGTAGCCCGCAACGAAACTGGCGAAATCCCTGGCCGGCGGCTGCCCGAAATAGCTCCAGGCCCGGGCATAGTCCTTCAGCGCCACGGCATTATAGAGCGAGCGCACCAGGGAGGCCGCATCGCTCCGGTCATCGAGATAGGCGGGCGGCGGCGCGGCCTCCGCCCCCGCCCCCCCCGCCCGCGCGGCCGGCATCAGGATCAGGGCGGACCACCGCCGCCC
>CALMUW010000038.1 GCA_937872985.1 uncultured Alphaproteobacteria bacterium
GTTGGCGCAACTTTCCTCTCCCAAATCGTTCCGATTTGATCGTCCGTTGCGCTAGCCATTCTTTGCTGCGGCCATGAGTCCTCATTGACTCCCTGCGCCGCGGGGCCTAAATCTCATTTATGACTGACCAGTCAGTTAATAAGTGCCAGCGCCGCCCGGAAGACCGGCCCGCCGAAATTCTCGCGGCGGCCCTCGATCTCTTTGCTGAAAAAGGCTTTTCCGCCACCCGCATGGAGGACGTGGCCAAGCGCGCCGGAATTTCCAAGGGCGCGGTCTATCTCTACTTCACCGACAAGACCGCCCTGCTCAGGGCCATCGTCGAAACCACCATTGCCCGGGAACTCCAGGCCGTAGGCGCGCGCGCCGAAAGCGAGCCTGGCCCGGTCAGCCCCATCATCACCGCCGCCGCCACGCAAATCGCCCGCCGCCTGACCGAAACCCGCCTGCCCGAAATCCTGAAACTGATCATCGCCGAAAGCGGCGCCCACCCGGAGCTGGCCCAGCTCTATTTCGACACCACCATCAGCGTCGCCCTGCCCCTGTTCGAAGGGTTGATCCGCCGCGGCATCGAGAGCCAAGAGTTTCGCCCGGCCGATCCTGCCTATACAGCTCGCAGTCTGGCCGGCGGTTTCCTGCTGGCCGCCCTGTGGCGCGGCGTCTTTGAACCCATCGGCAAGCCGCCCCTCGATATCGCAGGCTTCGCCCAACACCACATCACCCTCATTCTCAGGGGCCTTGCGCCATGAAACGGCTGCTTCCGCTTTTCCTCATCGCCGCACTTGCCATCACCGCCATCACCTTCCGCAATCAATGGCTGCCGCAGCCGCCGGGCAGCGGCAATTATCTGGGCTATGTGGAAAGCGACCAGATCCTCCTCAGCCCGCCGGTGGCGGGGCGTCTGGCGGAACGGCCCCTGAACCGAGGCGACACCGCCAAGGCCGGAGCCATGGCCTTCCGCCTTGCCGATGCCGAGCGGCAGGCCGCGGTTGATCAGGCGCGCGCCGCGCTGGCCGCCGCAACGGCCCAATATGACAACCTCCAGCGCGGCAAACGCCCGCAGGAGATCGAGGTGATCCGCGCCCAGAAGCAGACGGCGGAAGCCTCGCTGACCCTGGCCCAGTCCACCCTGGCCCGCGCCCGCAGCCTCGCCGCCTCCGGCACCGCCGCCAAGGCCCAACTGGATTCCGCCACCGCGACGGTAAAGCAGTTGCAGGCCCAGATCGAAGGCTATGATGCGCAACTGGCGCTCGCTCAAATGGGCGCGCGTGAACAGGAAATTGCCGCCGCCAAGGCCCAGGCCGACGCCGCCGCCGCCGCTCTGGCCCAGGCCGAAAGCCGTCTGGCCGACCTCACCCTCACCGTGCCGCGCGCGGCCCAGGTGGATGATACCTATTTCGAGGTTGGCGAATGGGTGGGCGCGGGCCAGCCGATCGTGGCGCTTCAGCCTGCCGATGGCCTGAAGCTCATCCTGTTCATTCCGGAAGCGGTTCTGGCCAGGGCCGCACCCGGCACGAGGCTCTCCTTCGCCTGCGATTCCTGCGCGGCGGGGCTTTCCGCCACCATCACTCATGTGGCCCAGCGCCCGGAATATTCCCCGCCCGTCATCTATTCCGAAACCGCCCGCGCCAAGCTGGTCTATCGCGTGGAGGCCCGGCCCGATCAGCCCTCGCCGCAATTGCGTCCCGGCCTGCCGGTGGAGATCGCGCCCCTGCCATGACCACGCTTCAACCCGCCATCGACGTCACCGGCCTCGTCAAGAAATTCGGCGCGCGCGTGGTGGTGGATCATGTCGATCTCACCCTCATGCCGGGCCGCATCTGCGGCTTCCTCGGCCCCAATGGCTCCGGCAAGACCACCACGCTGCGCATGATCTGCGGGCTGCTCACGCCCGACGCCGGCAGCGGCACCTGTTTGGGATACGACATCATCCGCGAGCGTGACGCCATCAAGCGGCGCGCCGGCTACATGACCCAGAAATTCGGCCTCTATGAAGACCTCACCATCCGCGAGAATCTGGAGTTCGTGGCCACCATCTATGGCCTCGACCATGTGGCGCGCCGGGTCGACCAGTCGCTCGAACGTCTTGGCCTTGCCAGCCGCCAGAAACAATTGACCGGTTCGCTTTCCGGCGGCTGGAAACAGCGCCTGGCGCTGGCGGCCTGTGTGCTGCACGAGCCCAAGCTTCTGCTGCTCGATGAACCCACGGCGGGCGTCGACCCCAAGGCGCGCCGCACCTTCTGGGACGAGATCCACGCGCTCGCCGCCACCGGCATCACCGTTCTCGTCTCCACCCACTACATGGACGAGGCCGAGCGCTGCCACGAGATCGCCTACATCGCCTATGGCAAGCTCATGGCGCGCGGCACCGCCGACAGCATCATCCACGACTCCGGCCTCAAGGCCGTCATTGCCGAAGGCCCCGGCGCCGACCGTCTGGCGCCGGACCTGCGCCACGCCGAGGGCGTCACCGCCGCGGCTGCCTTCGGCACCACGCTGCATGTCTGCGGACCGGACGAAGCCGCCCTGCTCCGCGCCATAGCCCCCTTCCGCCAGCGCCCCGGCCTCACCTGGTCGCAGGCCGAACCGACGCTGGAGGATGTCTTCATTCACCTCATGGGCCAGTCCCATGACAATGCCGTTCCCGACTGAGGCGTGATGTCCATGGGTTTTTTCTCCCGCCTCTATGCCATGATCGTCAAGGAAGCGCGCCAATTGCGCCGTGACCGCCTGACCTTCGCCATGATGTTCATGCTGCCCATGATGCAGCTCGTCATGTTCGGCTTTGCCATCAACAACGACCCCAAGGCCTTGCCTGCCGCCATCCTCTCCGCCGACCACACACCGGTGACCCGCGCCCTCACCTCGGCCATCACCAACACGGGTTATTTCTCGGTGGTGCGCGAGGTGGCGGGCGAAGCCGAGGCCAATGACCTGTTGCAGCGCGGTGATGTGCAGTTCATCATTTCCGTGCCCGGCAATTTCACCCGCCAGCTCATGCGCGGCGAACCGGCCCAGATTCTGGTGGAGGCCGATGCCACCGACCCCGCCACCATCGGCAGCGCGCTCGCTTCGGTGAATGCCGCCGTCACCCAGGCCGTGGCAACAGGCTTCACCGGCCCGCTCGCGGCCTATCGCGGCAAGGACAGCGCCATCTCGGTCATTGTCCAGCGCCGCTATAACCCCGAGGGCATCAGCCGTTTCAATGTGGTGCCTGGTCTGCTCGGCATCATCCTCACCATGACGCTGGTGATGATGACGGCCCTCGGCGTGGCGCGGGAATATGAACGCGGCACAATGGAAAACCTGCTCGCCATGCCGGTGCGGCCGGTTGAAGTCATGATCGGCAAGATCGCGCCCTATGTGGTCATCGGCTTCGTTCAGGTCATCGTCGTGCTGATCGCCTCGCGCTTCCTCTTCGGCGTGCCCTTCGCAGGCTCAAAGCCGCTCTTCGCATTGGCCACGCTGCTGTTCATCACTGTCAGCCTCGCCATCGGCTTCACCTTCTCCACCGTGGCCCGAAGTCAGCTTCAGGCCATGCAGATGTCGGTCTTCTTTCTCATGCCGTCGATCCTGCTGTCCGGCTTTGCCTTTCCCTTCCGCGGCATGCCGGGGTGGGCACAGGTCATCGGCGAAGCCCTGCCAGTCACGCATTATCTGCGCGTGGTGCGCGGCATCATGCTCAAGGGTGCGGTCTTCGATCAGATCGCGGGCGAAGTGGCCATCCTTGCCATCACCCTCGTGATCGTGGGCGCGCTGGCCGTGGCGCGCTACCGGGTGACGCTGGATTGATAACAAACGAGGGACTCCAACGGGAGTCCCTCGCTTAAACACACTGCCCCTCGGGTACGCAGTACCCAATCCCGAACGGCCCGGCACCGGTTAAAAATCAATTTACCTGTGCCATTTCCACACTTTAGCGCATGAGAGTTTCAAAAGTGTTGCTGCGCCTTGTGGTAATAGCACCCGGCAAAATAAATCCCCGCCGGGGGTTCACAAAAGCCGCAGCGGTTGCTACATGAGCCTCACCTCTGACGCGGGGTGGAGCAGCCCGGTAGCTCGTCAGGCTCATAACCTGAAGG
>CALMUW010000039.1 GCA_937872985.1 uncultured Alphaproteobacteria bacterium
TTGCCGCCCAGCACGATGTCGGTGCCGCGGCCCGCCATGTTGGTGGCGATGGTGACCGCCCCCGGGACACCGGCCTGGGAGATGATGGCGGCTTCCTGCTCATGATAGCGGGCATTCAGCACATTGTGCGGAATGTTCTGGTCCTTGAGCATGGCCGAGAGGATCTCGGACTTTTCGATGGAGGTGGTGCCCACCAGAACGGGCTGGCTGCGCTCACGCGCCTCGCGGACGGTGGCGATGATGGCGGCATACTTCTCGCGCGCGGTGCGATAGACCTCATCATCGTCGTCGCGGCGGGCCACCGGCATGTTGGTGGGGATGTCCATGACGTCGAGATTGTAGATGTCCTGGAATTCCTCGGCCTCGGTCAGGGCGGTGCCGGTCATGCCCGCGAGCTTGGCGTAGAGGCGGAAATAATTCTGGAAGGTGATGGAGGCCATGGTGACGTTTTCCGGCTGGATCGCCACATGCTCCTTGGCCTCAAGCGCCTGGTGCAGGCCTTCGGAATAGCGCCGTCCCGGCATCATGCGCCCGGTGAACTCGTCGATGATGATGACCTGGTTGTCCTTGACGATGTAGTCCTTGTCGCGCTGGAACAGCTTGTGGGCGCGCAGCGCCTGCTGGACGTGATGCACGATGGTGACGTTCTCGGCGTCGTAGAGATTGTCGCCCTTGAGCAGGCCCGCCGCGGCCAGCACCTGCTCCAGATGCTCGTTGCCGGCCTCGGTGAGGGTCACCGCGCGCTGCTTTTCATCGAGGTCATAGTCCTCGGCCACCAGGGCCGGAATGAAGCGGTCAAGCGCATTATAGAGGTCGGACTTGTCATCCACCGGGCCGGAGATGATGAGAGGGGTGCGGGCCTCGTCGATCAGGATCGAGTCCACCTCGTCGACGATGGCATAGTGGTGGCCGCGCTGCACCATCTCCTCGAGATGGTATTTCATGTTGTCGCGCAGATAATCAAAGCCCAACTCGTTGTTGGTGCCGTAGGTCACATCCGAGGCATAGGCGCGGCGGCGCTCATGATCATCAAGGCCGTGGACGATGACGCCGGTGGTCATGCCAAGCGCGGCATAGACCTGGCCCATCCAGGCGGCGTCGCGGCGGGCGAGGTAGTCGTTGACGGTGACGACGTGAACGCCCTTGCCCTCAAGCGCGTTGAGATAGACCGGCAGGGTGGCCACCAGGGTCTTGCCTTCACCAGTTTTCATTTCGGCGATGTTGCCGTCGTGCAGCACCATGCCGCCCACCAGCTGCACGTCGAAATGGCGCAGGCCGATGGCGCGCCTGGCGGCCTCGCGCACGGCGGCAAAGGCCCGGTCCATGAGGTCATCGAGGGTCCTGCCCTCGGCCAGTTCGGCCTTGAACTGGGCGGTGAGGCCCCGCAATTCCTCGTCCGAGAGCTTCTCGTACTGGGCCTCAAGGGCGTTGATGGCGGGGACCCGGGCGTTGAAGCGCGCCAATTTGCGGTCGTTGGTCGTGCCGAAGATTTTTGCGGCGATGGAGCGCAGTCCAAGCATGTGATTCGGTCCCTGGGCGAAAATTCCGTGTCGGGGCGGGTTCTAGACAGGTTGGCCGCTGAGAGCAATCGGGAGCCGCCGCCACCGCCCGCCAGATGGGGGTGAAATGGCCCCATTTCAATGTGTGGCCTTGCCGCAACAGCCGGAAACAGCCTGCTCGCGCCATGGCCTGCTGCCTTGCGAGGGTGGAAAAAGCCCCGTAAATGGGCCAGACACGGGGGTTTCCGCTGGCCATGCGGCGCTTGGCATATTCTTGCCTTGTTTCGCCGTCATTGACCGCCGGGAAACGGGACCGTTCAGACTTCAGGTGATGGATTTCATGGCGCGCATTCTGACGACTTTCAAAACAGTGGTTCTGGCCGGGGTGCTCGGCCTTGGCATGGCGGGCGCGCCCTGGCCGAGGGGCCGCCGAAGCCGCCGGTGCCGGGTTCGGCCGAGGACAAGGTGGTGGCCACGGTCAACGGCCACGATATCCGGGTTTCGGAAATCCGCATGGCCATGGACGACATCGTCGGCCAGTTGCCGGACCTGCCGAAGAATCTGCGCTATCCCTTCGTGGTGGAATTCCTGGTGGAGCGCCACCTGATGGCGCAACAGGCGGTCAAGGAAGGCATTGCCGACACCGACGAATACAAGCGCCGCCTCGCCCTCTATCAGGCCAAGGCGCTGCGTGACACCTATTTCTCGCTGAAGATCTCGCCGACCATTGCCGAGGCCGACATCAAGGCGGCCTATGATCAGGAGGCGGCCAAGGTGGCCCAGACCGAGCGCATCCGCGCCCGCCACATTCTCGTGGCCTCGGAAAAGGAAGCCCAGGACATCGCGGCCCAGCTCAAGGCGGGCGGCAAGTTCGAGGATCTGGCCAAGAAGTATTCGCTGGACGGCTCCAAGGACTTCGGCGGTGATCTTGGCTATTTCACCGCGCCGGAGATGGTGCCGGAGTTTTCCAAGGCGGCCTTTGCCCTGAAGCAGGGTGAGGTGTCGGCCCCGGTGAAGACGGATTTCGGCTGGCACATCATCAAGCTCGAAGACCGCAAGATGGGCGCGGCCCAGCCCTATGATCAGGTGAAGGGTGCCATCCGCAATGTGCTGATGCGCAAGAAGGCCCAAGAGATCATGGCTGGCCTGCGCCAGTCGGCCAAGATCGAGATTCTCGACGAGGATCTGAAAAAGTTCGCCGCCGAGGCCGCCAAGCAGCGCAAGCTGCTGGAGGAGAAGGCCAATGCGGGCGGTGCGGCGCCGGCGGATGGTGCGGCGCCGGCTGATGATGCTGGATCGGATACCTCCGGCAAGGGCGACCTGCAGGTGCCACAGCAGTAAGAGTGCTGGTTTGCTGTCTTGAAACGCCGGGTGTCAAGCCCGGCGTTTTGTTTTGGATGACAGGGCCCGGCCAGTGAAGTATCCGGTGCCGAGCCGGAATGATTGGAGATTGCCATGGCGACCACGCTTTCGCCCCTTGCCCCCACGTCCTTTCCTGATCTGCCGCCTGTGGCGGGGGTAAGTCTTGCCGCCACGGCGGCGGGCATCCGCTATAAAAACCGCACCGACCTGTTGCTGGCGGTGCTGGACCCCGGCACCACGGTGGCGGGCGTCTTCACCACCTCCAAGACGCGCTCCGCCCCGGTGGAGTGGTGTGCGGCGGGGTTGAAGAAGGGCACGGCACGGGCCTGCATCATCAATGCCGGCAATTCCAATGCCTTCACCGGCAAGGCGGGCGTGGCAACGGTGAAGGCCGTGGCCGGGGCGGCGGCGAAACATCTGAAGTGCAAGCCCGGAGAGATCTTCCAGGCCTCCACCGGCGTCATCGGCGAACCCATGGACCCCGCGCCCATCGTGACCGCCCTGCCGGGCCTCATGGCGCGGGCCGATCGCAGCGTCTGGCCGGAGGCGGCGCGCGCCATCATGACCACTGACACCTTCGCCAAGGCGGCCAGCGCCACGGTGAAGCTCGCGGGCAAGACGGTGACCATCAATGCCATCGCCAAGGGCTCGGGGATGATCGCGCCCGACATGGCGACCATGCTGGTCTTCATCTTCACCGATGCGGCCATCCCGGCCAGGATTCTCCAGAAGCTTCTGGCCGAGGCCACGGCCAAGAGCTTCAACTGCATCACGGTGGATGGCGACACCTCGACCTCGGACACGGTGCTGCTCTTTGCCACCGGCGCGGCGGGCAAGGTGCCGGGCCTCAAGACGGCGGGTGACGCGCGCCTCAGGCCCTTTGCCCAGGCGCTCACCGCCATCTGCCTCGACCTCGCCCATCAGGTGGTGAAGGACGGCGAGGGGGCGGAAAAATTCGTCGAGATCGCGGTTTCGGGCGCGGAGAATGACGAGGCCGCCCGCCGCATCGGCATGGTGATCGCCAATTCCCCGCTGGTGAAAACCGCCATTGCGGGCGAGGACGCCAACTGGGGCCGCATCGTCATGGCGGTGGGCAAATCGGGCGAGAGGGCCAACCGCGACCGGCTGAAGATCAGGATCGCGGGCGTGACCGTGGCGCGCAACGGCATGCGCGATCCCGATTACAAGGAAGAGGAGATCATGCCGCACATGAAGGGGCGCGACATCAAGATCGCGGTCGATGTGGGCGCGGGCGGCCGGGGCAGGGCCACGGTCTGGACCTGCGATCTTACCCACCGCTACATCGACATCAACGGGTCGTACAGAAGCTGATGAAACTCCTGCTCGTTGCCGCCGTGGCGCTGGTGGACGCCGATGGCCGGGTGCTGATTTCAAGGCGCCCGGAGGGCAAGCAACTGGGCGGGCTGTGGGAGTTTCCCGGCGGCAAGGTGGAGGCGGGCGAACGGCCGGAAGCCGCATTGGTGCGCGAGTTGAAGGAGGAGCTTGCCATTGATGTCAGTGAAAGCTGTCTCGCGCCCTTGACCTTTGCCAGCCATGCCTATGACGATTTTCATCTGCTCATGCCGCTCTATGTCTGCCGGCGCTGGAAAGGCGAGGTGCGGGGGGCCGAGGGGCAGGAGGTCAAGTGGGTGCCGCCGCTGAAGCTTCGTGACTATCCCATGCCGCCGGCGGACAAGCCCCTCATCCCGCATTTGCAGGATTTGCTGTAGAGCAACCTGACTTTTGACGGAAACGTCAACAGTCAGAAAAGTTGCTCGTCGTCAAGAGGTCTGAGCGGACGCTTTGACGTAAGCAAAGCGCATTCCCATCTAGATGTGGAGCCTCAACAGGTTGTCCTCGGATAGTTCGAGGCGACTGATGGGTGTCATTGAGTTTAGGCCGCCGTGTGGGCGATGCCAATTGTATCGATGGGTCCAGAGGGGGAGTTGTTCGGCTCTGGCATCGGATGTGGGATAGCTTCGGG
>CALMUW010000040.1 GCA_937872985.1 uncultured Alphaproteobacteria bacterium
GAGCGGCGTCAGATTGTCGAAATGGACCTTGTGGCGGGCCTTTTCCGGGTCTTCAAAAGTGATGGTGTTGACCTTCACCAGGGCGAAGTAGCGCTCCCCGTCCTTGGGACTGCGGATCTGGCCTTCCACCGTGTCACCGGTCTTGAGCGTGAACTTGCGGATCTGGCTGGGCGAGACATAGATGTCGTCGGGACCGGCGAGATAATTGGCGTCGGACGAGCGCAGGAAGGCAAAGCCGTCCTGCAGGACCTCGACCACGCCCTCGCCGATGATTTCGACGTTGCGGGCGGCCAGGTTTTTCAGGATGGCGAACATCAGCTCCTGCTTGCGCAGCGCGCCGGCGTTTTCCACCTCCAGCCCCTCGGCAATGGTCACGAGTTCGGCGGGGGTTTTGAGTTTGAGATCCTTGAGCTTGATCTCTTTCAGGTCAGTAATGTCAATCATGGTCTTTCGTGGGGAAGGCTGAAGCGCGAAGAACTCAGCGCCAGCGGGAGAGGCGGGAACCGGCGGGATCGGTCTTTGGCCTCATAGCAAAGGATGGGCTTTCGGAAAAGCCCATAATGAAGGGGTGAGCCCCAGTGGTTACCAGGGCTTCACCACCACCCATATGACGATCCAGATCAGCAAAACCGTCGGAATTTCATTGAGGACCCGGAAAAACCGGTGCCCCGGCGTCGGCCTGCCGTCCCGAAAGGCGGCCACATGGTGCTCCAACACCAGGTGAACCCCGAGCATGCCCGCCACGCCCAGGTATTTCATCACCAGCCAGAAATCGAGGAAGCCATAGCCCATCTGCCAGGTCAGCCACGGCCCGGAAATGAAGGTCACCACCGCGGCGGGCCGCATGATCGCCTTGATCAGCCGCCGCTCCATGACCTTGAAGGTCTCGCCCGTGGCCGAACCTCTGGGTTCCATGGCGTGATAGACAAAAAGGCGCGGCAGATAGAACAGCCCCGCCATCCACGAGATGACCGCCAGGATATGGAGGACCTTGATCCAGAGAAAGAGCATGGCTCAATCCGCCGCCCGGATCATGGCCACCACCTCCGCCACATGCGCGATCGGCGTCTGCGGCACGATGCCATGGCCAAGGTTGAAGATATGCCGGTCCTTGGGCAGCGAGCGCAAAAGGCTGGCGACCTCGGCGCGCATGACATCGCCGCCAGCCAGCAAGCTCTGCGGCGACAGGTTGCCCTGAACCGCAACGCCTGAGGGGAGGGTTTTCAAAACCTCCGCCAACACCCGGTCATCCTCGACACTGACCCCGTCAACCTCTGTTGCCCGGGCAAAGTCGGCCTGGGCCTCACCGATGCCGCGGGCAAAGCCGATGACCGGAACATCCGGATAATTTTCCTTCAGCCGCCGCCGCATTTCGGCAATCGGCCTGAACACGCAGCGCTTCAACGTCTCACCGTCGAGATCACCCGCCCAGGAGTCGAAAATCTGCAGGCAATTGGCGCCCGCTTCCACCTGCAACGCCAAATAATGAACCGACACATCGACCAGCTTCTGCAACAGATCGGCAAACCACGCGGGATTTTCTGCGGCCACCTGCCGCGCCACGGCCCGCTTCGAACTGCCACCTTCGATCATGTAGCTCGCCACCGTCCAGGGCGCGCCACAGAAGCCGATCAAGGTTTTTTCCGGCGCCAATGATGCTCGCACCAGAGCCACCGTTTCAGCCACCGTCTTCAATTGATCACCGGGTTTTTCCACCGCCAGCCGCGCCACCTCAGCGGCCGAACCCACCGTCTGCAAAATCGGGCCTTCGCCCTCGGCAAAACGAAGCGACAGGCCCAGCGCATGCGGCACCACCAGAATGTCCGAAAACAGAATGGCCGCATCGAGATCAAACCGGCGCAAGGGCTGGAGCGTCACCTCGCAGGCCCGCACCGGGTCATAGCAAAGATTGAGGAAGGATCCCGCCTCGGCCCGCAAGGCCCGATATTCCGGCAGATAGCGGCCCGCCTGACGCATGAACCATACCGGACGCCGCTCTGGCGCCTTGCCCGTCAAAACGTCAATCAATGCGCGTTTCAAAATGAAACCTCTTCTAAAAATCCCTTAAGGACTCTGGAGTCTTTGTTGGCCTGTGGATTGCCGGGATAATCCGGTTTTCCCCAGGGTTTCAAATGTCAAATTTCTCATGTCTCGGATCATGTTCCGAGACATTGGAATTCCTCTTTTATAATCAATCCATTAGCACCTAATGGTCGTGGCCGTGAAAATCTCCGGGAGATGATCCACAGCCGTGGAAAAACCTCGTGGCCTATCACCAGACTGGAAAACCCTTTCCTTCCTCCACAAGCCCGGCCATGGTGCGCGAAACCTTGCACTTATCCACAATTCTGCCCACCGTCATGAAACGTCATTTTCACATGCACCTGGTGTCGGATTCCACCGGTGAGACCCTGCAAACGGCGGCCCGCGCCGCCATGGCATCCTATACCGATCATAGTCCCATTGCTCACATCCATGCCCTGATCCGCACCCCCCGGCAATTGGCCAGGACCGTTGCCGACATCGAAAGTCAGCCGGGCATCGTTTTCTTCACCCTGCTTGACCCGGAAATCCGCCGCCAGCTCGAAGAACAATGTCAACAGATTGGCGTGCCCGCCGTTTCCATTCTCGACTCCATGATCCAAAGCCTTGGTGTCTTCCTGAACTCGAAATCCCGCCCCCAGGTCGGCGGTCAATATGTGCTGAACGCCGATTATTTCCGCCGCATGGATGCCCTGGCCTATACCCTGGCCCATGACGATGGCCAGAACGCCGATGATCTCTCGGGGGCTGATATCATTCTTCTCGGCATCAGCCGCTCGTCCAAGACCCCCACCAGCATCTATCTCGCCCTGCGCGGCCTCAAGATCGCCAATGTCCCCATCGTGAAATCCTCGCCCCTGCCCAAGGGCCTGCATGATCTGAAGGACCATTTGGTCATCGGCCTCATGGCCTCGGCCGAACGCATCGCCCAGATCCGCAAGCATCGGTTGATCAGTCTCAACGAAAAGGCCAATACCTCCTATATCGACGCCCGCGCCATTCAGGAGGAAATCCTGAACATGACAACCCTATGCCGCAAGCATGACTGGCCGCTCATCGATGTCACGCGCCGCTCGGTGGAGGAAACCGCCGCCACCATCACCAAGCTCCATGCCGAATGGCAGGCCAATCACCATGCCGGATGAAGCGCTCATTCTCGCTTCCACCAGCGCCATCCGCCGCAAGCTGCTGACCGCTGCCGGCGTCAGGTTTGAGGCCCGCCGTCCCGAAGTCGATGAAACCGCCCTGAAGCGGAAAATGCGCGGCAAGACACCGAAGGAACTGGCCCTGGCCTTGGCGGAAGCCAAGGCGCTGTCGCTCTCGTCGCTGCGGCCGGAAGCCCTCGTCCTCGGGGCGGATCAGACCCTGGACCATGAGGGCCGCACCTTCGACAAGCCGCGTGATCTGGCCGCGGCCCGGCGTCACCTCCTGAAACTCCGGGGCAAGACCCACACGCTCCATTCCGCCCTGGCCTTGGCCAGGGGAGGGCGGATCATCTGGCGGCACAGCGCCAGCGCGCGCCTCACCATGCGCGATTTTTCCCGGGAGTTTCTGGCTGCCTATGCGGCGCGGCAGGGCGAAGGACTGCTCACCTCGGTGGGCGGCTACAAGCTGGAGGAGGAGGGCGCGCAACTCTTTACCCGGGTCAGCGGTGAGCACACCACCATTCTCGGTCTTCCCCTGCTGCCGCTGCTTGCCGCGCTGCGCCGCCGCGGAGTCTTGCCCACATGAAACGCGCCGCGGTCATCGGCTGGCCCATCAGCCATTCGCGCTCGCCCCTCATCCATAATTACTGGCTGCGGCACCATGGCATCGCGGGCTCCTATGAGCGGCGGCCGGTGGAACCGCAGGCCCTGGGACATTTTCTGCGCCACCTCGCCGACGAGGGTCTGACAGGTTGCAACATCACCATTCCGCACAAGGAAGAGGCCCTGCACCATCTCGATCACGTGGATGCGCTGGCCCGGCGGCTTGGCGCGGTGAACACGGTCTGGCTGCAGGACGGCAAGAGCCATGGCACCTCGTCGGATGGTCATGGCTTCATGGCGAGCCTGGCCGCCAGTGCGCCGAATTTTTCCGTATCAGGTTCCCATGTGCTGGTGCTGGGGGCGGGCGGGGCGGCCCGCGCCATTGTCGGCGCATTGGTGGATGAAGAGGCCGCGACCATCACCATCGCCAACCGCACCCTCGGCCGGGCCGAAGCCCTGCGCGCGCTGGGCAGCAGGACAACCCCGGTGTGCGTCGTGGATTGGCCGGATCTGCCAGCCGCCCTTCCAGCCTGTGACCTTCTCGTCAACACCACGGCCCTGGGCATGGCGGGGCAGGCCGCGCTGGAGCTTGATCTCGCCCCTCTCAAACCCTCCGCCGTGGTTGCCGACATTGTCTATACACCTCTGGAAACGCCGCTGTTGCAGCAGGCGAAGGCGCGCGGCCACCGTGTCGTGCCGGGCCTCGGCATGTTGCTGCATCAGGCGGCCACCGGCTTTGAACTGTGGTTTGGCCGCCGGCCCGAGGTGACGCAGGAACTCTATGACCTTGTCGCCCGCGACATCGACCCGGACGGCCGGTCATGAAAATCGTCGGCCTCACCGGCTCCATCGCCATGGGCAAGAGCGAAGTGGTGAAACACCTGCGCCATCGCGGCCTTGCCGTCTTCGATGCCGATCAGACGGTGCATGATCTCTACAGCGATGGCACGGCAGCACGGGCATTGCGCACCAGCTTCCCGCAGGCGGTGCAGGGAAAAAAGATCGATCGCGCCATCCTTTCCCACCTCCTTCAGGAGGATCCGGCGCGCCTCAAAGCCCTTGAGGCCCTCATCCACCCCCTGGTGCATGAGCGCCGCGCCGCCTTCCTGGCCGAGGCGCGTGAACAGGGTTCCGTTCTGGCCGTTCTCGATATTCCGCTCTTGTTTGAAACCCATGCCGAAGGGGACGTGGATGTGGTCGTGCTGATCACCGCGCCCGAAGCGCTCCAGCGCCAGCGCGCTCTTGCCCGCCCCGGCATGACGCCGGAAAAACTGGCCCTGATTCTCGCCCGCCAGATGCCCGATGCGGAAAAGCGGAAACGCGCCCACTTCGTCATCGACAATTCCGGCGATCTCGCCCATCTTGCCGCGGCAACCGATGCCGTCCTTGCTGCCCTCACCCGCTCCTGATTGCCATGCGCGAAATCGTTCTCGACACCGAAACCACCGGGCTTGATCCCTCAACCGGCGACCGCATCATCGAAATCGGGGCCGTCGAACTGGTGAACCATCTGCCCTCGGGGCGCACCTTCCACGCCTATCTCAATCCCGAACGCGACGTGCCGGCGGAGGCCGTCTCGGTCCACGGCCTCACCGCCGATTTCCTCAAGGACAAGCCGCTCTTCGCCGATGTTGTGGAGGACTTCATCGCCTTCATCGGCGAGGCGCCGCTCATCATCCACAATGCCAGCTTCGACATGAAGTTCATCAATGCCGAACTGGGCTGGCTCGGCTTGCCGCAATTGCTGATGGAACGCGCCATGGATACGCTCACCATGGCGCGCCGCCGCCATCCCATGGCCCAGAACAACCTCGACGCCCTGTGCAAGCGCTATGGCATCGACAATTCACGCCGCGAAAGGCACGGGGCCTTGCTCGACGCCGAACTTCTGGCCGAAGTCTATCTCGAACTCACCGGCGGGCGGCAGACGGCGCTCATGCTGGCGCCAGAACCGGCGCGCAGTCCCGCCGTCACGGCCAGCACCCGCAGCGGCCTTGGCGCGCGGCCCCAGGCTCTGGCGCCGCGCCTTTCGGCCGAGGAGCTGGAGGCCCATGAGGCTCTGGTCAAGACCCTCGGCCCCCATGCCCTCTGGCTTAGAGCAACCTGACTTTTGCTGGACACAGCAAAAGTCAGACAAGTTGCTCGCCATCAAGAAATAAGAGCGGACGCTTTGAGGCACTCAAGGCGCGTTCCGCTCTACAGCAACCTGACTTTTGCTGGACACAGCAAAAGTCAGACAAGTTGCTCGCCATCAAGAAATAAGAGCGGACGCTTTGAGGCACTCAAGGCGCGTTCCGCTCTACAGCAACCTGACTTTTGCTGGACACAGCAAAAGTCAGACAAGTTGCTCGCCATCAAGAAATAAGAGCGGACGCTTTGAGGCACTCAAGGCGCGTTCCGCTCTACAGCAACCTGACTTTTGCTGGACGAAAAAAACCGCCGTCGGAAGACGGCGGTTCGCCATCGGATACGACAGAGATGTCAGGCTTCGGCCTTGGCCTGTTCCTGCTGCATGCGGCGCTGATACATGCCGGCAAAATCGATGGGGTCGAGCATCAGCGGCGGGAAGCCGCCGTTGCGCGTGGCGTCCGCCAGAATCTGGCGCGCGAAGGGAAAGAGCATGCGCGGACATTCGATGAGCACCGCCGGATGCAGCAGGTTCGGCGGGAAATTCTCCATGCGGAACACGCCCGCATAGAGCAGCTCGGCGGCGAAGACCACCTTGCCGCCCGCTGTCGCCTTGGCGTCCAGGTGCAGCTCCACCTCGAAGTCGGTGGGTGCCAGATTGCGCGCGTTGACGTTGACGCCGATGTTGATGTCGGGCTGGTTCTGCTGCGGGGCGAGAGAGGCGGGCGCATTGGGGTTCTCGAAGGAGATATCCTTGAGATACTGGCCGAGAATGCGCATGGACGGCTGTTCACCCGGCGCGGGCGGCGGCGCATCGAGCCTGACAGGGGCCGGGGCAGCTTCCGCCTTGGCTTTGGCACCATTGCCGGATTTGGGCGCAGCCTTGCGCGGGGCGGGTTTTGCGGTCTTGACCATGGAAATGCCTCTTGGGGGCCGGTCTGGCCCGGTCGAATGAAGGTGCCTGTCGCTAACACGTTGCGCCTGGACCTGCAAGGCGCTTGGTAGTGCCGGGTCCTACCGGGGGGGCAGGCGCGATCCCGGCGGCGGCAGGATTTCACCCTCGTGGATCACCTGGCCCTCGCCCTCGATGACGGGTCCGGGTGCGCCGGGTGCCGAGCGCGTCGGCGTCACCACCATGTGGCGCTCCAGCCAGCCCGACAGGCGGTTGCGCACCGGCGGCAGCAAGAGCAGCAGGGCCGCCGCATCCGACACAAATCCCGGCAGCAGAAACAGCAGTCCCGCGGCAAAGGTGGTAACCCCGGTTGCCGCCTGTTCCGAGGCCATGCGGGCATTGAGGCCGGAACGCCCCAGCATCATGATGGAGAGGCCCGATTGCCGGATCAGGCTGATCCCGGTCATACCGGCGACAACCAGCAACAGCAGAACGCCCAGGACCCCCACCACCCGGCCCACCGCCACCAGCGTGGCAATCTCGGCAAAGCCGAGCAGCAACAGGCCAAGGCCGATGGTGCGCACCATAATTTCATCTTCCCCTTGGGCTTACCAATGGATCATGCCCGCCCTATATATAGGAGCAAACCCGCTGCCGCTCCAAGGCCGCCTGCCGAGAGACTTTGCCATGAATGCCCCCGCCGACCTGATCAACCTGGTTTTCCTCGCGCTGGCCGCCGCCTTCATCTGGCGGCTCTGGGTCACGCTCGGCCAGCGCACCGGACGCGAACGGCCGCCCTTCGATCCGCGGCTGGGCCGCCTGCCGCCGGGCCAGGACACCATGCCGCCGCCTGCCCCCGGCCCCGAGGCCAGGCCGGAGCGCGGCCTTGCCGAACCGGCAAAACCCATATGGTTCGGCCATGCCGAGGAAGGCTCGGCCGTGGCCAAGGGTCTGGAGGCCATTGCCGCCGCCGACCCGCGCTTTGCCATGCGGCCCTTCCTGGCGGGGGCGCGTGCGGCCCATGAAATGATCGTGGATGCCTATGCCCGGGGCGACAAGCCGGCCCTGAAACCGCTGCTCAGCCGGGAGGTTTATGATGGTTTTGCCGCCGCCATCGACCGCCGCGCCAAGGCCGGTGAAACGGTTGCCCTGCAATATGTCGGCATCGACAGGCTTGAGGTCACCGGTGCCCAGATGGAGGGCAAGCGCGCCATTCTGGCCCTGCGTTTCGTCGCCGATGTGATCAGCGCCACGCGCAGCAAGGCGGGCGAGATCATCGACGGCGATGCCACCGCCATCCGCCAGATCATCGATGTCTGGACCTTCGAGCGTGATGTGACCGCACGCGATCCCAACTGGAAGCTCACCGCCACCGACGACATGCTGGAATGAAGGCCTTGGCGGCGGGCGTGATGCTCATGGCCCTGTCCCTTCCGGCGGCGGCGGCTGTGCGGCTGGAGCCCGTGGCCTTTTCCGATCTTTCAGGCTGGGCGGCGGATGATCATCAGGCGGCCCTGGCGGCCTTCCGCCGCTCCTGCGCCGAGACCGTGAATGAAGGCACGAGCTTTGCCCGCCCCGTGGCCTTCGGCGGCACCCGTGCAGATTGGGCCGCCGCCTGTGCGGCGGGGGCCACGGCCACCGCTGCCCGGCACTTCTTTGAAACCGCCTTCCGCGCCTTCCGCGTCCACGACCCCAACCGTCCTGAGGGGCTGTTCACCGGCTATTATGAACCCGAGGTGCGCGCCAGCCGCAGAGCGACGCGGGAATTTTCCGTGCCCGTCCACGCCAAGCCGGATGACCTCGTCGCCTTTGATCCGCGCACGGAGAAAAGGCTCGGCCTGCGCTATGGCCGCAAGGTGAGGGGCAGGGCGCTGCCCTATTTCACCCGGCGCGAAATTGACGAGGGCGCGCTGGCGGGCCGCGGGCTGGAGATTGCCTGGCTCGCCGATGCCGCCGATCTCTTCTTCATACAGGTGCAGGGCTCGGGCCGCCTGCGCTTTGCCGACGGCACGGTGACGCGCCTTGCCTATGCCGCCAAGTCCGGCCTGCCCTATACCGGCATCGGCGGGGTTCTGGCCGAACGCGGCCACATCCCGCGCGCCGGCCTGTCCATGCAGGCCATTCGCCGCTGGATGGTGCAAAACCCGGCGGAAGCCCGCGCCCTCATGTGGCAAAACCGCTCCTATGTGTTTTTCCGTGAAGTGCCCCTGGGCGATGCCTCGCTCGGCGCGCCCGGCGCGCAGCATGTGGCCCTGACGCCGCGCCGCAGCCTGGCGGTGGACCGCAGGTTCTGGCGCTTCGGCATGCCCGTCTGGCTCGACACCACGGCACCCTTGCCCGCTGGCATGAAACCCTTCCGCCATCTCCTGATCGCCCAGGACACGGGCAGCGCCATCATCGGGGCGGCCCGGGGCGATGTCTATTGGGGCTGGGGGCCGGAGGCCGAGATCACCGCCGGCGGCATGAAGTCGGAAGGGGCCGTGACCGTGCTTCTGCCGCGCTCCCTTGCCAAGCGCTTGCGGCCCATGCCATGACCCACGCCCATGCGGCGCAAACATCCCGACCTGCCTGACCATCACCTGTGGGAGGAAGTGGCCCGCCGGGTAAAGCCCCTGCGCGGGGTGAAGCGCGTCGCCGCCGAACCCAGGCCCGCCGCTGCGGCACCACCGCCCGCTGCCCGGGCCGTTGCGCCGCAACCTTTTGCGCCCGCCGCCCCGCGCCGCGCCGCCAGCGCCCCGCCGCCGCTCACTGGTCTCGACCGGCGCATGGAACAGCGCCTGACGCGCGGCAAGGCCGAAGTGGAATCGCGCATCGACCTGCATGGCGAGGGCGTGGAACTGGCAAGGGTCAAATTGCTCGATTTTCTCCGCACCCAGCAACTGGCGGGCTCGCGGCTGGTGCTGGTCATCACCGGCAAGGGGGCCTCGCCCTTCTCGCGCCACACGCTTCATGGCCGCGATCACTTTCATGCGCCGGAACGCGAAGGCAGGCTCAGGCGCGAAGTGCCGCTCTGGCTGCACGAGGCCGAATTCCGCCGCCATGTCTCGGGCTTTCAGCCCGCCCATCCCAAACACGGCGGCGGCGGGGCCTTTTATGTCAGGCTCAGGCGCCTGCGCGATGATCGCCCATGACGCCCTTCGGTGCCAGGCTGCGGAAACTCCGGGCCGAACGCGGCATGACACTGCGCGCCATGGCCGCGGCCATCGGCGTCTCGCCCGCCTATCTCTCGGCCCTGGAGCACGGCAAGCGCGGCCGGCCCGGCTGGCACCTCATCCAGCGCGTCATCACCCATTTCAACATCATCTGGGACGACGCCGAGGAAGTGGTGCGGCTCGCCCGCATTTCCCACCCCAAGGTCACCATCGACACGGCGGGCCTTGATCCCGAGGCGACCGAGATCGCCAATCGCCTCGCCGACGTGGTGGCAAGTCTCGATGCCCCCACGCGCAGCGAGATTCTGAAACTGCTGGCTGTCGCCGAACGCAAGACGCCACGCGGCCGGTGATGAAAACAGTCCGGCTGTGGCGGAAAGGACCAGCGCAACGGACGATCAAATCGGAACGATTTGAGCGAGAAAAGTTGCGCCAACATATTGATTTTCGAGCAACTTATCGGCGGCAGTTGAGTCCAACTGACCGCCGGTTGCTCTAGTGATCCATCCCTGCACGACGGGCTTCAGGCCAGAAGCTTGCGCACCGCCTCCTGCCAGCCCCGGTATTTTTCCTCCCGCACCCCGGGTTTCATCTTCGGGCTGAACCGCCTGTCGCGTTTCCAGCTCTGGGCAAAAATTTCCGGTTTCGGCAGCAGGCCCGCCTTGAGCCCGGCCAGATAGGCCGCGCCCAAGGCGGTCGTCTCCAGCACGCGTGGCCGGTCCACCGGGGCATCGAGAATGTCGGCCAGCCGCTGCATGGTCCAGTCGGAGGCGGTCATGCCGCCATCCACGCGCAGGGTGGTGGCACCCGTGCTCCCCCAGTCGCGCCGCATGGCCTCCAGCAGGTCGCGCGTCTGGTAACAGACGGACTCCAGCGCGGCGAGCGAGATTTCCTTATTGGTCGTGCCCCGCGTCAACCCGAAGAGGGCGCCCCGCGCCTCGGCGTTCCACCACGGTGCCCCCAGCCCCACGAAGGCCGGCACCAGATAGACCTGCTGGTGCGGATCAGCACTTCGGGCGAGGGTCCCGGTGTCGGACGCCCTTTTCACGATCTTCAGGCCGTCACGCAGCCATTGCACCGCCGCCCCGGCAATGAAGATGGCACCCTCCAGCGCATAGGCGCGTTTGCCGTCAAGCTGATAGGCGACGGTGGTGAGCAGCCGGTTCTGCGAGGCCACGGGCCTGTCCCCGGTATTAAGCAGGGCAAAACAGCCCGTGCCATAGGTGGACTTCATCATGCCCGGGGCAAAGCAGGCCTGACCCATGGCGGCGGCCTGCTGGTCGCCCGCCACGCCGAGCAAGGGAATGGCCGCGCCCAGGAGTTTCTTGTCGGTGATGCCATAATCCGCCGCACAGTCCTTCACCTCCGGCAGCAGGGCCATGGGCACCCGGAGCAGGCGGCACAGGTCCTCGTCCCATGCCCCCTGGTGAATGTCATAGAGCAGCGTGCGCGAGGCATTGGTGGCATCGGTGGCATGGACCCTGCCGCCGGTCAGCCGCCAGATGAGGAAGGAATCCACCGTGCCGAAACACAATTCGCCCCGTTCCGCCCGTGCCCGCGCGCCGGGCACCGCATCGAGCAGCCAGGCCAGTTTCGTGCCGGAGAAATAGGGGTCGAGCAGCAGGCCGGTCTTGCGCGCGAACAGCGCCTCATGACCCTCGGCCTTGAGCCGCTGGCACATGTCCGCCGTGCGCCGGTCCTGCCAGACGATGGCGCGGTGAATGGGCTTGCCGGTCCGGCGGTCCCAGACCAGGGTGGTCTCGCGCTGGTTGGTGATGCCGATGGCGCTGATCGCCGTGGGCCTGAGCCGCGCCTTGCGCAGGGCGGCGCGGCACACCGCAACGACCGTGGTCCAGATGTCCTCGGGCTCGTGCTCCACCCAGCCCGAGCGCGGGAAATGCTGGCGGAATTCCTTCTGCGCCACGGCGCGCGGGGTGAGCTTCCGGTCAAAGACGATGGCGCGCGACGAGGTGGTGCCCTGGTCGATGGCGAGAATGTAGCCCGGCATGTCTGACCTCCTCTCTTTCTAGTCTGCTTCACCCAAGTGGTGGCGCAGCGCCTGCTGTTCTTCGGCGGCAAGATGCAGCCCGAGCTTGGAGCGCCGCCACAGGATATCCTCCGCAGTCCGCGCCCATTCTCTGGTCTTCAGCCAGTCCACCTCGCGTTCCGACAAGGTGCCGAAGGTCTGGCCCATGTCCTGGGCAAAGCGCGCGCCCGCCATCAGGGTTTCGGCCTCGGTGCCATAGGCGCGGAACAGACGCCGGACCGTGCGCGGCGCCAGAAAGGAATAGCGCTGCGCCAGATCGGCGATGCGCGCTTCCACCGCGTCATGCGGGAAGTCGCCGCCGGGCAGGGCCTCGCCCGCGGTCCAGGGCCGGCCCATGGCAGGAAAGAAGGGCTGGATTTTTTCCAGCGCGGTCTCGGCCAGCTTGCGATAGGTGGTGATCTTGCCGCCGAAGATGGAAAGCAGCGGGGCCTCGCCCGGGCGCGCGTCGAGCTTCAGCACATAGTCGCGGGTTGCCTCCTGCGCCTTGCTGGCCCCGTCGTCGTAAAGCGGCCTGACCCCAGAGTAGGACCAGCGCATCTCGGCCCGGGTGACGGGCCGTTTGAAATATTCGCTGATGGCGGCAAGCAGATAGTCGACCTCGCCGTCGCTGATTCTGGGTTGGCCGGGATCGCCCGCGTGATCCTGATCGGTCGTGCCGATGAGCGTGAAATTCTGCTCATAGGGAATGGCGAAACAGATGCGGCCATCGGCATTCTGGAAGATGTAGCAGCGGTCATGGTCGAAGAGCCGGTCCACCACCACATGGCTGCCCTTCACCATGCGGATGCGGTCGGGATCGGTCCGCCCCACCACGTCGCCCAGGACCTGACTGACCCAGGGGCCGGCGGCATTGATAAGGCCCCGCGCCCTGACCGTGGTGCTGGCCCCGCCGTCGGCCCTGAGCGTTGCCTCCCACAGGCCCTCCACCCGCCGCGCGGCGATGCATTCCGTCCGGGTCCGGATGACAGCGCCCCTGGCGGCGGCGGCCCTGGCATTGAGCACCACCAGCCGGGCATCATCCACCCAGCAGTCGGAATATTCATAGGCGCGGGTGAAGCGGGCATTGAGAGGGGCGCCGGCGGGATCGCGGCGCAGGTCAAGCGCGCGCGTGCCGGGCAGGATCCTGCGCCCGCCCATGTGGTCGTAGAGGAAGAGGCCGAGGCGGATCAGCGGCCAGGGCCGCATGCCGTCATTATGCGGCAGGATGAAGCGCAGGGGCCAGATGATGTGCGGTGCGGCCGTGAGCAGCACCTCGCGCTCCTTCAGCGCCTCATGCACCAGCCGGAACTCGTAATACTCCAGATAGCGCAACCCGCCATGAATGAGCTTGGTCGAGGCCGAGGAGGTGGCGGAAGCCAGATCGCTCTTCTCGCACAGCATGACCTTGAGGCCCCGCCCGGCCGCATCGCGCGCCAGGCCTGACCCATTGATGCCGCCGCCGATGATCAGCAGGTCATAAGTTTCACGGTCGCTCATGCCTCAGCCCCCAAAGCTGCCACCGCCGGAATATCACCGCCGGCAATTTCCACCGTCACGCCCCGGTGCCGGCATAGTTCGGCAATCTCGTCCGGCGGCGGCTGGTCGGTCACGAAGACATCGACATCGGAAATATGGCCGATGCGCACCGGGGCCGAGCGCGTGAACTTCATGGCATCCGCCACCAGCGTCACGGTGCGGGCATTGCCCATGATGGCCTTGGTGGCCCGCACTTCACGGTAATCGAAATCCAGCATGGCGCCGTCGTCATCTATGGCCGAGGTGCCAATGATGGCATGGTCCACCTTGAACTGGCTGATGAAGTCCACCGCCTGCTCGCCGACGATGCCGCCGTCGCTCCGGCGCAGCATGCCGCCCGCCAGGATCACGTCGATCCTCGGGCAGGGCATGAGGATGCTCGCCACATGGATGTTGTTGGTGATGACCAGCAGGCCCTGGTGATGGACGAGCGCCCGCGCCACCTCCTCGGTGGTGGTGCCGATATTGATGAAAAGCGAGCAGTTGTTGGGAATGAGAGCCGCCGCATGGTGCCCGATGATGACCTTTTCCTGGGCCGAGAGAACGCGTCGGGCCTCATAGGCCACATTCTCCACCCCGGATGACAGCATGGCCCCGCCATGGATGCGGGCCAGGAGCCTGCCCTCGCACAGCTCGTTGAGATCGCGCCGGATGGTCTGGGGGGTCACATCGAAACGGCTGGACAGATCCTCCACCAGCACATGGCCGGTCTGGCGCGCCAGCGCCAGAATCTGCTGCTGCCGGGGGGAAAGGGCAGGGATCACCAAAGCCTCCTGATCGGGACGCGCATGGTTTCACTTTTTTTCGAAAATCGCAATCTTGCGCCGCACAATGTTCGTTTAAATTTGTGATTGACGTTCGTTTGCTTTCAACTGATAGTTCCCGCAGGTGCCAGATAAGGTGCCAAAAAACTAGGGAGCAACCTCAATGAAGACCAAGCTGCTGATGACGGCGGCTGCCTTTGCCCTCCTTGCCAGCGCCGGACCCGGCCTGGCGGACGAGGCGGCGGCCAAGAAGTGGATCGATAGCGAGTTTCAGCCCTCGACCCTGTCCAAGGACGACCAGCTCAAGGAAATGCAGTGGTTCATCAAGGCCGCTGAGCCCCTGAAGGGCATGGAGATCAATGTTCTCTCCGAAGGCATCCCGACCCATGACTATGAATCGAAGGTGCTGGCCAAGGCCTTCGAGGAAATCACCGGCATCAAGGTCAACCACCAGATCCTGGGCGAAGGCGAAGTGGTCCAGGCGGTGCAGACCCAGATGCAGACCAACCGCAATCTCTATGACGGCTATGTCAACGACTCCGACCTCATCGGCACCCATTCGCGCCTGCAGAGCGCCATCAACCTGACCGACTGGATGGCGGGCGAAGGCAAGGACGTGACCAATCCCGGTCTCGACCTCAATGACTTCATGGGCATCAAGTTCACCACCGGGCCGGACAGCAAGCTCTGGCAATTGCCCGACCAGCAGTTCGCCAACCTCTACTGGTTCCGCAAGGACTGGTTCGACAATCCCGACATCAAGGCCAAGTTCAAGGCCAAGTATGGCTATGAACTCGGCGTGCCGGTGAACTGGTCGGCCTACGAGGACATCGCCGACTTCTTCACCAATGACGTGAAGGAAATCGGCGGCGTCAAGGTCTATGGCCACATGGACTATGGCAAGCGCGCCCCCGACCTCGGCTGGCGCATGACCGATGCCTGGTTCTCCATGGCCGGTGCCGCCGATCCGGGCCAGCCCAATGGCCGCCCGGTGGACGAATGGGGCATCCGCATGGAGAAGGATTCCTGCAATCCCTCCGGCGCTTCCGTGGCGCGCGGCGGTGCGGCCAACTCCCCGGCGGCGGTCTATGCCGTGACCAAGTGGGACGAATGGCTGCGCAAGTTTGCTCCCCCGGGTGCCGCCGACCTCGACTTCTACCAGTCGCTGCCGTCGCTGGCCCAGGGCAACGTGGCCCAGCAGATCTTCTGGTACACCGCCTTCACCGCCGACATGGTGAAGCCCAAGGACAAGGGCAACAACACCGTGGACGACAAGGGCATGCCCCTGTGGCGCATGGCCCCCTCGCCCCACGGCCCCTACTGGAAGGAAGGCTCGCAGCGCGGCTATCAGGACGTGGGCTCCTGGACGCTCTTCAAGTCCACCCCGCTTGATCACCGCAAGGCCGCCTGGCTCTACGCCCAGTTCGTGACCTCGAAGACGGTGGACGTGAAGAAGAGCCATGTCGGCCTCACCTTCATCCGTGACTCCTCGGTGCGCCACGAAAGCTTCACCGAGCGCGCTCCGGCGCTGGGCGGCATGATCGAGTTCTATCGCTCGCCCGACCGTGTGGCCTGGTCGCCCACGGGCGTGAACGTGCCCGACTATCCGAAGCTCGCCCAGCTCTTCTGGGAGAACATCGGTGACGTCAACTCCGGCGCCTTCACCGCCCAGCAGGCCATGGACCGCCTGGCCGAGCAGATGGACCAGATCATGGGCCGCATGGAAGCCGCGGACAAGGCCAACAACACCTATAATGGCTGTGGCCCGCGTCTGAATGAGCCCAAGGATCCCTCGGCCTGGCTCAGCAAGGACCATGCCCCCTGGGCCAAGCTCGACAACGAGAAGCCCAAGGGCGAGACCATCGCCTATGACGAGTTGATCAAGCGCTGGACGCAGAACCAGTAAGTGATCCCTCCGGTGCCGGGGCGGGCTTCCGCTCCGGCGCCTTCCGCTTCCCGCTGGGCTCGCTCCATGACTCTTGAATTGCGCAATGTGGCAAAGCGTGTGGGGGCCGAAACCCACATCCATCCCGCCAGTCTGATGATGGCGGATGGCAGCTTCAACATTCTGCTGGGCACCACCCTGGCCGGAAAGACCACGCTGATGCAGCTCATGGCCGGCATCCAGAAGCCGAGCGAGGGTGAAATCTGGTTCCGGGGCAGGAATGTCACCCATGTGCCGGTGCAGAAGCGCAACGTTTCCATGGTCTACCAGCAGTTCATCAACTATCCTAACCTCTCGGTCTTCGACAACATTGCCTCGCCCCTGCGGGTGGCGGGCATGGAGCGCCAGGAGATTGCGCGCCGCGTCGGCGCTGCCGCCGAGCTTCTGCGCCTGACCCCCATGCTGGGCCGCCGGCCCTCGGAGCTTTCCGGCGGCCAGCAGCAGCGCACCGCCATTGCCCGCGCCGTGGTCAAGGACAGCGATCTCATCCTGCTCGATGAACCCCTGGCCAATCTCGATTACAAATTGCGCGAGGAATTGCGCGAGGAATTGCCCAAGCTCTTTGCCGGGCGCAATTCGGTGGTGGTCTATGCCACCACCGAACCCGCCGAGGCGCTGCTCTTCGGCGGCAACACGGCCACGCTCCACGAAGGCCGCATCACCCAGTTCGGCGCCACGCCGGAGACCTATCGCAATCCCCACGACCTGATCACGGCCGAGGTCTTTTCCGATCCGCCCATCAACCGGGCGGCAGTGGTGAAAACTGGAAAAACCCTAACCCTCTTTGGTCGCGTGGCCTGGCCGGTGCCGAAACCGGCGCTGGCCCTGGCCGATGGCTCCTACACCCTGGCGCTCCGCCCGCATCATGTCTCGCCCGTGGCGCGCCGCGAAGCCGGTGGTTCCTTCGCGGGCCGGGTGCTGGTCACCGAAATCTCGGGCTCCGAGAGCGTCATCCATGTGGCAACCCCGGAGGGCACCTGGGTGTCCCAGTCCCATGGCATTCATCGCTTCGATGTCGGCACCGAGGCCACGCTCCATGCCGATGTCGAACATGCGCTGTTCTTTGACAGTGCCGGAAAGCGGGTGATGTGACATGGCCCGGATCACCCTTGACCATATCCGCCACTCCTATTTCCCCTTTCCCAAGACGGATGAGCACTACGCCCTGAAGCAGGTCAATCTCGAATGGCGCGACGGTGGTGCCTATGCCCTGCTCGGCCCCTCCGGCTGTGGCAAGACCACGCTGCTCAACCTCATCTCCGGCCTGCTGGTGCCGACCGAGGGGCGCCTCCTCTTTGACGGCAAGGACGTGACCCGCGCCACGCCGGAGGAGCGCAACATCGCCCAGGTGTTCCAGTTTCCGGTCATCTACGACACCATGACGGTCTACGACAACCTGGCCTTTCCCTTGCGCAACCGCGGTGTCGCTGAAGCCGAGGTGGACCAGCGGGTGCAGGAGATCGCGGCCATGCTCGATCTCTCGAAGACCTTGCGCAACCGTGCCTCGGGTCTCACCGCCGATGGCAAGCAGAAGATTTCGCTGGGCCGCGGGCTGGTGCGCGCGGACGTCAATGTCATCATGTTTGATGAACCCTTGACCGTCATCGATCCGCATTTGAAATGGCAATTGCGTTCCAAGCTGAAGGAGCTGCACCAGCACACCCGGCGCACCATGATCTATGTCACCCACGACCAGACCGAGGCCCTGACCTTTGCCGACACGGTGGTGGTCATGAACCATGGCGTGGTGGTCCAGACCGGCACGCCCATCGAATTGTTCGAGCGTCCGCGCCACACCTTCGTCGGCCACTTCATCGGCTCGCCGGGCATGAACCTGCTGCCCGCCGAGGTCAAGGGCGGCACGGTGACCTTTGCCGGCGAGACCGTGGCAGTGGAGAATGGCGCGGCGGCAAGCTCGGCCAGGGGCAAGCTGGAGATCGGCATCCGCCCGGAATTCATCAGCTTCGGCAAGACCGGCCTTGCCGCCGATATCACAAAAGTGTCGGACACGGGACGCTTCCGCATCGTCGAGGCCGTGAGCCACGGCCAGCGCGTGAAGCTTCTGGTGCCGGAAGGCATCGCCATTCCGGCGGGCCGCGCCCATCTTGCCTTCGATGCCGCCCGCACCCGGCTCTATGAGGACGGCTGGCTCGCTGGCGAACGGCCCGGAGATGCGCCATGAAAAAACCCGTCAACAACAAGGCCTGGTTCCTGGTCCTGCCGGTGTTCCTGCTGGTGGCCTTCAACGCGCTCATCCCGCTCATGACGGTGGTTAATTATTCGGTGCAGGAAACCTTCGGCGACAATGTCTTCACCTGGGCGGGCGTGCAGTGGTTTCAGGACGTGCTGCGCTCTGACAATTTCTGGAACGCCCTGCAGCGCCAGTTGCTCTTCACCTTCATTGTGCTCGCCATTGAAATCCCGCTTGGCCTTGGCATTGCGCTGACCATGCCGAAGCAGGGCTTCTGGGTTTCGGTCTGCCTGGTGCTCATGTCGCTGCCGCTGCTGATCCCGTGGAATGTGGTGGGCGCCATGTGGAACATCATGGCCCTGCCCGACATCGGCCTTCTCGGCAAGGCCATCAACGGCCTGGGCATCAACTACAATTACACCCGCCAGCCCGTATCCGCCTGGTTCACCCTTGTGCTCATGGATGTCTGGCACTGGACCTCGCTCGTCGCTCTCCTGTGCTATGCCGGGCTCGTCTCCATCCCCGATGCCTATTATCAGGCAGCCAAGGTGGACGGGGCCAGACGCTGGGCCGTGTTCCGTTACATTCAACTGCCGAAGCTCCGCCATGTGCTGACCATCGCGGTCCTCCTGCGCTTCATGGACAGCTTCATGATCTATACCGAACCGCAGGTCATGACCGGCGGCGGCCCCGGCTCGGCCACCACCTTCCTTTCCATCGATCTCGTCAAGAAGGGCATCGGCCAGTTCGACCTCGGCCCGGCCGCCGCCATGTCCATCATCTATTTCCTCATCATCCTGGCCCTGTCCTGGCTGTTCTACACGCTGATGATGCGCCATCAGGAGACCTGAGCCATGCGTCTTTCCCGCTATGTGCCGCTCGTCTACATCCTGCTGCTGCTGCTGCCGATCTATTGGCTGCTCAACATGTCCTTCAAGACCACCAACGAGATTCTCGGCGGCTTCACCCTCTATCCGCACAGCTTCACGCTCGACAATTACCGCAAGATCTTCACTGACCCCACCTGGTACATGGGCTACGTGAACTCGCTCTATTATGTGGCGGCCAACACACTGCTCTCCCTCGTGGTGGCCCTGCCCGCGGCCTATGCCTTCTCGCGCTATCGTTTCCTCGGCGACAAGCACCTCTTCTTCTGGCTCCTGTCGAACCGCATGGCCCCGCCCGCCGTCTTCGTGCTGCCCTTCTTCCAGCTCTATTCGGCGGTGGGCCTGTTTGACACGCCCTGGGCCGTGGCGCTGGCCCACACATTATTCAACATTCCGCTCGCCGTCTGGATTCTCGAGGGCTTCATGTCGGGGGTGCCGCGTGAACTCGACGAAACCGCCTATGTCGACGGCTATTCCTTCCCCGGCTTCTTCGTGAAGATCTTCATCCCCACCATCGCGGCAGGCATCGGCGTTGCCGCCTTCTTCTGCTTCATGTTCTCCTGGGTGGAGTTGCTGCTGGCCAAGAACCTCACCTCGGTGGCGGCCAAGCCCATTGCCGCCGTCATGACCAAGACGGCCTCGACCTCGGGCTATGAGCTGGGCCTGCTGGCGGCGGCGGGTTCGCTCACCCTCATTCCCGGCGCCATCGTCATCTATTTCGTGCGCAACTACATCGCCAAGGGCTTTGCCCTGGGCCGGGTGTAAGGAGGCCCTCATGGACAATACCTCGCTTCTCACCTGGATGGCCTGGACCGGCCCCACGGTCCTCTTCTTCCTCTATATTTTCGGTTCCATCGCGGCCATGGGCGTGTGGGAGTATGTCTCGCCCGGCGGCAGCCCCCGGCGCGGCGTCTTCGGTCTCGACACCACGCGCGGCGACCGCCTGTTCATCACCCACCTCGGCACCTGCTTCATCTTTCTGGGCTGGCTCGGTTTCTTCGGCACGCCGCTCTGGGGCGGGCTCATCATCGCCATTCTCTGGGCCATCTTCGTCTTCCGCTACGTTTGAGATCAGACGGCGCAAAACGCCGGTCCAGGCCGCAGCGTGGCCGGGACAAAGGGGGCCAAATCTGGCATGACTCCGTGATCACGGAGAGACATCATGGCCCAGAACATCTTCACCGGCACCATCCCCGCCCTCATGACCCCCTGCACCACGGCGCGCCAACCTGACTTTGACGCGCTGGTGAAGAAGGGCCAGGAGTTGATCGCGGCTGGAATGTCGGCGGTGGTCTATTGCGGTTCCATGGGCGACTGGCCCTTGCTCACCGATGAACAGCGCATGGAAGGCGTGGAGCGTCTGGTGCAGGCTGGGGTGCCCGTCATCGTCGGCACCGGCGCCCAGAACTCCGCCCGTGCCGCCGCCCTTGCCGCCCACGCCAAAAGGGTCGGGGCCGGCGGCCTCATGATCATTCCGCGCGTCCTGTCGCGCGGCTCATCGGTGGCGGCCCAGCGCGCCCACTTTGAAGGCGTGCTCAAGGCTGCCGTCGATCTGCCCTCGGTCATCTACAACAGCCCCTATTACGGCTATGAGACCAAGGCCGACCTGTTCTTCGAGTTGAACCACAAATATCCCCACCTCGTGGGCTTCAAGGAATTTGGCGGTGCCGCCTCCCTGCGCTATGCCGCCGAGCACATCACCGGGCGCGACCCCTCGCTCACCCTCATGGTCGGGGTGGATACGCAGGTCTTCCACGGCTTTGTCAATTGCGGGGCCACGGGCGCCATCACCGGCATCGGCAATGTCCTGCCCAGGGAGGTGCTGCACCTCGTCGACCTCTGCCAGAAGGCGGCCAGGGGCGATGTCATGGCCCGCGCCAGGGCTTTGGAACTGGAGGCGGCCCTGGGCGTGCTCTCGTCCTTCGACGAGGGGGCCGACCTCGTGCTCTTCTACAAGTATCTCATGGTGCTGGAGGGCAACGCGGAATATGCGCTCCACTTCAACGAGACCGACGCCCTGAGCGCCAGCCAGCGCCACTATGTCGAGGCCCAGCACAGGCTTTTCCGCGCCTGGTATGCCAAGTGGAGCACGGCGGCATGAGCGCCATGCGCGTCATCGACAGCCACACTGAAGGCGAGCCCACCCGCATGATCATCGCGGGCGGACCCGATCTCGGTTCCGGCGCCATGGCCGAGCGCCGGGAGATTTTCCGCCGGGACTTCGACCATGTGCGCAGCTTCGCAGTCGATGAGCCGCGCGGCCACGAGGCCATGGTCGGCGCTCTGCTGTGCGCGCCCGTGGACAAGGCCCATGCGGCGGGCTTGATCTTCTTCAACAATGTCGGCTTCCTCGGCATGTGCGGCCATGCCACCATCGGCGCGGCGGTGACACTGCACCACATGGGCCGCATCGGCCTCGGCCGGCACTCCTTTGAAACGCCGGTGGGCGTGGTCTCGGTCCACCTCCTGTCGCGCCACGCGGTCGAGATCGAGAATGTGGCAAGCGACCGCCACCTTGAAAAGGTCACGGTGGCGGTGGAGGGCATGGGTCAGGTCACCGGCGATGTGGCCTGGGGCGGCAACTGGTTTTTCCTCACCGAGCAGGCGCCCTGCGCGCTTACCATGGCCAATATCCCGGAACTGACGCGCAAGGCCGAGGCCATCAAGCGCGCGCTGGCCCAGGCAGGCATCACCGGCCGCGATGGGGCCGAGATCGACCACATCGAGATTTTCGCCAGGCCCGAAAACCCCAGCGCGCACTCCCGCAATTTCGTCCTCTGCCCCGGGTCTGCCTATGACCGCTCGCCCTGCGGCACCGGCACCAGCGCCAAGCTCGCCTGCCTGGCGGCGGCGGGCAAATTGCAGCCGGGCGAGGACTGGGTGCAGGAGAGCATCGTCGGCTCGCGCTTTGCCGCGCGCTATCGGCGGGATGATCAGGGCCGGGTCATCCCCACCATCCTGGGCCACGCCTTCGTGGTCAGTGAGGCGACCTTCCACGCCGACCCCGACGATCCCTTTCTGAACGGCTTCCGGCGCTAAGTTGCGTGGCCAACAGAAGCGATCGACCTGCTCCGCTTCTGTCAGAGTTGCTCGGGCACCATGTCGATCGCCCCGCAGGGACACTCGGCGGCACAGAGGCCGCAGCCCTTGCAATAGTCGTAGTCGATGCGGAAGCGCTGGCCCGGCCCCAGCTTGATGACCGCATTGTCCGGGCACACGCCATAGCAATTGTCGCACTCGAAGCAATTGCCGCAGGAGAGACAGCGCCGCGCCTCGTAGAGGGCGTTGGTCTCGTCCAGCCCGCCCACCACCTCCTCGAAGGTGTTGACGCGCCGCGCCGCCGTGATCATCGGCCGCACGGTCGCCGGGGCGTCCTCGTAATACCAGGTGTTGAGCCGGTCGAAGCTGGCCAGGCCATGTTTGTCCGTGGCCTGACTGTCCGCCCCGCGCAGGAAGGCGTCGATATGGCGGGCCGCCTTCTTGCCGTGGCCCACGGCCACCGTGACGGTGCGCTCCGAGGGCGCCATGTCGCCGCCGGCGAAGACGCCCCTGCGGCCCGTCATCATGTTGGGTGAAACCTTGACCACGCCGTTTTCGATCTCGATGCCGGGGCACTTGTCGAGCAGCGACAGGTCGACGTCCTGTCCCAGCGCCAGCACGAGCGAATCCGCCTCCAGCGTTTCAAATTCGCCGGTGGGCTGGGGAAAGCCCTTGTCGTCGAGCGCCATCTTCTCGATCTGCATGGTCCCGCCATCGACGTTCTTGATGGTGGAGAGCCATTTCATGGAGATGCCTTCGTCCAGCGCCTCCTCCAGCTCGAAGTCATGGGCAGGCATCTTCTCGCGCGTCCGGCGGTAGACGATGATCGCCTCTTCAGCGCCAAGCCGTTTTGCTGTGCGCGCCACGTCAAGCGCCGTATTGCCGCCGCCATAGACCACCACGCGGCGGCCGAGCAGCGGCGGCTCCTCGCCCTCCATGGAGCGTAACAGAGAGACCGCGTCCAGCACCTTGGCGGCCCCCGCCGCCGGAATATAGGCGCGCTTGGCGATATGGGCGCCGACCGCCAAGAAGGCCGCGTCAAAGCCGCCCTCGGTCACGGCCTTTTCGATGTCATCCACCTTGTCGTTGAGGCTCAGCGTCACCCCCATGGCGGTGATGCGCTTCACCTCGGCGTCGATGATGTGCCGCGGCAGGCGATACTTCGGAATGCCGAACCGCATCATGCCGCCGGCCAGCGGCCCGGCCTCACGGATCACCACCGCATGGCCCAGGCGGCGCAGGTGATAGGCGGCGGAAAGACCCGCCGGGCCCGCGCCCACCACCAGAACCTTCTTGCCGGTCTCGGCCTCCGGCGCGGCAAAGCCCCAGCCCTTGGCTATGGCGAGGTCGCCCAGGAAGCGTTCCACCGCGTTGATGCCCACCGCCTCGTCGATCTGGGCGCGGTTGCAGGCCCCTTCGCAAGGATGATAGCAGACGCGACCCATGATGGCGGGCAGGGGATTGTTGCGGGTGAGCGCCCGGAAGGCCTGTTCATAGTCGCCCGCTTCAGCGTGCGACAGCCAGCCCTGGATATCCTCGCCCGCCGGACAGGCGGCATTGCACGGCGGCAGCCTGTCGACATATTCGGGCCTGAGCGTGCGCCAGGAGCCGGTGTGATTGACCCGGCTGGTGCCGACATCGAGGGTGATGGCATAGGGATGCTTCACGGCCATGGCTCAACCCTCCATCAGCCCATAATCGGCTATGTTGCGGTCGGCCATGGCCTGAATGCGCGCCACGCGCGGGTCGGGTTCGGCCCCCTTGAACAGATGGGCATAGCGCTTTTGCAGCTTGAGATAATCGGTCACGGGGACACGCCTTCTGATCTTGCGCACGGTGGTGATGCGGCCATGCTCGGCCTCGAACACCGGGAAGAGGCCCGTCTCGATGGCCAGACGCGCCAGCTTGATGGTGTCGCCGGAGTGCGCGCCCCAGCCCAGGGGACAGGGCACATTGATGTGGATGTAGCGCGCGCCATGGAAGCCCATGGCTTTGGTCACTTTGGCTTCCAGGTCATGCAGGTCGGCCACACTGGCGGTCGCCACATAGGGAATGTCATGGGCCACCGCGATCTTGGGCACGAATTTGCCGGTGCCGAAGACATTGCCGGGCTCCGGGCCCAGGTTGGGCGTGGTGGCGGTGCGCGCGGCGGGCGGCGTGGCGGACGAGCGCTGCACGCCGGTGTTCATGTAACCCTCGTTGTCATAGCAGATGTAGAGCACGTCATCGTTGCGCTCGAACATGCCGGAGAGACAGCCGAAGCCGATGTCGGTGGTGCCGCCGTCGCCGCCCTGGGCCACGGTGCGCACCGTGCGCTTGCCGGTCACGCGCATGGCCGCCGCCACGCCGGTCGCCACCGCGGCCGCATTGCCGAAGAGCGAATGCAGCCAGGGCATCTGCCAGGAGGTTTCGGGATAGGGCGTGGTGAAAACCTCAAGGCAGCCCGTGGCATTGACCGCGATGAGCTGGTTATTGGCGGCGCGCATGGCCGCGTCGATGGCGTAGCGCGCGCCCAAAGCCTCGCCGCAACCCTGACAGGCACGGTGCCCGCAGGTCAGCGAATTGCTGCGCTCGATGGAGGCCTGCACATTGCGCTCGGCCTCGGAGACGAGGCGGTTGCCCACCGTGTGGGTGCCCTTCTGGTAGAACTTCAGTTTCTGCACCGCGTCCATGGTCTTCGGAGCCTCGTTCATGACGCGCCCTCCGCCGCTTCGCGCGCCCGGGCCTTCTCGGCCTTCTCGCGCTCCAGAATCTTGAGAATGTTTTCCGCCGCCGGTCCCGCGCGCCGCGCCTTGCCGCGGCGGTGGATTTCGCGGGCAATCACCCGGTCATTGAGATCGAGGAAATGCGGCCCCTCCCAGGGCTGCACCATGGCCTGACGGAAAAGCCGCGACAGGGAAGCCTTGGTCACGGGCCTGCCGCCCAGACCGCAGATGGCGGAATGCAGGTTGGGGGCATCGTCCATGTTGCGGAAGGCGATGGCGACGTTGGAGGCCAGCGGCCCGCCCATGCCGGGGTCGAGCGCCTTGTCGATCACCAGCACATCGCGGGCATGGGCCAGGGCCTCCTGCAGGGCGCGCACGGGGAAGGGCCGGAAGGTGACGAGGCTCACCAGCCCGATGGCGATGTCCTCGGCCCGCATCTCGTCGATCACGTCCTTGATGGTGCCGTTGATGGAGCCCATGGCCACCACCACGAATTCCGCATCCTCGGTGTGATAGCTGCGCAGCAGCCCGCCCGCCACGCGCCCGAACAGCTTGGCGAACTGCTGGGACAGGGTTTCGATCAGGCGGAAGGAAGTCTGCTGCTTGTAATATTGCAGATAGCGCACCTCGGTGAAGGCGTCGGGCCCCACCATGGCGCCGATGGACATGGGATGCTCCACATCCAGCACCTGCACCGGCTCGTAGGGCGGCAGATAGGCATCGACGATCTTCTGGTCGGGAATGTCGATGCGCTCCATGGCATGGGTCAGGATGAAGCCATCGACGCACACCATGGTGGGCACCGACAGCTCCTCGGCCAGACGGAAGGCGATGATATGCAGGTCCGCCGCCTCCTGGTTGGTCTCGGCGAAAAGCTGGATCCAGCCGGATTCGCGCAGTGCCATGGCGTCGGAATGGTCATTCCAGATGTTGATGGGCGCCCCGATGGCGCGGTTGCCCAGGGTCATGACGATGGGCAGGCCGAGACCGGCGGCATTGTAAACCGCCTCGGCCATGAACAGGAGGCCCTGGCTGGCGGTCGCCGTATAGGCGCGCGCGCCTGCGGCGGAAGCGCCGATCGCCACCGACAGGGCGGCGAATTCGCTCTCCACGTTGATGAATTCACAGTTCTCGAGGGTGCCGTCGCGCACCAGCTCGCCCACCCCTTCCACGATGTGGGTCTGGGGCGTGATGGGATAGGCGCAGATGACCTGCGGACGGCACAGCGCGATGGTGCGCGCCATGGCCTTTGAGCCTTCCAATTGCTCAAGCATGTTCAGTCTCCGTGGCGGCAAGGCGCAGGCGCACCAGATCATGGGCGGCCTGGGCGCAGGCAATGTTGGCTTCGCCCACCTTGCCGGGGAAGGTGCGGGCGATGGCCTCCATCACGGAAGCCAGTTTCACCACATCGGTAAAGGCGGTGAGCGCGCCCAGCAGCGCGGTATTGGGGGCGGGCCTGCCGATGTGCTGGCGGGCAAGGTCGGTGGCGGGGCAGGTCTGGGCATGGCCCTCGGGCAGCCTGGCCACCGCGCCATCGAGGTGGATGTCGGCAAAGCTGCGATTGGTGTTGACCAGCAGATGACCCCCGGGCTGCAAGCCCTCCAGCACATCCAGCGACTTGAACAGGGTGGCGTCCTGCACGATCAGGACGTCGGGGGTCTGGATCGGCTCGCGCAGGCGGATTTCCTTGTCCGCGATGCGGCAGAAGGCCACCACCGGCGCCCCCATGCGCTCGGACCCGAAACTGGGGAAGGCCTGGGCATGCTTGCCCTCGAGGAAGGCGGCAACCGACAGCATTTCGGCGGCTGTCACCACGCCCTGGCCGCCGCGCCCGTGAATTCTGATTTGGAACATGATGGGTCCCTTGGACTCGAAGCACCGGGAGTCTAATCCCTTTGCCGCCAAAGGCAATTGACTGGCGCTCCTCAACTCCCCGGATGTGCGCAAAATTTACTGCCTGATTGTCAGGCCATCCTCCAGCCGGGCTGTGACCACATAGCGCAGCGGCCCGTGCAGGGTGCCGTCGAGCGGCCAGCAACTGGCCAGCGCCAGATGAAAGCCGGGGGCGTGGGCGTCGATGCCCGACCGGTCGAAGCGCACCACCTCCGCCGCCGTCACCCGATAGGCAAAGCGCAGGCCATTGGCGCGGGTGACGGTGATCTCGTCGCCCGGCGTCAACTGGCCAAGGAAGGCAAAATGCGTGTCGCGGTGGGCGGCATAGACGGCTGTGCCCCGCTCACCGGCGTCAGGGGTTCCCGCCACATGGCCCGGGCCGAAGGCCAGCGCCTGACCGGAGCCGCTTTCCAGCACAATTTCGGAAACCCCAAGGCGGCCGACCTCCAGCCGCGCCACCGGCCAGGTGTCGGCCCAGGCCCAGGGCTTCACCGGCTGGCCCGTGGCCAGCGTCTGGCTGAAGGCCCGCTCCAGCAGAACCTGCGCCACCACGGCCTTGCCCTTGATCCACAGGCCCTGGCCCACGAGCACAAGACCCAGCGCGGCAAGGACCGCCGCGCCGAGGAGTGTGAGGTGCCGCTTCATGCCGCCTGCCTCCGGCGCGCCGCCGCCATCAGGCCGAAACCGAGGAGCGACAGGCCAAGGCCCAGCATCAGGAAGAGATCGGCCAGGGTCGCGGTCTGCGGCAGGTCCACCGTGTCGGCGGGATGATCCGCGGTGACGGGCCTGGTGGAAATCTTGATCGCCCGGGCGGCATCATCGCTGCTGGTGGGCCGCATCTCGCCCTGCGGACCGAAGACCTGATCGAACTCCCAGCCATAGGGCAGGTTGAGCGGCACCTCGGCGCGGCTGAGGGGCGCATCGGCCGGCCGGGTCCGCGCCGCCTCCACCGCCACAAGGCTCGTCACCCGGCTCACCAGATGATGCGCCAGCGCCAGCGCCAGAATGCGGCGGTCGGCCTCGTCGCTGCTGATCTGGCCCAGCTCGCCCGCCACCTCGGCATCGGCGATTCCGCGCCGCGCCCAGAGCTTGCCAATGCCCTGGCCCTGTCGTGCCTGCCTGAGATCAAGGGCGAGGCTCCACGGCTGGTCATTGCTGACGCCCGACACGGTGAGATGATCGGCCTTGGCGTCGAGCTTCGCCAGCAGCGTCAGGGGTTCGCCCTTGAACAGGTCGGGCAGGGGATTGGGCGTCAGCTCCGCCGTGCCGTTGAGGCTGGCGGCAAGGCCCGTCGCCACCGGGGCCTCGATGCGGGCGAGAAGACCGCGCATCCCGTCCTCCACCTCAGCGCCAGAGCCGATGTGGGTGAAGCTGCCCCGGCCCAGTTCGGCGGCCCGGGTCATGAGATGGGAGTTGGGGGCCGAGCCGATGCCCACCATGAAGATGCGGCTGCGGCCGGCCCGCCCGCCGATCAGCCGGAAGAATTCCTCCTCGTTGCCGATATCGCCATCGGTAAGGAAGATCACCTGGCGCAGGAAGGACGGGTCCCCGGCGTTCCGGTCCACCAGTGCGGCCTTGAGCGGCGGGATCATCTCGGTGCCGCCACCCGCTTCCAGATTGCCGACGAAGGTTTTCGCCTCCTGCACCTTGTCCGGCGTGGCCTGCACCGCATCGCCGAAGAGAATGTCCATGCTGTCGTCAAAGCGGATGACGTTGAAGCGGTCCTCCGGCTTCAGGCGGTCCAGCGCATAGATCAGGCTGGCCTTGGCCTGGGTCATGGAGGTGCCGCCCATGGAGCCGGAATTGTCGATGACGAAGACCACCTCGCGCGGCCTGCGCGGCGTGACAGCCTTCGGTTCCGGCGGGTTCACCTGCGCCAGCAGATAACGCTCCGTCCCCACCTGTTCGATGAAGCCGGTGGCGCTGGCGATGGCCGCCGGGCTGGCCGTCCAGTTCAGCACGAAGTCGCGGTTCGCCGGCACCGTGCCGTCGCGGAAATGAATGACGCGGGTGTTGGCGTCAGGGCTTTCGGCGCTGATGGCATGATAGGGGCTATCCACCGTGGCGGGGGCAAAGCCCGGCTGCAGGGTCAGCGTCAGGCTCACCGGATTGACCGGGCCATGATGGGCCGGGTCCAGCACCGGCGGTTCGGGTGGCGCATCGGAGGCCATGCCACCGCCTGTGCTGGCGAGGTCAGCGCCGGAGGCCGTGTCGTGCCCGGGCGGCGTATAGCGCGGTCCCATGACCAGCGGCACCCGGAGCTGAAACGCATCGCCCGAGCGCTGCACCGCCTCCTGATATTCCATCTGGATGACGATGGCCTCATGCGGGCCGATATTGGCCACCTGGTTGGTGAACAGATTGGGCCGCGACTGCTCCATCAGCGCGGCCTTCTGGCCCGCCGCCTTGGCCTGGTCATAAACCTCCTGGGCCTCCTTCTTCTCCTTCACCGTGCCCACGATGACGCGCTGGCCCACCACCATGGTGAGCGTGTCGACCGCCGCACCATCAGGCAGCGGAAAGACATAGACCCCCTCGACCCAGCCAGCAGTGGGGTTTTCAAAGCGCTGGGTCAGGCGGGTGCGGGCAATGGGCCCGGTGACCGTGACAGTAAAGTCCGAGGCCACCGCCGGGGCCTCCACATACTGCCCCGGCGTCTGGGATTCGAAGAGAAGCGCGCCGCTGCCCATCTCGCCGGGTGAAACAAGGCGTGGCGGCTGGGCCAGGGCGGCGGCGGCGAAGGCCACAAGCCAGCCAAGGCTCAGGGCCAGTCGGGTCGGAAATGCGCGGATCATGGAAGCTCCTGTCTGCCCCCTCTCGGGCAGTCCATCCCTCGCGCGATTCCCCGCACCGCGGCAGCGTTGTTTACGGTCTTCTTCGGCCAGGCTTTTCACCGCCCCGCACCGCTGGCAAAATCCGGCAAATTCGTGCAGAAATGTCCGTGCCATGAGCGACGCCCAACTCTCCGCCGCCGAGAATGACCTGATCGCCCGCCGCATCCGCGAGGAACTGGCGCGCCGCCGCATCAGCCGCCAGTTTCTGGCCGACGCCGCCAGGCTCTCGCTTTCCACCCTGGAGAAGGCGCTCTCCGGCCAGCGCCCCTTCACGCTCGCCAGCGTGGTGCGGCTGGAGGAGGCGCTGAACATCGGCCTGCGCGCCAGCGGGGCCGCGCCGCAGGGCAGCCGCAATGGCGAGGTCGCGCCGGAAACGCTCGGTGCCTATGCCCGCCCCGCCGTGCGCTGGATTCTCGGCGACTACCTCACCATCCGCCCGTCCTTCTCCACGCCCGATGCCTATTACGCCTATTGCACCAGCATCCTCTGGGACGAGGACAAGGCCCATCTGGTCTTCCGTGAGTCCGAGCGCCGGGATGCCGCCTATACCCAGTCGGGCGATGTCTCGGTGCCGCACCAGTCGGGCTACATCTATCTCGTCACCAACAAGCTCGGCCAATATCGGCTCATCATCCTGTCGCGGCCGGCCATATCGGGCGAAATGTTCGGGCTGCTCACCACCCTGCAATCGGGCCGGGGGCCGCAGCTTCTGCCCGTGTCAACGCCCCTGGTGCTGGCTCCCTTGAGCCGCTTCGGCCGGGGTTTTCAATTCGGCAAGGTGCTGCCCGACAATCCTGCCTATGAAACGTGCCGTGACCTCATGAAGCGCGTCACCGACGAGCCCTTCGCGCTCCTCGGACCGAGTGTCTGATCCATCAGAGAAGATCATCCGCCGCCGCGAGATCGCGCAAGGCAATCTCGGGCCGGGCACCGATGTGAGAGATCACCTCCGCCGCCGCAAGTCCCCCGAGCGCGGCACAGCGGCCCAACTCATAGCCCCGCGTATAGCCATAAAGGAAGCCGGCGGCATAGAGATCGCCCGCCCCGGTCACATCCACCACCTCGCTCACGGCATGGGCGGGCACCGCCACCACCTCGTCGCCCTGGGCCACCACGCTGCCCTTGGCCGAGCGCGTCAGGACCGCGATGCGGCAATCCCGGCGCAGCGCCGCCATGGCGCCGTCGAAACTCTGGGTCTGGTAGAGGGCCTTCACCTCCGTCTCATTGGCGAAGACAATGTCGATGCCATTGCGGATGAGATCGAGGAAACTGTCGCGGTGGCGCTCGACGCAGAAGGAGTCCGAGAGCGTGATGGCGGTCTTGCGCCCCGCCGCATGGGCCAGGCGTGCCGCCAGCCGGAAGGCCTCCTTGGCCTCGGGCCGGTCCCACAGGTAGCCCTCCATGTAGGTGATGGCCGAGGCCTCCACCGTGGCCCGGTCGATGTCGGCGGTGGTGAGGTTCACGCAGGCCCCGAGATAGGTGTTCATGGTGCGCTCGCCATCGGGCGTCACCAGAATGAAGGACCGCGCCGTGGCCGGTCCCGCCGTGGCGGCAGGCGTATCGAAGGTGACCCCCTGGGCGCGCATGTCGTGGCGGAAGATGGCGCCCAACTGGTCCTGCTTCACCTTGCCGAAATAGGCCGCCCGGCCGCCGAAGCCCGCCACCCCCGCGATGGTATTGCCCGCCGAGCCGCCGGAGGTTTCCACCGCCGGTCCCATGGCGCGGTAAAGCTCTTCGGCGCGGGCCTCGTCGATGAGGTTCATGGATCCCTTCACCAGCCCGTGCCGGGCCACGAAATCCTCGCCCACACGGGCAATCACATCGACAATGGCGTTGCCAATGCCCAGAACATCAAAACGGCTGGCGGTCATGTTATCCCCTGTTTCGTCAGCCCATAACCCAGCCCGCGCCGTTAGGGAAGCCAGCCCTTGCACGGAGACCTCCCGCCCCCTAGCTAGGGGCCATGATTGCCGCCGCCCTCAAAGCCCTGGCCGACCTCGCCTCGCCCGCCTTCCGCTCGGTCCTGTGGAAGTCGCTGGCCCTGACGCTCATCCTCTTCGTCGCCATTCTGGTCGGGCTGGAGACGCTCTTGTCCATGCTGACCCTGGTGCCCTGGCCCTGGGTCCAGACCATGATTGCGGTGGGCGCCGGTCTCGGCCTCGTGGTGGGCTTCATCTTCCTCATGGCCCCGGTCACCGCGGTCTTCGCCGGCCTGTTCCTCGACACCATCTCGACCAAGGTCGAGGCCGCGCACTATCCCGCCGATCCGCCGGGCCAGCCGCTGCCGACGCTGACCGGCCTGTGGATGGCGCTGTCCTTCGCCGCCATCGTGCTGCTGGTGAACCTGGCCGTCCTGCCGCTGGTCTTCACCGGCATCGGTGCTGTGGCACTGGTGGCGGCCAATGCCTATCTCATCTCGCGCGAATATTTCGAGATGGCGGCCATGCGCCACATGCCCGCCGCCGCCGCCAGGGCGCTGCGCCGGGAGAATGCGCGTGGCGTCTTCATTGCCGGTCTCATTCCGGCGGTCATGGCGCTCTTTCCGCTGCTCAACATGGTGGTGCCGCTGTTCTCCACGGCCTATTTCACCCACCTGTTCAAGCGCCTTGCACAGGCCTTGCCGTCTTCGGCTTAAACGGGCAGAGGTCGGCCATGGGGCAGCGCCAGCAGTCGGGCTTCCTGGCCTTGCAGATGTAGCGTCCATGCAGGATGAGCCAGTGGTGGGCGCGGCCGCGGTAAATCTCCGGCACGCATTTCATGAGTTTCTTCTCCACCTCCGCCGGGGTCTTGCCCGTGGCCAGCTTCAGCCGGTTGCCCAGGCGGAAGAGATGAGTGTCCACCGCAATGGTGGGCTCGCCGAAGACACTGTTCAGGATCACATTGGCGGTCTTGCGCCCCACCCCGGCCAGGGCCTCCAGCGCGGCGCGGTCATGTGCCCCCCCCCCGCCATGGCGTTCGATCAATTGCCGCGACAGGGCAATGACGTTCTTCGCCTTGCCGCGATAGAGACCGATGGTCTTGATCATGTCGGCAAGGCGCGCTTCGCCCAGCGCCAGCATCTTTTCCGGCGTATCGGCAATGGCGAACAACGCCCTGGTGGCATGATTGACCGAAGCATCGGTCGCCTGGGCCGACAGCACCACCGCCACCAGCAGGGTGAAGGCATTGACCGATTTCAGCTCGCCCTTGGGTTCCGGCTCGATCTCGGCAAAGCGCCGGAACATCTCTGCGATCACGTCTTTTTTCATGGATTGAAGATAGGCGGCGGCACCGCGCCCCGCAAGAAACGGGTGGCCGCCGCCGCCGCCCTGGGCCTAGATGGCAGCCATGACCGAGACCTCAGACTATCAGGCGGTGAAGACCGTCCTCTCTTTCCTCAGTGACAACTGGCGCGACCAGCCCTCGCTTGACGAACTGGCGGAGGAGGCGGGCCTGTCGCCCCATCAGTTGCACCGGCTCTTCACCCGCTGGGCCGGGATTTCGCCGAAGGATTTCCTTCAGGCACTGACGCTGGACCATGCCCGCGCCCTGCTGCGCCAGCAGGAAAGCGTGCTCGATACGGCCCTTGCCGTGGGCCTGTCCGGCCCGTCGCGCCTGCATGATCTCTTTGTCACCCACGAGGGCATCACTCCCGGCATCTACAAGGCCAAGGGCGAAGGACTGGTGGTGCGCCATGGCTTCCATGCCTCGCCCTTTGGCCGGGCCCTGGTCATGGTGGCCGAGGGCCGCCTCTGCGGCCTCGCCTTCGCCGACGAGGGTGACGAGGCCAGGGTTCTCGCCGACATGACGGGACGCTGGCCCAGGGCGCGCTTCCGGCGCGATGAACCGGCAACCGCCCCCCTGGCGCGGCGCATCTTCACCGCGCCGGAATGGCGGGCCGACCAGCCCCTGCGCATCGTCATGATCGGCAGCGACTTCGAGATCAAGGTATGGGAGCGGCTGCTCGCCATCCCCATGGGGGCGGCGGCCAGTTACGGCGGCCTGGCCCGCGCGCTGGGCAGCCCCGGGGCGGCGCGCGCCGTGGGGGCGGCGGTGGGCAAGAACCCCCTGTCCTTCGTGGTGCCCTGTCACCGGGTCCTGGGGTCAGGCGGGGCGCTGACCGGCTATCACTGGGGCCTCGCCCGCAAGCGCGCCATGCTCGGCTGGGAAGCGGGCCGACTGGCCGGGTGATGGTCACGCCTTCAGAACCTCGACCGTCGCCGGCAGGGAATTGGCCTTCATCCGGTAATAGACCGGAACCCCCGTATCCAGTTCCTTCTTGACGATCTGTTCCGGCGTCAGCCCCTCGATGGCCATGATGAGCGCGCGCAGCGAATTGCCGTGCGCCGCCACCAGCACCGTCTGGCCCTCCAGCACGCGCGGCTGAATGTGATGCATGTAATAGGGCAGCGCCCGGGCCAGGGTGTCGCGCAGGCTTTCACCGCCGGGCGGTGCCACGTCATAGGAGCGCCGCCAGATATGAACCTGCTCCTCGCCGAACTTCTTGCGCGCATCGTCCTTGTTGAGGCCGGTCAGGTCACCATAGTCGCGCTCGTTCAGCGCCTGATCGCGGATCGTCTCCAGCCCCGGCTGGCCCAGTTCCTCCAGCATGATGGTCAGGGTGCGCTGGGCCCGCGACAAGACGCTGGTGAAGGCGATGTCAAAGGTGAAGCCCCGCGCCTTGAGTCTCTGGCCTGCCGCATGGGCCTCGGCCACACCCTTCTCGGTGAGATCGGGATCCTTCCAGCCGGTGAACCAGTTCTTCAGGTTCCATTCGCTCTGTCCGTGCCGCACCAGCACCAGTTGACCGCTCATCATTCACTCCAATCCAAGAACATCCAGCATTGAATAAAGTCCGGGCTTCTTGCCCCGGGCCCAAAGCGCTGCCCGGATGGCGCCCCGGGCAAAGAGATCGCGGCTTTCCGCCTTGTGGGCCAGCTCGATGCGCTCGCCCGAACCGGCGAAGATCACCGTGTGCTCGCCCACCACCGAGCCGCCGCGCAGGGCCGCAAAGCCGATGTCGCCATCCTGCCGGGCGCCGGTATAGCCATCGCGCACCCGCACCGCGGCGTCGGCCAGTTTCACCTTGCGGCCGCGCGCCGCCGCCTCGCCCAGCAACAGCGCCGTGCCCGAGGGCGCGTCCACCTTGGCGCGGTGGTGCATTTCCACGATCTCGATGTCGAAATCCGGTCCCAGGGTCGCCGCCGCCTTCTGCACCAGCACGGCGAGCAGGTTGACCCCCAGGCTCATGTTGCCGGACTTGACGATTGCTGTCTGCTTGGCGGCCTCGCGCACCACCGTCTCGCCCGCGGCATCAAGGCCGGTGGTGCCGATGACGTGGACCAGGCCCGCCGCCGCCGTCTGGCGCAACAGATGGGTGGTGGCCTGGGGCGTGGTGAAATCGATGACCCCGTCACAGGCCTTGAGCACCGCCTGAATGTCGGAGGTGACGGCAACCCCGCAGGCCGCAGTGCCGGCCAGAAGGCCGATGTCCTGGCCGATGAAGGGTGAGCTGTCATGTTCCAGCGCGCCGCAGATCTGGCAGTCCGGGCTGTCGCTGATGAAGCGGGCCAGGGTGCGGCCCATGCGGCCGCCGGCTCCGGCAATGGCGAGTTTCAGGGGCGGGGGATTGGCATTTGGGTGGCTCATGCCCTGTCATAGAATGCGGACGGCCCGCCGCCAAGTCCCGGCAATGCCGCATGGGGTCTGGACGGTCTTGCCGAATTATTTTACAGCCGGGCGGGTGAGGATGGCATGGCGCTTCGGATTCGTGAAAAACTCCGGCTGCTCTACAATGGCAACAGCCGCCGGGCGCATCAGTTTCGCTATGCCCTGCTGGCCTTCGACCTGATCACCATCGGCTTTCTGATCATCTCTTCCTTTGTCCACACCGGCCATAACGAGGTCATCGACGCCCTTATCGGTGTTTTCCTGATGCTGGATTTCGCCGCCCGCCTATGGATTGCCGCCAATCCCTGGCGCTCGCTCGCCACGCCCTATGGCATTGCCGATGTGCTGGTCATCCTGTCGCTGCTGGCGCCCATGGTGGGCGAAGGGCTGGCCTTCCTGCGCATCGCCCGCCTCATGCGGCTGTTCCGCTCCTATCAGCTGCTGCGCCGGCTCAGGACGGATTTCTCGTGGTTTGCCCGGCACGAGCAAAGCATCATCGCCAGTCTCAATCTCTTCGTTTTCGTTTTTGTGGCCACCGCCGTCGTCTATGAGACGCAGCACTATTCCAATCCCGGCATCCGCCACTATGGCGATGCGCTCTATTTCACCGTCACCACGCTCACCACCACGGGCTTTGGCGATGTGACCCTGGTGGGGCCATGGGGCCGGGCGCTTTCCATCGTCATCATGATCTTCGGCGTCTCCATGTTCCTGCGCCTGGTGCAGGTGCTCATGCGGCCCACCAAGGTCGAGCACAAATGCCCGGTCTGCGGGTTGAAGCGTCACGACCATGATGCGGTGCATTGCAAGGCCTGCGGCACCATCCTCAACATCGAGGACGAGGGCGCGGCCTGACGGGCTGGCAGCAGGAAAAGCTCTAGCTGTTGAACCCGTCCCAGAAGGCCCGCGCCTTGGCGGAGAAGCGGCCAAATCTAAAATTGAAAATAAAGAACTAAGCTGATCAGATATTGATGGCCGGCAACGCATCGAAGCCCCGCCGGCCAGAGGTTATTTTATTCGTAAACCGGATTATGGAGGGAATTCTTCACAAGAGAAATTGCATGCTCACAGTCATATTTATTGTAGTAACTTTCACTGCTGACAGAAATTGTCTTCATATTTCCCGCATCATAGCGCCAGCGCCAATAGCCGGAACTATCTTTGTATATAAAATACGATGGATAAACTCTGTTAGACATATTGCTTCTCCGTTAGAAAAGCGTCGACTTGACTCAGGCCATGATATGGAGTTCCAATGAACATGCTAGGAAGCCTGTTCGGCGATCAACGCGTTGTTTGCCGAGTTGGTCCTAATTTGGGTCGTCGGAGTTCCATTTCGACGACCCTTTTTATTTCCAACGTCGCGACAAGTGTTCAATTGTGGCCAAGTTAAAGTCAAGAACCCAATGGTTAATACACGGGGTATCAAGAGAATATTCAAAAATATCAATGGATTGCGGGGGCGCGCAAATTCAGAGAATTTACAACTTATTAACTTTTGATTCGGCCATATTTGCGAAATATGAACCAAAGCATTGAAATAATTGATTTATTTATAACAAGTTTTGTCAGGAGCTGAACCCGTCCCAGAAGGCCCGGGCCTTGGCGAAGAAGCCGTCGGATTCGGGCGAGTTGTGATGGGCGTCCTTCTCGAACTCGCGCAGCAGTTCGCGCTGGCGGCGGGTGAGGTTGACCGGTGTTTCTACCGTCACCTGGATATACATGTCGCCCGACTGCGATGAGCGCAACACCGGCATGCCCTTGCCCTTGAGGCGGAACTGCTTACCGGTCTGCGCCCCCTCGGGAATGGCCACGCGCGCCTTCTTGCCGTCGATGGTCGGCACCTCGATGTCGCCGCCCACGGCGGCCACCATCATGGAAATCGGCACCTTGCAGAACAGGTCGGCGCCATCGCGCTGGAAAAACTCATGCGGGCGCACGGTGAGGAAGATGTAGAGATCGCCCGATGGCCCGCCGCGCAGGCCCGCCTCGCCCTCATTGGCCAGGCGGATGCGCGTGCCGTCCTCGACGCCCGCCGGAATATTGACCGACAGGGTGCGCTCCTTGGTCACCCGGCCCTGGCCATGGCAGGTGCCGCAGGGGTCGGAAATGGTCTGGCCCCGGCCCTGACAGGAGGGGCAGGCGCGCTCCACCGTGAAGAAGCCGGACTGGGCCCGCACCACGCCCGCCCCATGACAGGTGGGGCATTGCTTGGGCGCGGTGCCGGGCTTGGCGCCGGACCCCTTGCAGATGTCGCAGGCCACCGCCGTCGGCACCCGGATCTGCGCCGTCTTGCCGGTGAAGGCCTCGACCAGCGAGACTTCCATGTTGTAGCGCAGGTCATTGCCGCGCGCCGCGCCGCCCGCGCCCTGGCGTGGGCCGCCCCGGCCTCGGCCGCGCCCGCCGCCCATGAAATCGCCGAACAGATCCTCGAAGATGTCCGACATGGAGGAGGAAAACTCAGGCCCGAAGCCCGCGCCGCCGCCGGGCCTGCCGCCGCCATGCTCAAAGGCCTGGTGGCCGAAACGGTCATAGGCGGCGCGCCTCTGGGAATCCTTCAGGATGTCATAGGCCTCGTTCACTTCCTTGAAGTGGGCCTCGGCATTCTTGTCGCCGGGATTGGCGTCGGGGTGATATTTCTTGGCCTGCTGCCGGAAGGCGTTCTTCAACGCCTTCTCGTCGGCGTTCCGCGCCACACCCAGAATCTCGTAGTAATCGCGCTTGGCCATGCAGCCCATCGTCCTTTACGGAAGAGGCCCCCCGGCTCGTGGCGGCGGAGGGCCTTGACCTTCATTGCTGGAAATGCCGCCCGATGCAAGGACCGGGCGGCACATTCGGGCTCAGGCCTTTTTATCGTCGTCGACTTCGGTGAAGTCGGCGTCCACCACGTCATCGTCCGAGGCCGACTTGGACGCGCCGGCATCGTCCCCGGCATCAGCGCCCGGGGCGTCCGGGCCAGCGCCGGCAGCCTGCTGCTTGTACAGGGCCTCACCCAGCTTCATGGACGCCTGGGCCAGCGCATTGGTCTTCTCCTTGATGGCTTCGGCATCGTCGCCCTCAAGCACACCCTTGAGGTCGGCAATGGCCGCTTCCACCGCCGCCTTGTCGGCGGCCGAGACCTTGTCGCCCAGCTCGGTCATGGACTTGGTGGTGGAATGGATCAGGCTTTCGGCGTGGTTCTTGGCCTCCACCTGGCCCTTGCGCTTCTTGTCGTCGGCGGCATTGGCTTCCGCCTCCTTCACCATCTTGTCGATCTCCTTGTCGGAGAGACCGCCAGAGGCCTGGATCTTGATCTGCTGTTCCTTGTTGGTGGCCTTGTCCTTGGCCGAGACATTGACAATGCCGTTGGCGTCGATGTCGAAGGTCACCTCGATCTGCGGCATGCCGCGCGGCGCGGGCGGAATGCCCATGAGGTCGAACTGGCCCAGCATCTTGTTGTCGGCGGCCATTTCGCGCTCGCCCTGGAACACCCGGATGGTCACCGCCGTCTGATTGTCGTCAGCGGTGGAGAACACCTGGCTCTTCTTGGTGGGGATGGTGGTGTTGCGGTCGATGAGGCGGGTGAACACGCCGCCCAGCGTCTCGATGCCGAGCGACAGCGGCGTCACGTCGAGCAGCAGAACGTCCTTCACCTCGCCCTTCAGCACGCCGCCCTGAATGGCCGCACCAATGGCCACCACCTCGTCGGGGTTCACACCCTTGTGCGGCTCCTTGCCGAAGAACTGCTTCACCACCTCGATCACCTTGGGCATGCGGGTCATGCCGCCCACCAGAATGACTTCGTCGATCTGGCCCGCGGTGACACCGGCATCCTTCAGCGCCTGGCGGCAGGGGTCCACCGTCTTCTGGATCAGGTCGTCCACCAGGGCTTCCAGCTTGGCGCGGGTGAGCTTGAGGGTGAGATGCTTGGGACCCGAGGCATCCGCCGTGATGAAGGGCAGGTTGATCTCGGTCTGCATGGACGACGACAGTTCGATCTTGGCCTTTTCCGCGGCTTCCTTCAGGCGCTGCAGGGCCAGCTTGTCCTTGCGCAGGTCAATGCCCTGTTCCTTCTTGAACTCGTCGGCGAGGTAGTCGACGATGCGCATGTCGAAGTCTTCACCGCCCAGGAAGGTGTCGCCGTTGGTCGATTTCACCTCGAACACGCCGTCGCCGATTTCCAGCACGGAGACGTCGAAGGTGCCGCCGCCGAGGTCATAGACCGCAATGGTGCCGGCCTCGCGCTTGTCGAGGCCATAGGCGAGCGCCGCCGCCGTGGGTTCGTTGATGATGCGCAGCACCTCAAGACCCGCGATCCGCCCGGCGTCCTTGGTCGCCTGACGCTGCGAGTCGTTGAAATAGGCCGGAACCGTGATGACCGCCTGGGTCACCGGCTCGCCGAGATAGCGCTCGGCGGTTTCCTTCATCTTGGTGAGCGTGAAGGCGGAAATCTGCGAAGGCGCATATTTGGTGCCCCGGCTTTCCACCCAGGCATCGCCATTGTCGGCCTTCACGATGTTATAGGGAACGAGCTTCTTGTCCTTGGCCACCATGGGATCGTCCATGCGGCGGCCGATCAGGCGCTTGATGGCAAAGAAGGTGTTCTCGGGGTTGGTCACCGCCTGACGCTTGGCGGGCTGGCCCACGAGGGTCTCGCCGTCGGCGGTAAAGGCCACGATGGAGGGCGTGGTGCGGGCACCTTCCGCGTTTTCGATGACCTTGGGGTTCTTGCCCTCCATCACCGCCACGCAGGAGTTGGTGGTGCCGAGGTCGATACCAATCACTTTTGCCATGTCTTATCTCCTTTGGCCGGAAGCCCGGACCAGACCCTTCGTAAAGGCATCTGGCTTCCCCGCCGGAAGTCCATTGACGGGGGCCGCCGCCTGATTGACAGTGCCGGGGTGACCAAAGCGGCCCCACCGGTGTTCGTGCCCCATATAGTGAGGCGGTTTTGAGCGATCAAGGCATGGTCCAGGCAGAATTTTTGCGCCCCGGCATGAGCTATTATCCGGGCTGGTTTGATGAAGCGGCCCAGCGCCATCTCCTGGACCATCTTCGCGCCGCCGTGGCCGAGGCCCCGCTCTTCACCCCCGTCATGCCCCGGACCGGCAAACCCTTCTCGGTCGCCATGACCAACCTTGGACCCCTGGGCTGGGTCTCCGACCGCGCGCGGGGCTATCGCTACCAGTCAACCCACCCGGAAACCGGCAGGCCCTGGCCCGCCGTGCCGGAGGTCTTGCTCGCCCTGTGGCGGCAGGTCTCGGGCTTCCCCCATCCGCCGGAGGCCTGCCTGGTGAACTTCTACCGGCAGGGGGCCAGAATGGGCCTGCATCAGGACCGGGACGAGGCGGAACTCGCCGCCCCCATCGTCTCGGTGTCCCTGGGGGATGACGCGCTCTTCCGCCATGGCGGATCAACCAGGGGCGGACCGACCCGGTCGTTGCGCCTGCGCTCCGGCGGTGTGCTGGTTTTCGGCGGCGAAGCGCGGCTCTGCTACCACGGCATCGACCGCACCTATCCCGGCACCTCCACCCTGCTCAAGGACGGCGGCCGGATCAACCTCACCCTGCGCCGGGTCACCCGGGTCTGATCAGGCGGGCTTGGCCACGCCCACCATGGCGGGACGGAGCACCCGTTCGCCCACCACGTAACCCTTCTGGATTTCCTGCACCACGGTACCCGGCGGCTGTTCGCTGGTCGGCACCTCGAACATGGCCTGATGGTAGTTGGGATCGAACTTCTGGCCCACCGCATCAAGCCTTCGGATGTTATGGCGCTGGAACACGTTGAGAAGTTCGCGGTCGGTGAGTTCAATGCCGGTCAGCAGGTTCTTGAGACTGTCCGAAGCGGCATCACGCTCTGAAGCAGGCACCGCCGCCAGGGCGCGTTCCATGGAGTCGGCGACGCCCAGAAGGTCGCGGGCAAAGTTCGACGCGGCATAGAGCGTCGCCTCGGCCTTTTCGCGCTCGGCCCGTTTCCGCAGGTTGTCCATCTCGGCGGCCATGCGCAAAAGCCGGTCCTTGAGGTCCGCGGCCTCGTCCTTCAGCGCGGCAATTTCGGCGGCGTGCGGGTCGGCTTCGTCCGCCTCTCCACCCAGGGCTTCGACCAGAGCCTCCTCGTCCAGAAAATCAGCCTCGGGGTCGGCGCTGTCGGCGGGAATTTCGGTTTCGTGATGCGACGTGAAGGGCTTTTTCATGGCGTCTCGCGCAAGGGCTTCGGTCAGTGCCCGCCATATCGGGCGCTTCCGGCCAAAAATCAAGAGAGGACGCGCCCCACCAGCCGCGCCGTATAATCCACCATGGGAATGATCCGGGCGTAGTTCATCCGCGTCGGACCGATGATGCCGAGCACGCCCACGATCTTCTCCTCGGCATTGCGGCAGGGCGACAGGATGAGCGACGAACCCGAGAGCGAGAACATGCGGTTTTCCGAGCCGATGAAGATCTTCACCCCTTCGCCCGCCTCGGCGAGGCCCAGAAGCTGGGTCAGCCCGCGCTTGTTCTCGATGTCGTCGAACAGTTGCCGCACCCGCTCCAGTTCCTCCAGCGCCGTGGCGTTCTCCAGAAGATTGGCCTGTCCCTTGACAATGAGGGTGCGCGGCGCCTCGCTTTCCTCCCCCGTCCACACCGCAATGCCCTCGGCAATGAGCTTGGCCGACAGCGCATCAACCTCGGCGCTGAGCCCCGCCATCTCCTCGCTGACGAGGCGTGTCACCTCGGCGATGGTGCGTCCCTGCGCCCGGGCCGAAAGATAGTTCGAGGCGCGAATGAAACTCGCCGGCGGCAGCCCGGCGGGCACGGCAATGATCCGGTTTTCCACCGCGCCGTCCTCGGCCACAAGAATGACCAGCGCGCGCCCCGGCGACAGGTTGACGAACTCGATGTGCCTGAGGCGCTGGTTGAGCTTGGGCGCCATGACCACCCCGGCATAGTGCGACAGGCCGGAGAGCAGGGTGGACGCTTCCCCCAGCACCTCCTCGAAACGGCGCGGCCGGTTGCTGGCGGCAATCTCGGCATCGATGCGGGCGCGTTCCTCGGCGGAAATGGCCCCCACCTCCAGAAGCGAATCGACGAAGAACCGCAGACCCGCCTCGGTCGGCACCCGGCCCGCCGAGGTGTGGGGCGCATAGATCAGCCCCTGATCCTCCAGGTCCATCATGACATTGCGGATGGAGGCCGGGGACAATTGCGTGGCCAGCTGCCGCGACAGGGTGCGCGAGCCCACGGGATCGCCGGTTTCGAGATAGGAATCGACCAGCTTGCGGAAAATGTGGCGCGCCCGCTGATCCAGCCCCGCAAGGCCGGTGAGTGTGCGGTCGGAGGTGGGGCGGTGCAGGCGCGTCATGACCGTTATTTAGAAATCGGGTGGCCAAGGGTCAATCAAGGGATTAAGAGCAGCGCCACATGATGCAGGAGAGATGATGCGCCCCTCTGGCCGGAAGTCCCATGAATTGCGTCCCGTTTCACTGGAACGGGGCTTTGCCCGCCATGCCGAGGGCTCTTGCCTCGTGCGCTTCGGCAATACCCATGTGCTGTGCACGGCAAGCCTCGAGGACAAGGTGCCGGGCTGGCTCAAGGGCGGCGGCAGGGGCTGGGTCACGGCGGAATACGGCATGTTGCCCCGCGCCACGGGCGAGCGCATGCGGCGCGAGGCGGCGGCGGGCAAGCAGTCGGGCCGCACCCAGGAAATCCAGCGCCTCATCGGCCGCTCCTTGCGCGCCGTGGTGGACCTGACCGCCCTGGGCGAGCGTCAGATCATCCTCGACTGCGATGTCATTCAGGCCGATGGCGGCACCCGCACCGCCGCCATCACCGGCAGCTTCATTGCCTTGCACGATTGCCTCACCCTGATGAAGGGCAAGGACATGCTGAAGCAATGGCCGCTGCGCGATCATGTGGCTGCGGTATCTTGCGGCATTTATCACGGGGCGCCGGTGCTCGACCTCGACTATGACGAGGATTCCACCGCCGAGACCGACGCCAATTTCGTCATGACGGGCCAGGGCGGCATCGTCGAGATTCAGGGCACCGCCGAGGGCGAACCCTTTTCCGAGGCGCGCTTTCTCGACCTGCTGGCCCTGGCCAAGGACGGCATTGGGCACTTGGTCACCCTGCAGAAACAGGCCCTGGCATGAGCCGCAGCCTGACCGGCGAAAGGATCGTCATCGCCACCCATAATCAGGGCAAGCTGGCGGAATTCCGCCAGCTCTTTGCCCCCCATGGCATTGCGGTCACCTCGGCGGGTGAACTGGGCCTGCCGGAGCCGGAAGAAACCGAGACCACCTTTCGCGGCAATGCCCGCATCAAGGCCCTGTCGGCCCTCAAGGGTTCGGGGCTGGTGGCCGTTGCCGATGATTCGGGACTTGCCGTCGAGGCGCTGGATGGTGCGCCCGGCGTCTATACCGCCGACTGGGCCGGACCGCAGCGCGACTGGCTATCGGCCATGACCAAGGTGAACGACCTGCTGGCCGCCAGGGATGCCACCACCGCCGGACAGCGCCGCGCCGCCTTCCTCTGCACCCTCTGTGTGGTCTGGCCCGATGGCGAAGAACGGTTTTATGAGGGCCGCGCGCCGGGTCATCTCATCTGGCCGCCGCGCGGGGCCATGGGCCATGGCTATGATCCGGTCTTCGTGCCGGAGGGCGAGACCCTCACCTTCGGCGAGATGACGGCGGACCAGAAGAATGCCCTGTCGCATCGCGCCCGCGCCCTTGCCGCGCTGATGAAAGACCTGTTCTGACCCATGGCGGGCTTCGGCATCTATATCCATTGGCCCTTCTGCAAGGCCAAGTGCCCCTATTGCGACTTCAACAGCCATGTCCGCCATGAGGCGGTGGATCATCTGCGCTTTGCCCGCGCGCTGGCCCGCGAGCTGGCATGGCTGGCGGGCGAGGCGCCGCGCCGCGAGGTGACCTCCATCTTCCTCGGCGGCGGCACGCCCTCGCTCATGCCGCCGGCGGCGGTCACCCATGTGCTTGACGCCGTGGCCGCGCTCTGGCCCGTGGCCGGAAATTGTGAAGTGACGCTGGAGGCCAATCCCACCAGCGCCGAGGCCGAACATTTCCGGGGCTATCGCACGGCGGGCGTCAACCGCCTCTCCGTGGGTGTGCAGTCGTTACGCGAGGATGATCTCAAGGCCCTGGGCCGCCAGCATTCACCGAAGGAAGCCATCGCCGCCTTCCGCCTGGCCGCCAGGGTTTTCCCGCGCGTTTCCTTCGATCTCATCTACGCCCGCCCCGGCCAGACCGTGGCCCAGTGGCGTGACGAGCTTTCGCACGCGCTCTCCGAGCAGGAGGGTCACATGTCGCTCTATCAATTGACCATCGAGGAGGGCACGCGCTTCTTCGATCTGGAGCAGCAGGGCAAGCTTGTCATTCCCGACGATGACCGCGCCGCCGAACTTTATGCGGTGACACAGGAACTGACGGCGCGGGCCGGCATTCCCGCCTACGAAATCTCCAATCACGCCGGTGCGGGCCATGAATGCCGCCATAACCTCACCTATTGGCGCTATGAACCCTATGCCGGTGCGGGAGCAGGCGCCCACAGCCGGCTGGAGGCGGGTGCCGACCGCCGCGCCATCGCCATGGAACGCCACCCCGAAACCTGGCTGGCACAGGTGGAGGCGCGGGGCCATGGCGTGGTGGACGACCAGCGCGTCACCCCCGCCGAACAGGCCACCGAATATCTGCTCATGGGTCTGCGGCTTGCCGAGGGCATCGACATCGCGCGCCATGAAACCCTGGCGGGCAGGGGCTTTGATCCCCTGCGGCTGGCCGGGCTTCAGGGCCTTGGCCTGATCGAGGCCACGCGCCAGCGCCTTGCCGCCACACCCAGGGGCCGCCGGGTGCTGAACGGCATCATCCGTGAACTGAACAGTTAGAACGAACTCCTGGCGGGGGCGATGACCCGCGGTCCCGCGGGCGTCATTTCCATGATCGCCAACTGCCGTTCCACCGTGCCGTCGGCGCGGAAGCGATAGGCCCCGTTCGAGCCCACAAAGCCCTGCGCGCTGCCGATGGCCGCAGCCGAGAAGTCGCCGCGCGCCTGGAGTTGCAGGGCCAGCTTCACCGCGTCATAGGCAAGGCTGGCGCTGCGCTGGGGCCGGTATTTATGGGCGGCCTCGAACGTCTGGAAGAAGCCCGCCACCCGATCGGGCGATACCGTGGCAAACCAGCCGCCCTGGGCGATGGGCGTGGCCCGCGTCAGGGCATCGTCCCACAGGCTGGTGCCCAGGATCTTCACCTTCTTCGGATCAACCCCGCTCTTGATCAGGGCCAGCGACACCGAGCGCAGCATCTGTCCGCCGTCGGGCAGGAGCAGCGCCTGACCGGCGGGCGTCTTCACCACTTTGGCCATGGCGGTGGCGGGGGCGGCCACCGCGGTCGGCACCCGCGCATAGGACCGGACCAGCCCCGTGCCCCCGGCGTGGGCGAAGCTTGCCGCCACGGCCTCGCCATAGGCCGATTGCGGATGCAGCAGCGCCGCCGGTGTCTTGCCCTGGGCCGCGGCATGGCGCAGCACGGCGCGCACCTCGGCGTCGGGCGAAAAGCCCATGATGAAACTGTTGGCCCCGGCGGCCGCCGGCTGGCTGGCGAAACTGACGACATTGACGCCGCGCGCCTGGGCGGCCCCGGCGGCGGCCTGCACTTCGGCAAGGCCCACCGGCCCCAGGATGATCCCCGCGCCCTCGTTCAACGCATCCTCGGCGGCGGCCCGCGCCTGATCCGCCGTGCCGCCCGTGTCCTTGACGATGATGTCGGCGGAGCCGCCCTCGGCCAGGGCCAAGCGGGCTGATTTCTCCATGTTGCTGGCGAGGCTCCTGGCGTCTCCCGCAGCGGAGAGCGGAAGAAGAAGCGCAATGCGCCGGCCCGGCGCCGAGGGCAAGGCGGGCAGGGCGGCGGGCGGCGTGGCCAGCCCCGGCTGGCTCGGGGCGGCCACAGCCGCATCGGCGGGCTTGTTTTCGCCCAACAGAACGCCCATGCGGCTCATGCTTCTGCCGCCCGCCCGCGCCAACCCCCCCAGCCACACCGCCCACGATGCCCACCCCCGC
>CALMUW010000041.1 GCA_937872985.1 uncultured Alphaproteobacteria bacterium
GCGGGGGCGTCGTCCTGATTGATGGCGCGGGCGGCGGCGGCCTGAATATGCTCGATGCGGGCCAGGCGCCACAGGCCCCAGATCTCGCGGATGATGATGGCCAGCGCCGAGAGGCCGACGAGGCCGGCAAGGCCCAGGGCGGTGTAGCCCAGCCAGGGCGCATGGGCGAAGGCATTGTCGATGAGATTGGTGATGGCCAGGCCCGCGCCCAGCGCGATGAGGGCTGACAGCGCCGAGAGCAGCAGCCCGCCCCAGCGGAAGCTCCGGCGCGCCGGTATGACGGCGGCGCGCGGCACGGTGACGAGATCGCCCTGGGTCTCCTCCGGCGCGAAGACGATGTCGGTGATGGCGCGGGGCGCGCGCTGGGGCTTCGCCTTGGCATCAGCCTTCCGCGCGGGCTTGGCGGCGGGCCTGTCCTCGTCAAGGATGAAGGCGGCGGGGGCGCGGGCCGCGTGATCTTTCCGGGTCATGGGAAGCGGTCCCCGAAGAGATATTCCAGGGTGCGGTCGAGCCGGATGTGGGGAAAGGTCGCGCCGTCAATTTGCGGCGGGCGGAAGCGGACGAATTTGATCTTGCCCTCCACGCTGCCGTCCAGGGCGGCGCGCGGATCGGCGGGCAGATCGCCGGGGAAGACGGCGGCCTCGCGTTCGCCGTCGAAGGTGGTGCCGCCGATGACCTCGCCTGCCTCCGGCGTGCCGACGATGCAGGGCAGTTGCTCGCTGCCCTGGCGCACCATGGCCTCGCGCGTGGCGCGGATGGCGGACAGGGCCGTCACGTCCCAGTGTGCGCCATGGAATTCGGCGCGCGCGGCGGCGTCCTCGATGAGGAGTTTCAGGATGGCTTCCAGCTGGTCGTGGCTGTGGTGGTGCAAGAGATCGGCCTTGGTGGCGGCAAAAAGCACCTTGTCGATCCGGCGGCCGAAGAGACCGGAGACCAGTGTATTCTCGCCCTGACGAAAGGAGGCCATGACCTGGGTGAGGGCGGTCTTGAGATCATTGACGGCGGCGGCCCCGGCATTGAGCGCGGTCAGCACATCGACCAGCACGATCTGGCGGTCGAGCCTGGCGAAGTGGCCGAAGAAGAAGGGCTTCACCACGCGGGATACATAGGAATCATAGCGCCGCTTCATCAGGGCATGGAGCGAACCCCCCTCGGGCGGCGTGTCGGGGTTCACATCGAGGGGCGCGAAGGTGAGGAGGGGCGAACCGGCGAGATCGCCCGGCAGGAGAAAGCGGCCGGGGGGCAGGGTGGAGAGCGACACGCCATCGCGGCGGCACTGGGCAAGATAGGCGGTGAAGAGTACGGCCGCCTTGACCGCCTGCAATTCGTCGGCGATGCCTTGGGCATTGAGGCTGGCGAGATGGGCGAGCCATTCCCCGGCCAGTTCGGCGCGGGGAGCGAGACGCGCGGCGGCCACGGTGGCGTACGACCATTCCTCATAGGTCCTGGCCATGAGCGGCAGGTCGAGCAGCCATTCGCCGGGATAGTCCATGATGTCGATGTTGACCCGGCCCGACCCGAAGTTCCTGGCCATGAAGCCGTGCGGCTCATAGTCCATGGTGAGGCGAAGCTGGCTGACGCGCCGGGTGCTCTCCGGCCAGCGCCGGTCGGCGGCGGTCAATTGCTCAAGGTGGGTTTCATAGGCAAAGCGCGGAATGTCGTCGTCCGGCTGCGGTTCCAGAATGGCATGGGCGATGCGGCCCTGGGCATAGGCCTCGAACAGGGGCAGGCGCGCGCCCTTGGTCAGCGCATTGATGAGGGCGGTGATGAATATGGTCTTGCCGGCGCGCGACAGGCCGGTGACGCCCAGGCGGAAGGTGGGGTGGACGAGACCGGTGGCAAAATCCTTCAGCCCGCCCGCCGCGATGCGGGTTTCGTCCATGATGCGGGTGAAACTGGCCAAGGTTGCGTCGCCCCAAAAAACCGAACGGGCCAATAGATGGGATTGGCCCGTTCAAATAACAAGAAGTTCTTTTTTGCGCATCATCTTATCCGAAAACCGCAAGGGCACTTTTCGGGATGATGCGGCTAGACCGACGGGTAGCGATAGGGCGCGGTGCCGATTTCGGCGAGGTCATAGGGCGTGCCCTGGTAGACCTCGTTGATCCAGTTGCCGAAGAGCAGATGGGCGTGGCTGCGCCAGCGGTTCTGCGGCGCTGCCTCCGGGTTGTCGCCGGGGAAGTAATGGGCGGGGGGGCGGATCGCCTTGCCCGCGGCCACGTCGCGGCGATACTCGTCGCCCAGCGTTACCGTGTCATATTCAATGTGGTTGAACATGTAGAGATGATGGTGCGGCTGATCGTTGATGAAACACAGGCCCGCCTCATCCGACTCCATCAGCACTTCGAGATTCCTGTCCTGGGGCAGGTCGGCGCGGCGCACCTCGGTCCAGCGTGACACGGGCATGGAGAAATCATCTGAGAAGCCGCGCAGATAGGGTGAAGCGGGGTTCAGGTTGTGATGGCTGAAGACGCCGAAGGCCTTGTGGGCAAGGTCGTGCTTGGGCACACGGTGGAAATGATAGAGCGCCGCCTGTGCCCCCCAGCAGATGTTGAAGGTGGAAAAAACATTGGTCTGGGTCCAGTCGAAGATGCGGGAAAGCTCGTCCCAGTAGTTCACCTCCTCGAAGGGCATCTGCTCCACCGGCGCGCCGGTGATGATGAAGCCGTCGAACTTCTTGTGCTTCACGTCCTCCCAGTCGTCATAGAAGGCCAGCATGTGTTCCTGCGGGGTGTTCCTGGGCGTGTGGCCGGTCATCTTGATGAGCGACAACTCGACCTGGAGCGGGGTGGCGCCGATCAGCCGGGCAAATTGCGTCTCGGTCTTGATCTTGTTGGGCATGAGGTTGAGCAGCGCCATCTTCAGCGGGCGAATGTCCTGGCGGCTGGCGGTGGCCTCGGTCTGAACCATCACGCCTTCATTTTCCAGCGTGGCGCGGGCGGGCAGGTCGTTGGGGATCTTGATGGGCATGGTCTTGTCTCAGGCTTGGTCGATGGTGCGGGAAATGAGGTCAACGAAGTCGGCCTCGCTCTTGATTTTCGGGATCTCGCACATTCGGACGCGGTAGCCGAAATTGTCGGCTATCGCCTGATAAAGCGGAATGCGGTGGTGGATGAGCTGCTCGAAGCCCCAGACGGCAAAGCCATCGGGGTCCACCTCGTCGTCATGCCGGATCTTGTTCAACTCCTTGTATTCGGCCCATTTCGCATCGAGGAACTGGGGCTGGTAATACATGGGCTTGGGATATTTGCGGAAGCGGTCCACCAGCATCCGGGCATGTTCGGGCGTGCCTTCGATGTAGAGCAGCAGGCTATGCTCGGCCAGGCACGTCAACACCGGATCGTTCGGGTCGTGCGGGTTCACCACCTCGCACAGGCTGCCGCCGGAATCGCAGATGAAGTGATTGAAGTGATAGATGTCGCGCGCCCGGTCGATGAATTCCGGCACATCCAGGAGGGCGCGGATTTCGGCGTCGCGGTGCTGGTTCTGGCGGCGCTTGTATTCGGCAAAGGGCAGCCCGCCCTTTTGGGGGTCGCCGGGCTTGCCCAGGTAGGTCGAAAGCGGCGCCAGATTGTCGAAGGTAATGTTGGAGCGGATGTAGATGGAATCCGAGCGCAGCAGGTTGCGCAGGAAGGGCACATCCATGGCGTGGCGCTTGAAGTTGTCGACGATGTGCTCGTCCATGTAGCGCGTGGCAATGCGGTAATCGACGGAATACTGAAACCACTCGCCCTCGCGCAGCAGGCTCGACAGCGTGGTCTTGCCCACGCCCGACATGCCGAGAATGGTGACGGCCCTGGCGGGCCAGTCGCGGAAGCTCTGGGAGGAAGAAAAGCGCATGGGCCATGGCTTTAGCACAGTTGCCGCGACTGGCAACGGCGACGCAATGGCAGGCCCCTTGTGCGCTGCAACATGACGAGAATCACAAATGCTTTGACGGCGCTGTGCAAGCCTTGTCGGCGTGGTGCAAAGCCGCTATATGCGCGCCCCACACAGGGAGAGTGCCATGGGTGTTGCAGTCGAAAGAGATTACCGCCCGAGCGAGGACGAGCCGTTCATGAGTGACCGGCAGGTGGAATACTTCCGCCACAAGCTGCTCGCCTGGAAGGATGACATCCTGCGCGAAAGCAAGGAAACCATCTCTCACCTGCAGGACGAGAATCATGTGCTGCCGGACCTGGCCGACCGCGCCTCGTCGGAAACCGACCGCTCGCTGGAACTGCGGGCGCGCGACCGCCAGCGCAAGCTCATCGCCAAGATCGACGCAGCGCTGATGCGCATCGATGACGGGTCCTATGGCTATTGCGAGGAAACCGGCGATCCCATCAGCCTGAAGCGGCTGGATGCCCGCCCCATCGCCACGCTATCGATCGAGGCGCAGGAGCGCCACGAGCGCCGCGAGAAGGTCTACCGCGAGGACTGAGTTTCCATCAGCAAGGGGTTCAGGCGGGCTTTTTTGCCTGCATCACCGCAATGGCTTCATCAAGCAGCGCCGGTGATCCGGCTGAGATGATGTTGCCGCCCTGTGCCGGATCATCGCCCGACCAGCTCCCGACCACGCCGCCCGCACCCGTGATGATGGGAATGAGAGCACCGATGTCGAAGGCCTGAAGGCCGGCGTCCATGGCAATGTCGAGGTGGCCCGCCGCCATGAGGCAGAAGAAATAGGCGTCACCGCCATAGCGCATGAGGCGGCAGGACTGGCGCAGGGCGGCAAAACCGGCAGCATCATCGGGGCTGTGATAGAGTTCCGGTGCGGTGGTGCCGATGGCGGCGGCGCGCAGGGGAACACCCCGGCGGGTTTTCAGGGCCTTGGCCTCGCCATGGCGGTGCAGCCAGGCGCCTTCGGGCGTGCCGAGAAAACACTCGCCGACATGGGGCTGGTTCATGACGCCGATGACTGGCTGGCCGTGATGATAGAGAGCAATGAGGGTGGCCCAGTTGGGCATGCCGATCATGAAGGAGCGGGTGCCGTCCACCGGGTCGAGCACCCAGGTGAAGGGGGAAGTGCCCGGCGTCTCGCCATATTCCTCGCCGATGATGCCATGGTCGGGGAACTGGGCCGCGATGGCGGCGCGCAGCGCCCTTTCGCCCGCCCGGTCGCCCTCGGTCACGGGGTCAAAGGCCTTGCCGCTGCCGCTCTTGTCCTCCACCACCAGGGGGCTGCGGAACCACGGCAGAATGGCATCCGCCGACACCCCGGCCAGATGCAGGGCAAAATCAGCAAGCCGGGTCCAGTCGGGGGTCATGGGAAAGCCGCTCCAGTGGCGCTTGGATGGAGTTAGATAGAGCATAAAGCAGACGCCCGGGCCAGTGGCGGCGCGTGCAGCGCGGCATAAGGTGGGTAAATTTGCCCGGTTAGCGGCCTTCCACTGGCATGCGTTTTTTGCAACCCTATTCCGCGGATTGCCGGTTTCCAAAAAATAATCAATAAAAACAATGTTTTAAAAATTTTCACTTGGCGATTTGTCATGCCGGAATCCGCTTCCCAGCCCTTGATCGGATCATGCTGCAATGCCATATGAGTGCCCGTGAGACGAAAACATCTGGTTTTCCTCTCGCAGCCCTTCTTGGGCGTTTCCTCCCTAGACTTGGGCCATCGGCATCTGCTGGATGGCCCTTTTTCTTTGGAAAGTGGCCTATTCCGCCGCCGCCCGGCGCGGCGTCATCAGGGCCGGCAGATCCGCCAGAAAGCGGCCAAGACCCTGGGCCAGTCGCGCCTGCACCACGGAAAATCCCGCCGTCTTCGCCAGCCGCCGTTCGTCCATGTAAAGGGCGCGGTTGATCTCGATCTGCACGGCGTGGCGGCCGAGCGCCGGATTGCCGTGGGTTTGGGTGATGAAGCCACCGGCATAGGGCCGGTTGCGGCTGACGGAAAAGCCCTGATGGCGGAGGCAATCCTCGAGATGCAGCACCACGCCGCGCGCGCAGGAGGTGCCGTGGCGGTCGCCCAGCACCACGTCGGCGGTGCGGTCATCGCCCGAGGGCATCGAGTGGCAATCCACCAGGAGCACCGGGCCGAAGCGGCGGGCCGCGCGGTTCATGAGATCGTCCAGCGTGCGGTGATAGGGGCGATACCAGCGCGCGATGCGGTCCTGCGCCTCGGCGAAGACCAGCCGCATGCGGCTGATCTCGCCGCCGTCGCCCGCCAGGCGCGGAATGGTGCCAAGGCCCGCCAGCACGCGCGGACTGTCGGTCATGACATAGCCGGGCAGCGCGCCGTCGAACATGCGCGGGTCCAGTTCCCAGGGCTCGCGGTTCAGGTCCACCACGGTGCGCGAGATGGTGGCGGCCAGAAGAGGCGCGCCGAGACTGCCGGCAAAGGCGAAGAGTTCATCGACCGCGAAATCCTCCGAGCGCCGGAGATCAGGCAGGGACAAGCGGGTGGCGGCAAGGAAAGCCTCGGGAAAGGCGTGGCCGCTATGGGGCGAGTTGAACAGCGCCGGGGCGGTCCAGCGGCGCGGCGGCACCAGTCTATGTCCGGCAGATTCGGTCATGGCTCTCGTGGCAATATTGACGGCGAGGGGGAAACTGTCCACCTTTTGCCGCAGCGACCCCGGTTCACAGCCTGTTTACCGCTCGCCCGCTAGGATTGGGCTTTGACTGGGGTGGACGATGACGGCAAGCGGTGCTTCGAGTGTAACCATGGCAAAGATCATTCTGGCGGAAGACGATGACGACATGCGGCGCTTTCTGGTGAAGGCGCTGGAAAAGGCTGGCCATGCGGTGACGGCCTTCGCCGAGGGTGCGTCCGCCTTCGAGGAGATCAAGCAGTCGACCTTCGACCTGCTGCTCACCGACATCGTCATGCCGGAGATGGACGGCATCGAGCTGGCGCGGCGCGCCTCGGAACTGGACCCGGCGCTGAAGATCATGTTCATCACCGGGTTTGCCGCCGTGGCGCTGAACCCCGATTCCAAGGCGCCCAAGGACGCCAAGGTCCTGTCCAAGCCCTTCCACCTGCGCGATCTGGTGGCAGAGGTGGACCGGATGATGGCGGCCTGAGGGGATTTTTCAGCGGCGCCGAAGCGGGGTTGCGCGCTGGCCTGCTTCCCGATATAGAGCCACAGCTTTTCGAGCACAGTGGGCGGTTAGCTCAGCGGTAGAGCACTACGTTGACATCGTAGGGGTCACAAGTTCGATCCTTGTACCGCCCACCATTCTCCTTTCCTCTCATCCGATATGGCGCATGAAAAACCCTCCCCCTTCGGGTTGAAGGAGGAGGGCGTGAGGGTCGTTTCAGGTGATCAGGCGATGTCGAAGCGGTCGGCGTTCATCACCTTGGTCCAGGCGGCCACGAAGTCAGCCACGAACTTCTTGTGATTGTCGTCCTGGGCATAGACCTCGGCATAGGCGCGCAGGACCGAGTTGGAGCCGAAGACCAGGTCAACGCGGGTCGCGGTCCATTTCACCTTGCCCGACTTGCGGTCGACGATCTCATAGAGATTGTCGCCCCTGGCCTGCCAGCGGTTGGCCATGTCGGTGAGGTTGACGAAGAAGTCGGTGGTCAGGGCACCCACCGTGCTGGTGAAGACGCCGTGCGGGCTGCCGCCATGGTTGGCACCGATGACGCGCAGACCGCCGACGAGGCAGGTCATCTCCGCCGCCGTCAGACCCATGAGCTGGGTGCGGTCCAGCAGCAGTTCCTCCGGCGAGACCGCATAGTCCTTCTTCAGCCAGTTGCGATAGCCATCGGCCAGCGGCTCCAGGAACTCGAAGGACTCAACGTCGGTCTGGGCCTGGGTGGCATCGCCCCGGCCGGGCGCGAAGGGCACCGTGACCTTGACGCCCGCGGCCCTGGCGGCGCGTTCCACGCCGACATTGCCCGCCAGCACGATGACATCGGCGACGGAGGCGCCGGTTGCCTTGGCGATGGGTTCCAGCACCTTGAGCACCCGGGCCAGGCGTTCCGGCTCGTTGCCGGCCCAGTCCTTCTGCGGCGCAAGGCGGATGCGCGCGCCATTGGCGCCGCCGCGCAGGTCGGACTCGCGGAAGGTGCGGGCCGAATCCCAGGCGGTCGCCACCATGTCCTGAAGGCTGAGGCCGGAAGCCGCGATCTTGCGCTTCACGGCGGCCACGTCATAGCGGCTGCGGCCCTTCGGAATGGGGTCCTGCCAGATCAGATCTTCGGCGGGAACCTCCGGCCCGAGGTAGCGCACCTTCGGCCCCATGTCGCGGTGCAGGAGCTTGAACCAGGCGCGGGCAAAGACCTTGCGGAAATAAGCAGGGTCCTTGTGGAAGCGCTGCGAGATGGCGAGATAGGCCGGGTCCATCTTCATGGCCATGTCGGCGTCTGTCATCATGGGCATGCGGCGGATCTCGGGGTTCTCCGCATCGACCGGCTTGTCCTCCTCGCGGATCGACACTGGCTCCCACTGGTTGGCCCCGGCGGGCGACTTGGTGAGCTGCCAGTCGTGGTTCAGCAGCATGTCGAAGTAGCCGTTATCGAAGCGCTCGGGGTGGGTGGTCCAGGCGCCTTCGAGGCCGCTCGTCACCGCATCGGCACCGATGCCGCGCGCGCTATGGTTCATCCAGCCGAAGCCCTGTTCGGCAAGATCAGCGCCCTCCGGTGCCGGGCCGAGGTTGGCGGCCGAACCATTGCCATGGCACTTGCCCACGGTGTGGCCACCGGCGGTCAAGGCCACGGTCTCCTCGTCAGCCATGCCCAAGCGGGCGAAGGTGACGCGCACATCCTCGGCGGTGCGCAGCGGGTCGGGCTTGCCGCCCACGCCTTCGGGGTTCACATAGATGAGGCCCATCTGCACGGCGGCCAAGGGATTTTCCAGGCTGTCGCGGTCGGCGCCTTCGGCATAGCGGTCAGCGCCCAGCCATTCCTTTTCCGAGCCCCAGTAGACATCCTTTTCAGGATGCCAGATGTCCTCGCGGCCAAAGCCGAAGCCGAAGGTCTTGAGGCCCATGGATTCATAGGCGACGTTGCCGGCGTAAACGATGAGATCGGCCCAGCTCAGGCGGTTGCCGTACTTCTTCTTGATGGGCCAGAGCAGGCGGCGGGCCTTGTCGAGGTTGGCGTTATCGGGCCAGGAGTTCAGCGGCGCGAAGCGCTGGTTGCCGCTGCCGCCACCGCCGCGCCCGTCGGCGGCGCGATAGGACCCGGCGGCGTGCCAGGACATGCGGATGAACAGGCCGCCGTAATGGCCATAGTCGGCGGGCCACCAGTCCTGGCTCCTGGTCATCAGCGCCTTCAGGTCTTTCTTCAGGGCCTTGAAATCGAGCTTCTTCACTTCCTCACGATAGTTGAAGTCCGGAAACGGATTGGTCTTGCTGTCGTGCTGGTGGAGGATGTCGAGGTTCAGTGCCTTCGGCCACCAGTCCATCACCGAATCTCCGGATGCCGTCATGGCACCGTGCATGATGGGGCATTTGCCTTGTGGTTTCAGGTCGTTCATCGCTTTCTCCTGAGGGTCATCGGGGGGATTTGGTGGGTCGCACTGTTTAAAACTGTTCTAAACTGAATCGCCGCTTCGTCAACGGGAATTGGACATCAGGACCGCGTCATGACGCATCGGCTGGATCATATTTGAATAAGTGGAGGCCGCCCGCGGCCACTGCGCGACCGATTGCCGCGCCCCCGGTTGAATGTGTAACCAAGGGGATTTTTTAATTGCGGTATGGCGCATGTGCATATTACGGTTTTGTAAAAATAAAGTCCGCGCCGACCGTTCGTCTCCGGTGGCGTGGGCGCTGCGGGTGAAACGACAACAGAAGGGGTTTGGCCATGCGCACCATCAGGCATTGGCTGGCGGCCATCGGGTTCGGATTTGCCCTGGCCATGGCGGGTTCGGCATTTTCGGTTAAGGCGGACGACACGGCCTATGAACGGCCCGAGGGCAAGCCCGCGGCGGAACTGCCCCATGTGCGGTTGCCGGTGGAGGGCCAGGGTCACGGCACCTTGCAGGGCGGCACCGGCGATCACTCCAAGATGGAAGCGCTGAAGGGGCCCTTCGCCGATACGGCGGCGGTCACCAAGGCCTGTCTCTCCTGCCATACCGAGGCGGGCAAGCACATTCTCAAGACCACGCACTGGACCTGGGAGTTCAAGAACAAGAACACCGGCCAGACGGTGGGCAAGCAACATGTCATCAACAACTTCTGCACCAATGCCAAGGGCAACGAGGGCATGTGCGCCCAGTGCCACATCGGCAACGGCTGGCAGGAAAACACGGCCTATGACTTCTCCCGGCAGGACAACATCGACTGCCTGATCTGCCATGACCGCACCAACAGCTATTACCGGTTGCCGCAAACCCATGGCCATGATGCCTGCGGCGTCATGTTCGAGGGCAAGCAGCCCATCGATTTCGCCAAGGTGGCGCAGAACGTGGGCACGCCGACGCGCGACAACTGCGGCTCATGCCATTACAACGGCGGCGGCGGCGACGGCGTGAAGCATGGCGACCTCGACTCGTCATTGAATGACCCGCCCAAGGCGCTCGACGTGCACATGGCCAAGGACGGCGGCAATTTCGCCTGCACCAAGTGTCACGTCACCGACCAGCACAATATCGCGGGTGGCCATTATCAGATGGTGGCGCGCGACACCACGGGCACAGGCAAGCCGGGCCAGACGCGTAACGTCGCCACCTGCGAATCGTGCCACGGCATGAGCCCGCACGAGAAGACGGAACTGATCGGCATCCAGTTGAACACGCATGCCACGCGCGTGGCCTGCCAGACCTGCCACATTCCCGAGATGGCGCGCGGCGGTGTCGCCACCATGATCGACTGGGACTGGGCCACCGCCGGCAAGATGAAGGACGGCAAGGGCTACTTCGAAGAGGAATACAAGCAGGGCGACGGCAAGGAGCGCCACACCTATTGGACCATCAAGGGCGACTTCAAGTGGGGCGAAAATGTCAAGCCGAGCTACAAGTGGTTCAACGGCGACTTCCTCTACACCATGCCGGAAACCCAGTTCGATCCGGCCAAGGCGCCCATCGCCATCAATGAAGTGCTGGGCGATCCCAGGGATCCCAAGTCGCGCATCTGGCCCTTCAAGGAGATGCACACCAACCAGCCCTATGACGCGGGCAACAATACGCTGGCCTTTAACCATCTGTGGGGCAAGGACGACACGGCCTATTGGGGCAACTTCAACATGGAGAAATCCATTGCCGCGGGCATGATGCAGGCCGGGCGGCCCTATTCCGGCAAGCTCGGTTATATCCGCACCGTGTCCAACTGGCCCATCACGCACATGGTGGCACCCAAGCAGGATGCCATGAAGTGCGTGGAATGCCATGCGGCGGACGGCAGGCTGGCCGGTCTGCCGGGCGTCTACATGCCGGGCCGCGATCATTTCCGCTGGCTCGACATCCTGGGCTTCCTGGGGCTGGGGCTGACCATTCTGGGCATCACGGTGCACGGCGTGCTGCGTTACGTCATGGTGCCGCGGCCCGGTGAGGAAACCGGGGTGAAGGCGGCCGCAGACAAGGCGACTGCAGACAAAAGGACTGAAGACACGGCGAAGAAGGAGAAGAAGTCATGATCCGCAAAGCTTCCCATCCGCCGAAACTTCATGCCCACAAGCGCGCCGTCATCATCTATTCACGCTACGAACGGTTCTGGCACTGGAGTCAGGCGCTGCTGATCTTCATCCTGGCCTTCTCCGGCTTTGCGGTCCACGGCAGCCATCATCTGATGAACTTCCGCATGGCGGTGAATGTTCACACGGTGGCGGCCATATTGTTGATCCTCCTGTGGGTCTTCACCACCTTCTGGCACTTCACCACCGGCCAGTGGCGGCAATATCTGCCGCAGCTTGCCAAGCTGCCGGCGATCATCAAGTTCTATGCGCTGGGCATCCTGCGCGGCGCGCCGCATCCCTATGCCAAGACGCTGGGACGCAAGCAGAATGCCCTGCAGTCGCTGGCCTATCTCTACTTCATGGTGCTGATCGGCCCGGCGTTGTGGTCATCGGGCATTGTCTATCTGGCTTATCCGCTGTGGGCCGACTGGGCCATCGGCACCATCGGTCTGCCGTCGGTCGCCTTCATCCACACGGCAGCGGCCTTCCTGATGGTCATCTTCGTCTTCATCCACGTCTACATGACCACCACCGGCAAGACGCTGACCCATTACATCAAGACCATGATCACCGGCTATGACACCATCGAGATCACCCCGGTGGAGGAGGCTTACCTGAAGGAGGCCGAGCCGCGCCGGCTGGTCAATCCGTGACAGGCATGGGGCGGGGGAGGCCCCGCCCTTGGCAGGCCTTGACGGACGTGGTGGCATAAGGTCACCTGTCCACCATGAGTGATCCGCACCAGCCGCTATGGGCGCAAGGGTACCACGCCCGCAATCTCGCCGCGCTGGTGGGCGAATGCATGATCAATCCGGCGGCCCCCTTCATCGTGGGCGATGACGGCCGCCGCTTCACCTATGCCAGGTTCTGGACGCTGGCGGCCAAGCTCGCCCATGCCCTGCAGGCGGCGGGCGCCAAGCCGGGCGACCGGGTGGCGGCCCAGGTGGAGAAAAGCGTCGAGGCCGTGGCCCTGTTCTGGGCCTGCGCCCGGGCGGGGCGGATCTTTGTGCCGCTCAACACCGCCTATACCACCGCGGAGGGTGAGTATTTCCTGCGCGATGCGCAGCCCCTGATCACGGTCTGCGTGCCGGAGCGCCTGCCCGACATGTATCGGATCAGCGAGGCGGCGGGGGTGCGCGCCACCTTCACACTGGACGACAGGGGCCACGGCACGCTGGCCGACGAGGCCATGTATCAGGACGCCATGCTGCGCGACGAGCTGCTGCACTGGGACGATCCGGCGGCGATCCTTTATACCTCGGGCACCACCGGCAAGGCCAAGGGCGCGGTGCTGACCCATGGCAATCTCGCCTCCAACGCCCTGACGCTGGCCGGGCAATGGGAGTTCTCGCCCGCCGACCGGCTGATTCACGCGCTGCCGACCTATCACACCCATGGCCTGTTCACGGCGGTGGCGACCATCCTGCTCACCGGCGGCTGCCTGCTGTTCCGGCGCAAGTTCGACGCCGATGACGTGGTGAAGCTGCTGCCCGAGGCCACGAGCCTCATGGGCGTGCCGACCTTCTACACCCGGCTTCTGGCCCATGCGGGGCTGACGCGCGAGGCGGCGGCGCACATGCGCCTGTTCATTTCAGGTTCGGCGCCGCTGCTGGCCGAGACGCACCGCCAGTTCCGCATGAAGACGGGGCAGGCCATCCTCGAACGCTATGGCATGACCGAGACGGGCATGAACAGCTCCAACCCGGTCGCCGGCATGCGGCGGGCGGGCACCGTGGGCCTGCCGCTCATGGATGTGGAGGTGCGCATCACCGACCGCGAGACAGGCGAATTGCTGCCCAAGGGGCAGGACGGCCTGATCGAGGTGCGCGGCCCCAATGTCTTTGCCGGCTACTGGAGGAATGATCAAAAAACCCAGGAGGCCTTCCGCGATGATGGCTTCTTCATCACCGGCGATATTGGCCGCATCGAGGCCGACAATTACCTGGTGATCTCGGGCCGGGCCAATGACCTCATCATCTCCGGCGGCTTCAACGTCTACCCGCGCGAGGTGGAGCTGGTGCTGGACACGTTGCCCGGCGTGCTGGAATCGGCGGTCATCGGCGTGCCGCACGCCGACCTGGGCGAAGGCGTGGTGGCGGTGGTGGTGATGAAGGAGGGAGCGGCCTTTTCCCCCGAAGCCCTCAGCGCGCACCTCGGCGAGCGGCTGGCCCGGTTCAAGCAGCCCAGGGCCTGGGTGCAGGCCGGGGAATTGCCGCGCAACGCCATGGGCAAGGTGCAGAAGGCGGTGCTGCGCGCGGCCCACCGCGACATCCTCACGGGCGTGAAAGTCGGCGCGTGACAGCACGCCTAGCCTGTTCCATAAGGGAATGCTGATATAACGCTTTGTGTCACCCGGGGGCTCCCATGTCCAATCTTTCCATTGCCTTCATGCCGGTCATCGCCGTTTTTTTCGGTGCCCTGTGGGCCCTGTGGCGGAAGCCCGGACCGGGCCTCACCTCGGCCATCCAGCATTTCGCCGCGGGCGTGGTCTTCGCGGCGGCGGCGGTGGAAATCCTGCCGCAGGTGAAGGCGGACGGCTCCATGCTGGCGACCGCCATCGGCGGCATTCTCGGTGTGGCCGTCATGCTTGGAGTGAAAACCCTGGAGGAACACTGGCACGGACCGGCAGGCATGCTGGCGGCGGTGGGCATCGACATCTTCGTGGATGGCGTGGTGCTGGGCCTCGCCTTTCTGGCCGGTGAGAAGGCGGGCTTCCTGCTGGCCTTTGCCCTGACGTTGGAGGTGCTGTTCCTCGGTCTGACCCTGACGCAGGAACTGGGCGAGACGGTGAAGTCCAGGCTGCGCATCGTGGCGACCGCGGTGGGGATCGCGCTGCTGCTGCCCATCGGGGTCCTGGCCTCCACCCCGGTGGCGGGCCTGTCGCACCTGTGGATCACCGGTTTCCTGTCCTTCGGCCTGATGGCGCTGCTCTATCTCGTGACCGAGGAATTGCTGGTGGAGGCGCATGAGAAGCCGGACAGCCCGCTGATCTCGGCCCTGTTCTTCGTGGGCTTCCTGGGGCTTTTGCTGCTGGAGGAATATCTGGCCAAGGGCGAGGCCCATGTGCCCGCGCCGGAGGCCCCGGCGATCACCGCCCCGGCGGGGTGAGGGCGGCTACCTCCCGGTCTGGATGCCGTAGAGATTGAGCAGGTGGGCGGCGGCGATGATCGCCACCAGCAGGCCCACGAACATGACCGGCGTGGTGGGCACCAGGCGCGGGGTGAGGTCGCGCGGCTTGCGCTCGATCCAGGCCATGGCGCCAGCCAGACCGACCCCCGCCGCAATGAGGGCGATGGTGACCAGGATTTCGGGGTCGGAGAAGCTGGACGGCACGGGAATCATCATCCGGTATGGCGGGTTGACAGGCCCATATCACATGACTATGGTCCGCCCGAATTTTAAGGGGCCTTGCCCCCTGAACCTAGGTGAATTCCATGAAAGTCCGCAATTCTCTCAAGGCGCTCATCAAGCGCCACCGTGCCAACAAGGTGATCCGCCGCAAGGGCCGGGTCTATATCATCAACAAGACCAACCCGCGCTACAAGGCGCGTCAGGGCTGATCTTACGGCCTGAGACGTTTGCTCCGCGCCCCCGCCGGGGCGCGGATCATTTTTACCTGGGCGCCACTCTGTCAGTTCGCCTTCCGGTTGAGTCTGATCTATACTTCCCCTCCTGATTCGTTTTCATGTGCCGTGTGCCTGGGGGGTAGCCATGTCCATCAGCAAGTTCACATCATCATTGGTGGCGTCGGCGCTGGTTCTCACGGGCGTGGCATTGGCACAGACCGCAGGCGACCGGGCGGTGCAGGAGGCGGCGGGCAAGCTCACAGTCTCCGGTGGCACCGCCGGTCTCGATGGACACGACGGCACGGCTGTTTGGGATGCCGCAGCATCATGGGTCGCACCTTTGGGCAATGATTACGGTCTGCAGGCCGACCTGTGGGGCGGCCACGCGTTTGGCAATGGGTTGTTCGGGGGCCAGGCGCAGCTCTTTCGGCGTGATCCCGGCAGCTATCTGTTGGGCGTGACAGGTGGCGTGGGCTCTGCGGGCGGCGATGCCACCTCGTGGTTCATCGGACCCGAGGCCGAGTTCTATCTGGGCCGCGTCACCCTTGAGGCCTGGGGCGGCTTCCTGCGCAATGATTATGATTGGGGCGGCCACGACGATACCGGCTTCGTTGATGTGGGGCTTGGCTATTACGCCACGGACGATCTTCGCCTGTCGATGGGCGGGCGCAGCGTGGGTGGCGAGATGTCGGGCTATGGTGGGTTGGAGTGGTTGCTTTCGGGCGGCTCGGTGCCGGTGAGCCTCACCACCCAAGGTGACGTGGGCGAGAATGGCTATCGCAGCATCTCGGCTGGGCTGACCCTGTATTTTGGCCCGGAGGCGGGGCGGAGCCTGATCAGCCAGCACCGCCAGGAACACCGCAACAAGAAGTTTGACATGCGCTCCCTGCAACGGCTGGTCAACAAGGCGGCAGCGGCTCATGCCGCCGGTGCTGTTGCCGCATGCACGGTGGAAACGGCGTGTTCCTCCTTCCCCGACTGGGGTAATCCAGGCTGCAATTTCTTCATGGATACGGCGGGCGGGGGCTGCGCCTGTTTGATCGAATGCTGGTGACAGCGATCACTCATGTGAGCCAGACACCCGGTGGGGCGCAATTTGCAGTGACATGATCGGCCCAGCCCATCATAATCAAGGCCGTGAAAGCAAGCGCCGCCATTAGCATTCTCTGGCTTCAGGCCCTTACATTGGGTGTGGCCCAGCCGGTGACGGCCGCCCCATCGCCGGGGCAGACGGTTTCGCAGGTCCGCGCCGATCGTCTCGACGCGCTCTATGCCTGGCTCCGTCAGGCGCGTGACGGCAGCGAGGCCGAGACGGCGCGCCGCAGCGTGGCCGACCTTCTGGCCCGGCCCCTATCGCCCACGGCGGAGGCCCTGGTGCAGCAGGTGGCCATGGCGCTGGATGACGGCGAGACGGCAGCGGCCCAGGGGCTGCTCGATCAGGTCATCCTGTCCTATCCCGATGAGCCGCAGGCCCATCTGTTGCGCGGGCGCCTGCTGGAGCGGCTCGACCGCAAGGATGAGGCGCTCACCGCCTATGACGCCGCCCTCGCGCGTGAGCCGCGCCACATCGAGGCCCTGCTGGCCAAGGGGCTGCTGCTGCGTGACCTGGGCCGCAGGGACGAGGCGCTGAAGGCCTTCAAGGGAGCGCTGGCCATTGCTCCGCAATTGGACGAGGCCAAGGCCCTGGCGCAGGAGATCGAGAAGCTCAGCCGCAGCCTGTAGGGCCGCGTCAGGTCGCCTCTGCCTCGGGCAATTGGGCGATGCGCAGCATGTTGGTGGTGCCGGGAATGCCCAGCGGCACGCCGGCGGTGATGATGATGCGCTCACCCGGTCTGGCGAATTCCTCCGAGGCGGCAATGCGGGTGGCCTTGCGCACCATGTCGCTCAGGTCCTTGGCGTCCTCGGTCAAGACGCAATGCAGGCCCCAGGCGAGCGACAGGCGGCGCGCCGTGGCCGCCACGGGGGTCAGCGCCAGAATGGGCGCGGCAGGGCGCTCGCGCGAGACGCGAAGCCCGGTGGAGCCGCCGCCGGTGTAGCAGACGATGCAGTTCAGCCCCAGGGTTTCGGCGATGGAGCGTGCCCCCGCCGCGATGGCGTCGGCCTGGGTGGGCTGGGGTTCGGCGCGCTGGGCGTTGATGATGCTGCGGTGCAGGCTGTCGTCCTCCACCGTGCGGGCAATGGAGTCCATGGTGGCCACGGTCTTTTCCGGCCACAGGCCGGTGGCGCTTTCGGCCGAGAGCATGATGGCGTCGGCGCCCTCATAGACAGCCGTGGCCACGTCGGAGACCTCGGCGCGTGTCGGCACCGGCTCGCTGATCATGGATTCCAGCATCTGGGTGGCCACCACCACCGGCTTGCCGGCGCGGCGGCAGGCGCGGGTGATCTGCTTCTGGCGGGCGGGCACGGTTTCCAGCGGCAATTCCACCCCCAGGTCGCCGCGCGCCACCATGATGCCGTCGGCAATGGTGAGGATGGCGTCGAGCGTGGTGATGGCCGAGGGCTTTTCGATCTTGGCCATGACGCCGGCGCGGCCCTTGACCAGGCCTTGCGCCTCGGTCACGTCCTCGGGGCGCTGCACGAAGGACAGGGCGATCCAGTCCACGCCGATGGCGGCGGCGGCCTCCAGATCGACGCGATCCTTGGCGGTGAGCGCCGGAATGGGGATCACCGTGTCGGGCAGGGACACGCCCTTGCGGTCCGACAACACGCCGCCATAGATGACCCGGGTTTCCAGGCGCTCGGATGCGGCCGCAGTGATCTCGACACGAAGCTTGCCGTCGTTGAGCAGCAGATGGTCGCCCGCCTTGGCGGCCACGAAGATTTCCGGGTGGGGCAGGTGAACCCGGCTGGCGTCGCCGGGCGTCGGGTCGGTGTCGAAGACGAAGACATCGCCCGCCTTGATGGTGACGCTCTTGGCGGCAAAGGTGCCGATGCGGATCTTGGGGCCCTGGAGGTCGGCAAGGATGCCGATGGGACGCTTCATCTCGCGCTCCATGGCGCGGATGTGACCGTGCAACTCGGTGAGCAGCGTGTGGTTGGTGTGGCTCATGTTGATGCGGAAGACATCAACGCCCGCCAGGAAGAGCTTGCGGATCATGTCCGGGCTGGACGATGCGGGCCCCAGCGTCGCCAGGATCTTGACCTTACGTTTGCGGCGCACGGATTTACTGCTGTCCCGGAGTGGTCTTTTCGCCGGACAGTGAAATGGTCCAGTCGGTCTGCTCGCCGGTGTCCACTTCCAGGAAACCGGTCTTCAGGTAGCCGCGCTGCTCGCAGTTCTCGATGCCGCGGATGGTGAAGATCTTCTTGTGGGTGCACATCATGGATTTGCCGCCCCAGGAGCCACCCTTGTTGTAGTCCTCGGCATAGACGTAATAATAGCGGGCGATGAGCGCGCCCTTGAGCAGGGTGAGGCACTTCTGCGGGTCAGCCGGCCACCAGCCCTCGGTGGTCCAGCCGTCCTTGTTCTTGTAGCCGATGGCCACGCCGACGCGGCTCGTGGTGTTGTTGCACAGCTTCAGGTCGGCCCTGGCCGGGGCCGCGGCCACAGCCGCCAGCATCATGGCGGCTGACCCCGCCAGCACGAACCGGGCCAAGGCACGGGCCTGACCGGTAAAACGCTTCTCGCTCATGCGCACTCTTTATACGGCCTTGGCCGTCCCCTGTGAATCCGTCCTGCCGCCAGCAGTCGCCCCGGCACATAACCACAGCCGGGACGGCCCGACAATGGCTGCGGCGCTGCCGTCCGTAGCCCTGTTTTATATGGCCATGCCGGTTTGGCAAGAAGATGACGCAGCCCCCTGGCTTAGATGTGGATGGCCGGGGGCGTGCACTGGCCCCGCCCGACACTTCTGACTATGACAGGGGCAATCAAAGGAGACCCGACGTGGCCAAGACCAAGACCTCGTTTGCCCAGGCCCAGATCAAGTCCATCGTGGAAAGGATCGAGCGGCTGGAGGAAGAGAAGAAGGCGATCGCCGCCGACATCAAGGAAATCTATGCCGCAGCCAAGGCTGACGGCTTCGACACCAAGGTGCTGCGCAAGGTGGTGAGCCTGAGGAAGCGCGACGCCGCCGAACGGCAGGAGGAAGAGGCGCTGCTCGATCTCTATCTCGCGGCGCTGGGCATGGCCCCCACGGATGAAACCGCCGCCGCCTGAAGCGGGCAGCGGAAACGGAAAAGGGCGGCTCGCAGGCCGCCCTTTCTGATTCAAGCATGCGCCGGACTATTCCGGCATGCTGCCCTTGCCGTCGCGGTTCACCACCAGGGGTGCCGCGGGTGCCATGGCTGCCGTCGGGGCGGCCATGGCGTCATCGGCGAAGAGCGACAGGCGGCCATCGCGGCGCACGGTCTGGGCCGGGTTGAACACCAGTTCAGGCCACCAGTCGGTGCCGGCGGCATTGGCGGTGGCGAGCGGCGCACGCAGCGGCGGGCTGGCCTTGGACCGGGCCTTGGCCGGCCGGGCAGCCGGGGTTTCCGGCGCCCCCACGTCAACCGCGGTCGTGCCATGATCGGCCTTGGGGGCCACATGCACCACCGGATCGTCAATCACATCCGGGCTGGCCCGCACCAAGGCCGCGGTTTCGGCCACAGGCGAGGGCTTGGAGCGGATGATGGTGTTGGGCGGCGGGGCCGAGGCCGGTTCAATGCGCATGTTGGCTGCGGCCATCATGAGAATTTCCACCGGCTTGGCGCGCGGAATGGGAACGGGATAGCCCTTGGTGATGCCCTCGGCGTCGGCCACCTCGGCATTGTCGGCGGACACCGGCTCAGCCACGGGCGTGGGCTTTGACTTGGGCAGGACCAGAGCAGCGAGCGGCGTGGCCTTGGCGGGTTCGCGCAGCATCGGCCCTTCGGCGGCATCCGCCGTCAGTTCGGCCATCTCGTCGGCCATGCCACGGTAGGCCACCTCAACCGGCTTGGGCACCGGCTTCTTGGCCGAGGCCAGCATCTTGGCGGTATAGATGCCGCCATTGCCGCCCAGGCCGAAGCGGCGGCCAATGGTTTTTTGCCCCTCGCGAATGGCGGAGGCCCATTGACGTTTGGAAATGGCCGGACCCCAATGCCGGACATTGCCCGAATCGATGTGCAGGAATCCGGTGGGGCCGCCCGCGGAGCGGTAATAGCCCACGCCACCCACCTGGCGGGCCAGGGCGGAGTTGCGGATCCTGATGGTCGGCACGTCGGGAAAGTAGATGTCGATGGCCTTGCCGCCCATGTGCTGGCTGTGCTTGGCGACGTTGCGGCCAACCCGCTTCAGGAAGGCATTGGTGCGCGGGGAGCGATAGCCGGAGACGATGTGAATGGGCGCCTTGGAGCCGAGGTCGGCATGCAGCTCATACATCAGGTCGATGGTTTCGGGGTCGATCTTGATCGCTTCATTGCGGCGCCAGTCGCGCAGGAAATAATTCAGCTTCTTCATGGCCGAGGGAACATAGCGGCCATCGACCATGTAGGTGACGGTAACACTTTCCTTGGTGTGAACGTGATAGAGCGACATGGTGCGGGTTTCACCCCCCGCCTTCACCGGCGCGCCAAAGCCCGTCCAGGCACCAAGGGACAAGGCACCGAGCATCGCTGCGGTCGAGAGATATTTCACCAGGCGCTTTTTCAACGACGGATTATTCCCCACGTCCCCGAGAGTCTTACGCATTACCCACACACCAAACCGGGCCGACCCCGATTCCCTCTAGTCCGGCCAGAGCAGTGGTGACCCAGACGCCACCTTACGCCGACACGGAGGATTGAACAAGATTAAGGCCACGGTGAGGCAGCCCGCCATCCGGTTTTCATGATGCCAAGATATGCTTAACGCGGGTTTAAGCCGCCGGTGGTCTCAGGCGCGCCGGGGGCGGCCTGCACCAGCTTAAGCCTGGCCCGCTGCTGACGCAGGTTGCGCTCGATTTCCAGGGCCTTGAACATGGCCCCGTCACGCCCGTAAATATCATCAAAATAACGGATTTTTCCGTCACTGCCGGGCCAGGCGGTGAAGTAGGTGATGTGCACCGGAATGGGCTTGTTGAGGGCCACCTGATCATTGAGGCCGGCATCGACCAGGGCATTCACTTTTTCCCGGTCCCAGCCCAGCAGAACGGCGGCGAAGTCACGGGGGTTTTCCACACGTACGCAACCGTGGCTGAAGGCGCGCACGTCCTGCTTGAACAGCGAGCGCGTGGGGGTGTCGTGCATGTAGATGGAATGCTGGTTGGGGAAGAGGAATTTGAGCTCGCCCAGGGCATTGTCCCCACCCGAGGGCTGCTGCACCATGAAGGGCGGCTTGGAGCCGTAGGCCCCCCAGTTCACCGAGGCGGATTTCACCACCTTGCCCTTGGCGTTGATGACCTTGAAGCCCTGCTTGTCGAGATAGGCAGGGTCACGGAAGAGCTTGGGCAGGTATTCGTTGACCACAATGGATTCGGGCACGTTCCAGGTGGGGTTGAAGACCACGGTCTCCATCTGGTCGTGGAAGGCGGAGGTCTGGGTCATGGGCCGGCCGACGATGACCTTGCTATGCCATTCCTCCCGACCGCTGTTCATGACCCGCACGTCATAGGCCGCCTGATTGACGAAGACATGGCGCTGGCCGAGATCGCGCGGCAGCCAGCGCATGCGCTCCATGTTGATGGCGAGCTTGCGCCGGATCTCGGCGCTGCGATCGGCGTTCAGGGCCTTGACCGCGGCGTTGTCGAGCACCCCTGTCGCCTTGAGCTTCACTGATTTCTGGAACCGTTTCAGCGCCAGCGACAATTCCTTGTCCATGACGAGGGGATCGCCCCCGTCGAGGCCGGGCTTCAGCGCCGGCTCGGTGATGGCCAGCCCTTCCGAGCCCATGGCGGGACTGTTGACGGTGGCGGTGGCGGGCGCGGCCATGGCATTGGCCGGGGCCGCCACCTCAAAGCCCAGGGAAGCCAGCTTGCGGCGGAGATCGGCAAGGCGTGGATCACTGCCGCCCGGTTTGACCTGCGGACCCGGCGCCAGAGTGATGGCATTGGCTTCCGCTGCCTTTGCCTCCACCTCGGCCAAGGCCTGCTTCAGCGCCTGGTATTGAGGAAGCTGCGGCTGCAGACCCAGAAGCCAGGACTGGGGCAGGGGCGAGAATTCAAGCGTGCGCAATGCCTCGGCAGGGTCCAGAACGGCAACCTTGATATCGTTGTAGAGCGACAGGCGGGCGGGATCAAACTGGCCGTCACGGGCGTCGCGGGCATATTTGAGGGCTGCTGCGGTGAGGCCGACGTCAAGGGCCGCGAGCTTGCTGGTGACGCCGCCCAACTGGGCTTCCGGATCATCGAAGGAGGCGAGAACCGGCGGCAGATAGGCCTCGGCAGCCATGCCGTCCTTGTCGGCCTGGGCCAGCACGGCAAGGACCAGCCTGGCGCGTTCGGAAAGGGTGCCGCTCTCCAGCCACAGAGGCCGGAAACCGCTCGCCTGATAATGGGCGAGGATGGCGCTGCGTTCAGCCTGGACGGCGCGAATGCCGCTGTCGCGGCTGGCCAGAACATCGCGGATGGCCATGGCCTCGGGGCTGGCGGCGGCGAGCCTGGCAAAGGCGGGATCAGCCACCGGCTGCTGCAGCGGGGCCTGATAGGCGACAAGGCCCATGCCCAGGCCGGGGATGGGTTCGGGGTCTTCATAGACCGGGGCCACGGGCTTTACCGGCCTGGCCACCACCGGCTTCGGCGCCGTGCCCGGTGTGCCATAGATGACGTTCACGTCAGTGTTGGGCCGGTCATTCAGCCACCAGGGCAGGTCGCCGGAGGGACGCCGGGGTTTCCGGTTGCCACTGGAAAAGAGATCGCCGAACAGGCCCTTGCCGCCCCTCTTCGGGGCAAAGAGCGGCTCGCCCGCCAAGGCCGTCTGGCTGGCAAAGGCAGCCAGCACGACAGAAACCAGAAGCTTCGGCAGAAGCCTTGCCATGTCCATTCCCCCAACGGCCCGCACGCCACAAATCTAAACGCCCGGTTGCGGCTTTTCAATGGCGCGCGGGGCCATTGGTTCCGCGACCCGCGCCACAGGTTTTCAGCCCGTGGCTTCCTCCAGCCCCAGTTCGCGCATCTTGCGATAGAGGGTGGAGCGCCCGATTCCCAGCTTGCGCGCCACCTCGGACATCTGGCCGCGATAGCGGTTCAGCGCCAGGCGGATCATGTCGGCTTCAACATCCTCGAGCTTGCGCACATGGCCGCCATCGGTGACCACGGGAATGCCCAGCGCCACGCCATCCGAGACGGCGGCACCGGGGCTGCGCGGCTGGGGCGCGGCGGGCTGGGCCGGAACCGGCAGGGGCGGAATGGTGACCTCATAGCCTTCCACCAGCGAAGCGATCTGGGGAAAGTCCTGCACGTCGAGCACATCGGTCTCGCACAGCACGATGGCGCGGAAGATGGTGTTTTCCAGCTGGCGCACATTGCCCGGCCAGTTATAGGCCTGAAGCATGGCCAGCGCCTGGGGCGTAATGCCATGGACCTTGCGGCCCTCCTCGGCGGAGAGGCGCACGATGAAGTGATCGGCGAGCGCGCCGATGTCATCCTTCCGGTCGCGCAGGGGCGGCACCATGATGGGGAAAACGTTAAGGCGGTAATAGAGGTCTTCGCGGAATTGGCCCGCCTTCACCATCTCGATCATGTTGCGGTTGGTGGCGGAGATGAGGCGGATGTTGATCTTCACCGGCTTGCGCGCGCCCACCGGATCGATCTCGCCCTCCTGAATGGCGCGCAGCAGCTTCACCTGCATGTCGAGCGGCAGTTCCGCCACCTCATCGAGGAAGAGCGTGCCGCCGTCGGCCTCCTGAAACTTGCCGATGTGCTTGCCGGTGGCGCCGGTGAAGGAGCCCTTTTCATGGCCGAAGAGAATGGACTCCACCAGGTTTTCCGGAATGGCGCCGCAGTTCACCGCCACGAAGGGCCTGCCGGATCGTTCGCTTTCGCCCTGGATGGCGCGGGCGATCATTTCCTTGCCGACGCCGGATTCGCCTTCGATGAGAATGGGAATATTGGACTGGGAGCCGCGGCGGCCGAGGCGGATGACGTTGGCCATGTTGGGGGAGGCGGCGATGAGATCATCAAAGCCGAGTGCCCCGCCCACCTTCTTGTTCAGGCGCTTCACTTCCTCGGTGAGCGCATTGACCTTGAGCAGGTTCTGCATGGAAATGCGCAGGCGCTCGGGCGAGACGGGCTTGACCACGAAGTCATCGGCCCCGGCGCGCATGGCCTTGATGACGGTTTCGATGGAGCCCTGCGCGGTCTGGACGATGACCGGCAGGTCGCCGCGCACGCCTTGCAATTTTTCCAGGAATTCGAGCCCGTCCATGCCGGGCATGATGAGGTCGAGGATGACCAGTTCGATGGCGGCTCCCGTGGGGCGCTTCAGCAGGTCGAGACCTTCCAGCGCTGAAGCGACGGGGAGCGGTTCGAAGCCGAAGCGCTTCACCATTTCCTCGAGGATGCGGCGCTGCGCGGGTTCGTCTTCGACAATCAGGACGCGGGTGCTCATGCGGGACAGACGACTCTGCAAATGACGTGACCATGCCGGACGATCGTCCTGGCCTCCCCGGCGGCCCGGACCCTCACACAGCGGTTCGCCGGGCAGTCTGTCAGTGAAGGGTAAAGGGGGCCTTAATGGCCTATGCTGTTTCTGGACACTGTGGAAAAGTGAAGCGTTTTCATCTCTGAGTTGAAGCTTGCGCAAAGGTTGCGGCGCAGGCCATGACACGCCATATCTGGCCGGTGCCATGAGGGAGTGATCATGCCGAAGAAACCTGAAGCCTTGCCGGAATGGAACCTTGCCGATCTCTATGCCGGGCCGGAAGATGGCAAATTTTCCGCCGATTTTGAGCGCGCCGCAGATTGGGCCAGGGATTTTGCCGGGCGCTGGCAGGGCAAGCTGGCCGCAGCCTCGGGCCACGATCTCGCCGAAGCCGTCAAGGACTATGAAAAGCTCTCGGACCTGATGGGCCGCATCGGTTCCTATGCGCAGCTTTATTATGTCGGCGATACCACCGATGCGGCGCGTGCCAAGTTCTATGGCGACTGCAACGCGCGCATGACCCAGATCGCCTCGTCGCTGCTGTTCTTCGAACTGGAGTTGAACCGCATCGAGGATGCCGCATTGGCCGGGAAGATGACGGTGCCGGCATTGGCGCATTACAAGCCGTGGATCGACAATGTGCGTGAGGAAAAGCCCTATCAGCTCGATGACCGGCTGGAGCAATTATTCCTCGACAAGTCGCAGACCAGTGCCGGGGCCTTCAACCGGCTGTTCGACGAGACCATGGCGGGCCTGCGCTTCAAGGTGGGCAAGGAGAACCTGACCCTTGAGCCCACGCTGGCGCTGATGCAGAACCCCGACGAAAAATTGCGCAAGGCGGCGGCCCAGGCCCTGGCCAAGACCTTTGGCGCCAACCTCCGCCTCTTCACGCTCATCACCAACACGCTGGCCAAGGACAAGGAAATCTCGGACCGCTGGCGCGGCTTCAAGGACATGGCCGATGCGCGGCATCTGTCAAACCGGGTGGAGCCGGAGGTGGTGGCAGCGCTGGTGGCGGCGGTGCGCGCGGCCTATCCGCAATTATCGCACCGCTATTACCGGCTGAAGGCCAAGTGGATGGGCAAGAAGAAGCTCAACCACTGGGACCGCAATGCGCCGCTGTTCGTGAGCGATGCCGCATTCATACCCTGGGATGAGGCCAAGCAGCGGGTGCTTGCGGCCTATGGCACTTTCGCGCCCGAGATGGCGGACATCGCGCGGCGCTTCTTCGACGAGCGCTGGATCGATGCGGCCTGCCGTCCCGGCAAGGCGCCGGGGGCCTTTGCCCATCCGACGGTGCCTTCGGCGCATCCCTATGTGCTGGTGAATTATCTCGGCAAGACGCGGGACGTGATGACGCTGGCCCATGAACTGGGCCATGGCGTGCATCAGGTGCTGGCGGCGGGGCAGGGCGCGCTCATGGCGTCAACGCCGCTGACGCTGGCCGAGACGGCCTCGGTCTTCGGCGAGATGCTGACCTTCCAGTCGCTGCTCAAGGACACCAGGGACAGGAAGAAGCGCAAGGCGCTGCTGGCCTCCAAGGTGGAGGACATGATCAACACGGTGGTGCGCCAGATCGCCTTCTATACCTTCGAGCGCAAGGTGCATGAGGCACGGCGCACCGGCGAGCTGACGCCGGACCAGATCAACCGCTTCTGGCTGGAGGTTCAGGCGGAAAGTCTGGGCGATGCCTTCACCTTCGCCGAGGGTTATGAAAGTTTCTGGACCTACATCGGCCATTTCATCCATGCGCCCTTCTATGTCTATGCCTATGCCTTCGGCGACTGTCTGGTTAACTCGCTCTATGCCCGCTATCAGGAAAGTGCCGCGGGCTTCCAGCAACGCTATTTCGATATGCTGAAGGCAGGCGGTTCCAGGCATCACTCGGAACTGCTGAAGCCCTTCGGCCTTGACGCCACCGATCCGGCCTTCTGGCACAAGGGCCTGTCGGTCATCTCCGGCATGATCGACGAGTTGGAACGGATGGAAGATGTCTGAGGTGCGCCGGCCGCGGGCGGATGAGGCAGAGGCGGTGGCGTCCTGCCACATCGCCTGCTGGCGCGAGGCCTATGCCGCCATCGTGCCCGCCCATATCCTGGCGGGGGCGGATCTGTCTGAGCGCAGCGCGAAGTGGCGCGCCCATCTGGCGGACCCCGATTGCTTCGTGCTGGCCGCCTTTGACGGCCCGTCATGTCTGGGCTTCATTCTCTCCGGGCCGCCGCGCGATCCCGCCCTGCCGCCGGACGCGGGCCATGTTTCAGCGCTCTATGTGCGGCAGGCGGCGCAGGAACAGGGGCTGGGGCGGCGGTTCATGGCGGCGGCGGCGCGGGACTGGCTGGACCGGGGTGGTGCGGCACTGGCGCTCGGGGTTCTGGCGGCGAACGGCAAGGCGCGGGCCTTCTATGAGGCCATGGGCGGCAGACTGATTCACGAGGGCCTGTGGCACTGGCAGGACGTGCCCCTGCCGGATGCCCATTACCGCTATGACGATCTGGCCGACCTCGTCCGGCGGGGCGTTCGCGGCACCTGACGGGCGTCGCCCTACCATGGTCGAAACGTCGCTTGGCGCGCTTGCTCCACCCCCATGGCAGGGCTAGAAGGTTCCCCGGGTCCTGGGACTCATTCCCTTTCACCGGTCGCGTCGGGTTCTGCCGGATGCGGCCTGACGCTTATTCAACGCACGGCGTGTTCCATGAAAATAGCGGTACCAACTGAATCATATCCGGGCGAGGCACGCGTGGCCATCAGCCCCGACACGGTGAAGGCCTATGTGAAGAAGGGCTTGTCCGTGGCGGTGCAGGCGGGGGCCGGCGCGGGCTCGCATATCCCCGACGACTATTACAAGGCGGCGGGCGCCGAGATCGTCAAGGGCGATCAGGTGGTCAAGGACGCCGACATCGTGCTGACGGTGCGCCGTCCGTCCGATGCTGTGCTCAAGGCGCTGAAGCCCGGTGCCGTGCTGGCGGGCGGGCTCGACCCCTATGGCGAGCGCAAGGGGCTGGAGGCGCTGGCCAAGTCCAAGGCTCACCTTTTCGCCATGGAGCTGATGCCGCGCATCACCCGCGCCCAGTCCATGGACATTCTGTCGTCGCAGGCCAACCTTGCGGGCTACAAGGCGGTGATTGAGGCCGCTGCCCATTATGGCAAGGCGCTGCCGATGATGATGACGGCGGCGGGCACGGTGCCGGCGGCCAAGGCCTTCATCATGGGCGTGGGCGTGGCCGGGCTGCAGGCCATTGCCACGGCGCGGCGTCTGGGGGCCATCGTGTCGGCCACCGACGTGCGCAAGGCCACCGAAGAACAGGTTAAGTCGCTGGGGGCCAAGTTCGTCTTCGCCGATGTGGCGGATGCCGCCACGGCAGGGGGCTATGCCAAGGAGCTTTCCGCCGAAGACAAGGCGAAGCAGGCGGCCCTGGTGGCCGAGCATGTCAAGACGCAGGACATCGTCATCACCACGGCGCTGATCCCCGGCCGGCCGGCCCCCACGCTCATCACCCAGGAGATGGTGGAAAGCATGAAGCCCGGTTCGGTCATCGTGGACCTCGCGGTGGAGCGCGGCGGCAACTGCCCCTTGTCGAAGCCCGACAAGATCGTCGAGCACAAGGGCGTGTCGATCATCGGCACACTCAACCTGGCGGGTCGGCTCGCGGGCAATGCCTCGCCGCTCTACGCCAAGAACCTCGCCAACTTCCTCGATCTGATGATCGACAAGGACGGCAAACTGAAGATCGATTTCGACGACGAGATCATCAAGGGCACGCTCATTGCCCGCGATGGCGCGCTCGTTCATCCCATGTATGCGGGGGCCAAATAATGGAACAGATGGCACATTCGGTTGATCCCTTCGTGATGCTGCTCGGCATTTTCATGCTGGCGGTGTTCGTGGGCTATTACGTGGTGTGGAACGTGACCCCGGCGCTGCATACGCCGCTGATGAGCGTCACCAACGCCATTTCCTCGGTCATCGTGGTGGGGGCGCTTCTGGCGGTGGGCGCGGGGGCCATTGCCTCCGGCTCCACCATTGCCATGATCTTCGGCTTCCTCGCCCTGATCCTCGCCTCGGTCAATATCTTCGGCGGCTTCCTGGTGACCAGCCGCATGCTCGCCATGTACAAGAAGAAGGACAAGTGACATGTCCCCCAATCTCGCAGCTTTCCTTTACCTGATCGCGGGCGCGCTGTTCATCATGGCGTTGCGCGGCCTGTCGTCGCCCGAGACCTCGCGCTCCGGCAACCGCTACGGCATGATCGGCATGACCATCGCCATCCTGACCACGCTGGCGCTGGCTGCGCCCACCAATCCCCTGGTGTGGCTGCTGATCCTTGCGGGCATCGGCATCGGCGGGGCGATCGGTGCCTATGCGGCCAAGAACATCGCCATGACGGCCATGCCGCAGCTCGTCGCGGCCTTCCACTCGCTGGTCGGCCTGGCGGCGGTCTTCGTGGCGGCGGCGGCCTTCTATGCGCCGGACGCCTTCGGCATCGCCAGCAATGGCGTGATCCACGCCCAGAGCCGGGTTGAAATGGCGCTGGGTGCCGCCATCGGCGCCATCACCTTCACCGGTTCGATCATCGCCTTCCTGAAGCTCGATGGCCGCATGTCGGGCGCGCCCATCATGCTGCCGGCACGCCATGCCATCAACATCGCGCTCGGGCTGGCGCTCATCTGGTTCATCTATTCCTTCTTCGCCAGCCAGTCGGCCATCGCCTTCTGGCTCATCGTGGCCATTTCGCTGGCGCTGGGCTTCCTGCTCATCATCCCCATCGGCGGCGCGGACATGCCGGTTGTCGTCTCCATGCTCAATTCCTACTCGGGCTGGGCAGCGGCGGGCATCGGCTTCACGCTGGCCAACACGGCGCTCATCATCACCGGGGCGCTGGTCGGTTCGTCGGGTGCGATCCTGTCCTACATCATGTGCAAGGGCATGAACCGGTCCTTCATCTCGGTCATCCTCGGCGGCTTCGGTGGTGAAACCGCAGGCCCCGCCGCAGGCGGCAAGGAGCAGAAGCCGGTGAAGCAGGGGTCGGCCGAAGACGCGGCCTTCCTGCTCAAGAACTCGGGCTCCGTCATCATCGTGCCGGGCTACGGCATGGCGGTGGCGCAGGCCCAGCACGCGCTCCGCGAAATGGCCGATCACCTGAAGAAGAATGGCGTCACGGTCAAATACGCCATTCACCCGGTGGCGGGCCGCATGCCCGGCCACATGAACGTGCTGCTGGCCGAAGCCAACGTGCCCTATGACGAGGTGTTCGAGCTTGAGGACATCAACTCGGAATTCGCCCAGGCGGATGTGGCCTTCGTCATCGGCGCCAATGACGTGACCAACCCCGCCGCCAAGGAAGATCCGACCTCGCCCATCTATGGCATGCCGGTTCTGGAAGTGTGGAAGGCGGGCACCGTCATGTTCATCAAGCGCGGCATGTCGTCGGGCTATGCGGGCATCGACAACTCGCTGTTCTGGCGCGACAACACCATGATGCTGTTCGGCGATGCCAAGAAGATGACCGAGCAGATCGTCAAGGCCATGTAACGGGCGTGACAATGACAGAATTTCAGGGGCGGGTGGCAACATCCGCCCCTTGTCTTTTGCCCTTCCGAAGCGGGGCGCGGTTGGATAGAGTTGCCGCCGGTTGGGCGGGAGCAGGCGAGGTTCATGATGGCTTATTCACCCGATACGGCGCGGCTTGAGGCACCCAAGATCCACCTCGTGCACATGGTGGTCTTCGTGCTGGTGGTGGGCGTCATCGCCGCCGTGCTCTATCCCACCATCCAGCGCGCCTTCATGGCCAATCCGGGCCTCAACGGCCTCATCATCGGCATCGGCATCCTGGGCATTCTCTATGCCTTCCGCATGGTCTGGCGGCTGTTCCCGGAAGTGCGCTGGGTCAACGGCTTCCGCCTCGGCCAGGCCAATGAGGAACCGCCGCCGGTGCTGCTCGGCCCCATGGCCACACTGCTGGGCAACCAGACCCAGACCATTCTCTCGCCCGCCTCCATGCGCTCGTTGCTCGACTCGCTGGCCTCGCGGCTGGATGAGGCGCGCGATCTCATGCGTTATCTCGTCGGCCTGCTCATCTTCCTCGGGTTGCTCGGCACCTTCTGGGGCCTGCTGGAGACCATGAGTTCGGTGGGTGCGGCCATCCAGAATCTCGATGTGTCGTCGGGCCAGTCCGGTTCGGTCTTCACGGAGTTGAAGCAGGGCTTGCAAAAGCCGCTTTCCGGCATGGGCATTTCCTTCTCGTCCTCGCTCTTCGGTCTTGCCGGGTCGCTGATCCTCGGCTTCCTCGATCTCAAGGCGTCGCAGGCGCAGAACCGTTTCTATCACAACCTCGAGGACTGGCTGTCCACCATCACCGACATTCAGGCTGGTGACGGGGCAACGCCCTCCTATCCGGGGCTGGCGCGCTTCGACATGCAGAACCTGCAACGCTCGGTCGACCGGCTGACCCAGGCGGTGGAACAGGGCGGCGGCACGGCCGGCACGGCACGGCCCGCCGAGGCGGCCATGGGCGAATTGGCCGATGCGGTGGCCAGCCTGGTGCAGCAGATGCGCGAGGAACAGAAAATGATGCGGCATTGGGTGCAGAGCCAGCAGGCGGAGACGCAGCGGCTTCTGGGCCAATTGTCGGCACCCGCGGGGCGCGGGCGGCGGCCGGGGGATTCTGACTGATGGCGGGCTATCTGTCGCGCCGGCGCCGCGCCGAAGACGGTGCCTATTGGCCGGGTTTCGTGGACGCCATGGCGCAATTGCTGCTGGTCGTCACCTTCCTCCTGTCGGTGTTCATCGTGGCGCAGTTTCTGGCGGCGCGGGAAATTTCCGGGCGCGATTCCGTGCTCGGCCAGTTGAAGGCGCAGATCGCCGAACTCACCGAATTGCTGGCCATGGAAAAATCGGCCAAGTCCGAGGTGGAGGCCAATCTTCTGGCCATGACGGACTCGCTCAACGCCGAGAAGGCGAAGAATGCCGAGGTGCTGGCGGGCCTGACTGCCACGGGGGGCGTCACCGTGTCGGGCTTGCAAACCGCATTGGACAAGGAGAAGGCCATTTCCGCCGATGCCCTGGCCAAGGTGGAATTGCTGAACCAGCAGATTGCGGCCATGCGCCGGCAATTGGCCGAATTGAACGGCCTACTGGCGGATTCGGAAGCCAAGAACAAGCAGTCGGAGGCGCAGATCACCGACCTGGGCAAGAGGCTGAATGCGGCGCTGGCCCAGAAGGTGCAGGAGTTGCAGCGCTATCGCTCCGAATTCTTCGGGCGTCTGCGGCAAATCCTGTCGCAGCGTTCTGACATTCTGGTGGTGGGCGACCGCTTTGTCTTCCAGTCCGAGGTGCTGTTCCCCAAGGCGGGGGCGGAACTGAACCCCGCGGGCTCGGAGGAGATGACCAAGCTGGCCAGCGCCATCAAGCAGTTGGAGGTGGAGATTCCCCCGGACATCAACTGGGTCTTGCGGGTTGACGGCCACACCGATGCCGATCCCATTCAGTCGGCGCAGTTCAAGTCCAACTGGGAACTGTCAACGGCGCGCGCCATTGCCGTGGTCAAGTTCCTGATCGCCCAGGGGGTGCAGCCCCGGCATCTGGTGGCGGCGGGCTTCGGCGAGTATCAGCCGCTGGATCCCGGCACATCGGAAGATGCGAAATCCCAGAACCGCCGCATCGAGTTGAAACTGACGGAGCGGTGATGTCCGCCTTTGCCAGGCGTCAGCCCGCCGGGGCGGTGAATTGCAGCTTGGCCAGCTTGGCGTAGAGCGGGCTTTTCTTCATCAGCTCGCTGTGGGTGCCGTGGGCCACGATCCGGCCTTCGTCCAGCACCAGAATGGCGTCGGCGTTGCACACGGTGGCCAGACGGTGGGCGATGACCAGCGTGGTGCGGTGGGCGGTCAGGCGTTCCAATGCCTCCTGAATGAAGGCCTCGCTTTCGGCGTCGAGCGAACTCGTGGCTTCGTCGAGCAGCAACAGCGGCGCATCACGCAGGATGGCGCGGGCAATGGCGATGCGCTGGCGCTGGCCGCCGGAGAGGGTGACGCCGCGCTCGCCCACCTCGGTGTTGTAACCATCGGGCAGTTTCTCGGCGAAGAGATCGACACGCGCCGCCCTGGCCGCAGCCAGCACGGCCTCATCCGTGGCGTCGGGCTTGCCCAGGCGGATGTTGTCGGTGATGGAGCCGGAGAAGATGACGGTCTCCTGCGGCACCATGGCCATGGCGCCGCGCAGGTCAGGGAGCGACAGTTGCTTCAGGTCCACCCCGTCCAGCGTGACGCTGCCTGACAGGGGGTCGTGGAAACGCTCCACCAGTTGGAACAGGGTGGACTTGCCCGCGCCGGAGGGGCCGACGATGGCCAGAACCTTGCCGGCGGGGGCGACGAAAGAAACTTCCTTCAGCACCGGCAGGTCGGGCCGCGCCGGATAGGCAAAGCCCACATGGTTGAAGGCAATCTCGCCGCGCCTGGGCGTGGCGAGCGCCAGGGGGGCGGCGGGCGAGGTGATGGCGGGCTTCTCATCCAGCAGTTCGGACAGGCGCTCGGCGGCACCGGCGGCAAGCTGGATTTCGCCCCAGACCTCCGACAGTTGCCCCAGCGAGGACGCGGCCAGAATGGCATAGAGCAGGAATTGCCCCAGGGTGCCGCCGCTCATGGCCCCGCTCAAAACCGAATGCGCGCCGGTCCACAGCAGCAGGACGATGGCGCCCATGGCCACCGTGATGATGAGGAAGGTGAGGATGGCGCGGGCCAGGGTTCGGGAAGCCGCCGCGCCGAAGGCCTGTTCAGTGGCCTGGGCAAAGGTGGCGGTGGTGGGGCCTTCCTGGGTGTTGGACTGCACGGCGGCAATGGCCGAGAGATGCTCCTGGGCGAAGGCCGCACTGTCGGCGAGCGTGTCCTGCGCCCGGCGCGACAGATGGCGCACCTTGCGGCCATAGAGCACCAGCGGCAGAACGATGACGGGAATGGCCAGCGCCGCAAGGCCGGAGAGCTTCGGGCTGGTGACGATCATCATGGTCAGCGCGCCCACCAGCATGACCATGTTGCGGAGCGCGATGGAGGCGGTGGAGGAAAAGGCGCTCTTGATCTGGGTGGTATCGGCGGTGAGGCGCGACATGACCTCGCCGGTCCGCTGGTCCTCGAAGAAGGAGGGCGTGAGGGCAAGGAGATGCCTGAACAGCCGGTCGCGCAGGTCGGCCACCACGCGTTCGCCCAGCCACATGACGAAATAGAAGCGCACGGCGGAGCCGAGGGCCAGGGCCAGCACCACCAGGAACATGACGGCGAAATAATTGTTCACCAGCGCGGCATTGTCGGCGGAGAAGCCGTGGTCCAGCACGCGCCGGGCCGCCATGGGAATGACCAGCGTGGCCACGGCCGCCACCAGCAGGGCGATGAGGGCGATGATCACCCGGCCGCGATAGGGCGCAAGGAAGGGCAGAAGACGGCGCAGGGGCTTCAGGTTGCGGCTTGGGGGGCGGCGGCGCGCCTCCTGCTCGTAATTGGTGCTCATGGGATGATCGGGCCGGTGCTCGGGTCGTTATGGGTTCACGGCGGCCTGCGGGGCGGGCGGACATGGTTTTTCCGGCCCCTTCCCGCAGGCTTGCCTCTTGGGATGGCATCCTGTATAGACGCCGCCCGAGATCAAGAAAACCTAACAATTTTTAAGGCGGGCCGCCCGTCCGGCCGCGGCCCCAAGGACCAGTGACCATGAAGCAAGGCATTCACCCCGACTATCACACCATCACCGTGGTCATGACCGACGGCACCGAATTCACCACGCGCTCCACCTATGCGCAGGAAGGCGCCAAGCTGGCGCTGGACATCGATCCCTCGTCGCACCCCGCCTGGACCGGCGGCCAGCAGACGCTGGTGGATCGCGGCGGCCGCGTGTCGCGCTTCAAGCAGAAGTTCGGCTTCCTCAACAAGTAAGCCCTTCGGCAGTTTTCGAATTTCAAAGGCCCGGTGGAATGACCGGGCCTTTTGCTTTGTGACGGGCGAGAGATGTGGATCGCTGGAGAAGCAGGCGAGGTGCCGGAGCGCACTCTATTGGCGAAGCAGCAACCGTCAGGTGATAACCATCCATGTTTAGACTGCGATTGCCGCCTCAGCTTTCTCAGGGGTGCTTATTCTTCGGGCCACTCAATTCTTCGCCACGATGCAGGCGCCGCCATCGGTGTGGATGCGGGTGCACAGGGCTTCCGCCTCGGCGCGGCTGTTGCGCCCGATCATGACGCGCACCAGGCGTTTTGATCCCCGGCTCAGGTTGCGCTTGCGCACCACCATGGGCAGTTCGTTCTTGATCAGGCCGGCGTGTCTTTGCCTAGCGCGGGCGAAGGTGGCCAGCGCCTGACGCTCATTGAAGCTGCCCGCCACCACCACGCCCCAGGGCTTCAGCCGCGCCCGCACCAGCCCGCCGCCAAAGCCGGGCGGGGCCATTTCGCGCAGCACCAGTTTCCTGCAGCCGTCCTGAAAGGGGCCGGTGACGCCGATGCCCGGCAGGTCGAGGATGGCCTCGGGATTTTTCCATTCCGCCGCCGCATGGCCGGTGATGGTGAGAACATAGTCCTCGGTTTCCTGCGGCAACCCGCCCTTGCCCGACAGCCAGCGCGCGGCCCCATCCTCGCCCGCGTTATAGGCGGCGGCGGCAATGCCGGGATTGCCGAAGCGGTCGATTAGATCCTTCAGGTAAAGTGCCGCGGCGGGCAGGGCCTGGCGGTGGTCGAAGGGATCGGCAAGGCCGCGCAGTTTCGCGGTGCCCGGCATGAACTGGGCAATGCCCTGGGCACCCACGGGCGAGACGGCGGTGCGGCTGAACATGCTCTCGCGCCAGATGAGGCGGGTGAAAAAGCTGAGCGACAGGCCGTGCTTGCCGGCGCTGTCTTCCAGCAGGCGGCAGACTTCGGCGGCATATTGGAGGCGGCCCTCCGATGGCGGTGTTGCGGCCCGGACCGGAGCCGCCGCCAGCAGGATCGCCAGAGTGATGGTTATGATGCGCTGCATGGAACCCCCGCACGGGCTGTAGCAGAAGCGCAAGACCATGGCGACACGGGGGCCAAATAAAAAGCGGGGCCGGTGAGGGCCCCGCCGCAATTCTGGAGAGTGACGAGATTAGCCAGCCAGGCCCATGAGCTTGGCAAGGATGCCGTCGATCACCGGCTTCACGATCTCGCCCACGCCCGGAATGGCTTCGACCTTGGTGATGGTGTCATTCAGGCCCGGCAGAGCGGTCTTGATGAGGGTGGCCACCATGGTCTTCTGGTCGGCGGAGAACTTACCCGCCAGACCCGAGACCTGATCCACGGCACCGGCAGCTTCCTGCAGCTTGGGCAGGGCGGCCTGGGCCGAGGGAACGTCGGTGATGCCGCCCAGAGCGCCGGTCAGGCCGGTGAAGGCGGTGTTCAGCACGCTGCCCACGTCAACATTGTCGATGGTGAGCGAGGGTGCCGCCGGAACCGCCGGGACGGCAGGCTGGGCCTGCTCGGTGGCCGCCGGGGCCGCCGGAGCAGCCTGCTCCGTGGTGGTGGGGGCCGGGGCCGGAGCCTCGGTCACCGGGGCGGGCGCAGGGGCCATGAAGTACCAGGCGGCACCGGCCAGCAGGGCAAGCGGGATCAGCCACTTCATGAAGCCGCCGCCGGACGAGGCCTGAGCCTCATGCACGGAGGAGGCGGCGGTGCGGGCGGCGGTGGCGCTGCTGGTGCGCACGGCATCCGCCGTGGCCTTGGCGGCCGTGGCGGTGGAGCCGAGGGTGCCGAGGGCGGCATCGAAACCGGCGGGCAGGGCGGCCTGGATCAGGCCCTTCTGCGAGTTCAGCAGGCTCATCAGGCCGGCGGCGTCAAGTTTGCCGCCCTGCTTGGCCAGCGTGCCCATGACCAACTGGCCGACGAGGCCCATGAGGGTGGAACCGACGGCGGTGCTGGTGCCGGCGTTCTTGGCCACCGCGCCGACCAGCGCGCCCATGACGCCCTGACCGAGCATGGAGTTGAGCAGCGAAGACCCCTGGGCCGCGAAATCGCCCGCGCCCTTGCCGCCGAGCACGGAAGCGAGATTGCCGCCCACATTGGCGTCCGCCTGCTTCAGGCCGGAGAGAATGTCGGTGATGCCGCCGGGCATGGCGGCCTTGTTCACCACGGCGCCGAGGACTCCGGGGACGGCACCGCCCATGACGCCCTTGATGACGTCGGCATTGATGCCGAGGGACTGGGACGCCTTGTCGATGAGGGCCGGGGTGGCCATCTTCATGACGTCGGCAATGAGATTGGTCATAGTGTCGCCTCCAGAAGCAAATCTCCGGGGCCGAACCATTCCGCCCCAGAACCAGAGGCGCTCTAACACCGGGAATTTGTCGAAAAGGTGTTCACGCCGCCGTTATCAGCGCGAAAGGGGCCCTGGACCGGAAGCGGAAGCTCAGCGGCGGGCCGCGAAGGCCGAAGCCAGACGGTCAAGCTGGGCCGACACGGGGCTATCCTCCGCCATGAGCGGCGCGCCGCGCGGATTGAGCATCGCGTCAAAATGCACCACCCGGTCGAGCAGGGTGAGTGAGCGGTCGACGAGGGCGCGCAGGCCCTCCGGCAGTTGTTCGGAACCGGGAATGGTGTGACCCCGGCCAATGTCGGAGAGATGGATGCGGGTCTTTTCCTTGCCGGCTTCCTCCGCCGTCAGTTCACCGGCGGCGATGGCGCGCTGCAACAGCAACCAGGAGGCGAGCTGCATGAGGCGGGTGGGCAGCCGCATGCTTTCGGTGGCATAGGCCACGGGACCGTGGCGGGCGAGCATGCGGGCATCGGCACGTCCGGGGCCGTCGAGATAATTGGGGGTCTCCTCCACCAGCCCCATGCCCTCCTTGAACACCTTGTCGAATTGTTCAGAGGCCGTGAAGCGGGTGAAAAAGCTGATGGTTCCGGGTTTTTCCTGCCGCTCGAACGTCATGGTTTATGGCCTCTTACTCAAAATCCGACAAATTTACTGACCGGCCGCGGATCATGGACCCTGCGCCATTACCGGTCAATATCGCGTGAGCGTCACGCTCACGGGAATGAGAAGCAATTTCGGGGCCAAAAAAAAGCCGCGACAGGCGCGGCTTTGAGTTTCTAACAGGGAGGCGTCAAACAGAGTGGACAGGGCCACTCGGAAAAGCCCAAAGGGGGCTTGCAGAAATCATGGTAAACAAGAGGGATTAAAAGAAGGTTAACGCGTCAGCCGGTGGTTGCCCGCGGCGGGCGGGGCAACGCCCCCGGGGTGGTGGGGCACGGTTTGAACAGGGCATCGGCGGCGGCCCCGCCGGACTGCTTGCGGGCCATTTCGGCACGCACCCGGGTGATCTCCTCATCAAGGGCCACGAGGCGCTGTTCCAATTCGGCCAGGCCCATGTTGTCCAGTTTCTCGCCGATCACCATCTGCGGTTTTGGCTTCGGCAGGTCATCAGGGTCCATGGGCGGCCTCCATGCGGATTGCTTGTGCCCAGACTGCCCCAAGTCTAAACCCCGCTCAAGGGATTGAGGATTGCGCCCATGACCATGATGACCGCCATTGCCATCACCGCGCCGGGGGGGCCCGAGGTATTGCAGCCCGTGCACCTGCCGAGGCCGGCACCGGGGCCGGGTGAAATCCTGATCCGGGTGCGGGCGGCAGGCGTCAACCGGCCCGACGTGATGCAGCGCAAGGGACTTTACCCGGCACCGCCGGGGGCACCGGAAACGCCGGGACTGGAGGTGGCGGGCGAGGTGGCGGCCCTGGGTTCGGGTGTCACGCGCTGGCAGGCGGGCGATGCCGTCTGCGCGCTGGTGCCGGGCGGCGGCTATGCCGACTATTGCGTGGCGGCGGCGGACAATGCGCTGCCGGTGCCCCTGGGCCTGTCCTTTGAGCAGGCGGGAGCCATGCCCGAAACCTATTTCACCGTCTGGACCAATGTGTTCGAGCGCGGGCGGCTGCAACCGGGCGAAACGCTGCTGGTCCATGGCGGGGCGGGCGGCATCGGCACCACGGCCATTCAACTGGGCCACGCCTTCGGCGCGCGGGTCATCACCACGGTGGGCAGCGCTGACAAGGCCAAGGTGTGCGAGGGGCTGGGCGCCATGCTCGCCATCAATTACCGCGCCGAGGATTTCCTGGCCGTGCTTAAGGAAAGGAAGATCGCGCCCGATGTCATCCTCGATGTGGTGGGCGGCGATTATGTGGCAAAGAACATCAGGGCCGCGGCGCCCGATGGCCGCATCGTCAATATCGCCTTCCAGAACGGCTTCAAGGTGGAGGTGGACCTGATGCCGCTGATGCTGAAGCGCCTGACGCTCACCGGCTCGACGCTGAGGCCGCGCAGCGTGGCCGAGAAGGCCGGAATTGCGCGCGCCCTGGAAGAGCAAGTCTGGCCGCTGCTGGCCCAGGGCCGGTGCCTGCCGGTGGTGGAGCGCACCTTTCCACTGGCCGAGGCGGCGGCGGCACACGCGCTGATGGAATCATCGACGCATACGGGAAAAATCGTTCTTGTTCCGTGAGCGGAAGACCGTGGACAGGAACACATGAGCCGCCTATATAGAGCCATCCCCTGAGTTTTAGGATTTTACGATTGGAGCCCTCGAAAGCCGGTTCCGAAGGAGAGAAAGAACATGTCGCGCTCGCCCCTCATGCCCAAGGCCACCGCCGTGTGGCTGGTTGAAAACACCGCGCTCAGCTTCCGCCAGATCGCCGACTACACCAATCTGCACGAGCTGGAAGTGAAGGGCATTGCCGATGGCGACGTGGCGGCGGGCATCAAGGGCCTCGACCCGGTGACCGGCGGCCAGTTGACCCGCGAGGAAATCGAGAAGGGCGAGGCCGATCCCAGCTATCGCCTGCACCTGCTTGAATCCAAGGTGAACATTCCGGTGAAGCGCTCCACCTCTGGCCCACGCTATACGCCGGTGTCGCGCCGGGGCGAGCGGCCGGACGCCATTGCCTGGCTGTTGCGCCATCACCCGGAACTGCCGGAATCGGCCATCATGAAGCTGGTCGGCACCACCAAGAGCACCATTGCCGCAGTCAAGGACCGCAGCCACTGGAATTCCGCCAACATCAAGCCGGTGGACCCGGTGACGCTGGGTCTGTGCTCGCAGCTTGAACTGGACTTCGCGGTGCAGAAGGCGGCGCGCAAGCTCGGCCGTGGCCAGACGCCGGATGCCGAAGCGCCGCGCACCCTGATCCCGGCGGCCGAAGTGGCGGGCACGGCGGCCCATCAGGCGGCCCAGGCCGCCGCCGAGGAGGCGCGCGCCAAGGCCGCCGCCGAAGCAGCGGAACAGGCCGCGCCCGTCAAGCGCGAGGAGGAGCCGCAGTATGACGCGGACTCGGTCTTCGCCAAACTGAAATCGCTGAAGCTCGACAGCAAGGATTGATCCGCAGACGGATGAAATTGCAAGGCGGGCTGAAAGGCCCGCCTTTTCTATTTCATTTGGTGCTCTTCAAAGCTGGAATAACGTCTCTGCCCGGCTGATTTTCTTGCCTTTCCCAGGATCGTTCCATCAATCCTTCTCTGAAGGTATTCTACCAGCCGGTCGAATTTTTGAGTGCTAATGTGCTTCCATGCTGCGCCGAACTCTCTCTCTATTGCCTTAGGCAGAAGAAAGTATTTCATTTTCTGACCTGCGTCGACGCGCTTGTATTCATGATAACGATCTATGAGATACTTGACGTAGTTATGCTTTTCCAGGTCGGAACCAATTGATCCTGATGGAGGGGATGTTTTTACGGTCGTCCGCTTCGTTTGAAGCGTAATAACATTTGCAACGAACCCTTGGTTTCCACCATGCACTGTGACGGACTGCTTGTTCGAACTGGTCAATTGACCGCGGTTTGGGTGTGTGAATATTTGACGCTGAGCTTTTGCAGCGAGAATTTCTTGTATAGAAATTTTGCCATCTTCAATTTTTTGATGGCAATTAGCGCAGACCAATATGAGGTTTTCAGCTTGGTGCTCTTTGACGTGGGCGTGAGGAGTGATGTGATGGATTTGCAGAGCGGCTACATCAGATTCATCACAAAACGGACAATGGGATCCGAACTGCTGATAGATTTCTTTCGTCAATCGTTTTGGAAGAGATTTTCTGACCATATTTAGACATCCAAAAGCGCATTTGAGTCTACATAAACGATATATAATAAATATATTATATTGTCCAATTGAGTGTTTTATTCCTAAATGCGCTGAGAGGCCCTGGTCAGGCACTGGGCCTCTTGGCCAGCAAGAGGCCGAGGCCGAAGGCCATCATCATGCTGCCGGAGACGCGGTTGAACCAGCGCAATGTGGCGGGCTGGCGCATGAACGGGCCGAGGCGCGCGCCGAGCAGCGCATAGAGCGCGATCGACACCACCTCCAGCATCAGGAAGGTGACGCCCATGATGAGGAAGCTCGCGCTGTAGTGTTCGGGCACGATGAACTGCGGAAAGAAGGCGGTGAAGATCAGGATGGCCTTGGGATTGCCCATGGCCACCCAGAATTCCTGACCGGCCAGTTGCCACAGGCTCTTTGGGGGAGCGCTGTCCAGGGCGATGATGGACGGGGCGCGAGCCAGCAGCAGCCTGATGCCGAGATAGAAAAGATAGGCGGCACCGATGACCTTGATCACGGTGAAGGCCGCCGCGCTGGCGGCCAATAGCGCGCCCAGTCCCACGGCGGTGATGGCGATCATGACGGCAAAGGCGAGATTGCGGCCCTGTGCCGCGATGATGGCGCGCAGCGCCCCGCCGCGCGCCGCGTTGGTCAGCGCCAGCAGGTTGTTGGGCCCGAAGGCCATGTTCAGCGCAAAGCAGGCGGGCACGAAAATGAGCCAGGTATGAAGCGGCATGAAGCCTCACAAAAACCCCCTCCCTGAACGGTCAGGGAGGGGCATGGCGGCTGGGCGCGTTCAGGCCCCCAGGCCCTTGTCGCGCAAGGCCTTGGTGATCTCGTCGAGAATGGCGGGATCGTCGATGGTGGTCGGCATTTTCCACGGCTCGTTGTCGGCGATCTTGCGCATGGTGGAGCGCAGGATCTTGCCGGAACGGGTCTTGGGCAGGCGCGGCACCACCATGGCCGTCCTGAGCGAGGCGACGGCGCCGATCTTGTCGCGGATGAGCTGGATGCATTCCTTCTCGACCTCGGCGGCGGTCTTGGTCACGCCCGCCTTCAGCACCACGAAGCCCACCGGCACATGGCCCTTCAACTGGTCTACCACGCCGATGACGGCGCATTCCGCCACATTGGGGTGCGAGGCCAGAACCTCCTCCATGCCGCCGGTGGAGAGACGGTGACCGGCGACGTTGATGATGTCGTCGGTGCGCGACATGATGTAGAGATAGCCGTCCTCGTCCTTGTAGCCCGCGTCCGCCGTTTCGTAATAGCCGGGGAAGTGTTCGAGATAGCTGCGCTTGAACCGCTCGGTATTGCCCCACAGGGTGGTGAGGCAGGAGGGCGGCAGCGGCAGCTTCACGCAGATGGCGCCCAGCGTGCCGGGGGCCACTTCATGGCCGCCCTCATCGAGGATGTGAATCTCATAGCCGGGCATGGCCACGGTGGGCGAACCATATTTCACCGGCAGCATGCCAAGACCCACCGGATTGGCGGCAATGGCCCAGCCGGTCTCGGTCTGCCACCAGTGGTCCACCACCGGCACCTTCAGGTGCTTCTCGGCCCACATGATGGTGTCGGGGTCGGCGCGCTCACCCGCCAGGAACAGGGTGCGCAGCGAGGAGATGTCGTATTTCTTCAGGTATTCCGCTTCCGGGTCTTCCTTCTTGATGGCGCGGAAGGCGGTGGGCGCGGTGAACAGCGCCGACACCTTGTATTCCTCGATGACGCGCCAGAAGGTGCCGGGGTCCGGTGTGCCCACCGGCTTGCCCTCGAAGAGAATGGTGGTCGCCCCGTGCAGGAGCGGCGCATAGCAGATGTAGCTGTGGCCCACGACCCAGCCGACGTCCGAGGCGGCCCAGAAAACCTCGCCCGGCTTGATGTCGTAAATGGCATCCATGGACCACTTGAGCGCGGTCATGTGGCCGCCGTTGTCGCGCACCACGCCCTTGGGCTGGCCGGTGGTGCCGGAGGTGTAGAGGATATAGAGCGGGTCGGTGGCCTTGACCCCGGCGCAGGCGGCCTTGCGGGCGTGGCCGCGCTCGATGCGGGCGAGGCTGGCCCAGTCGTGGTCGCGGCCCGCGATCAGATCGGCCCGCACCTGATCGCGCTGATAGACCAGCACATGGTTGGGCTTGTGGGCCGCCACCTCGATGGCCTGATCGACCAGCGGCTTATAGGGGATGACGCGATTGGGCTCGATGCCGCAGGAGGCGGTGAGCAGCACCTTGGGCTGGGCGTCGTTCAGGCGCACGGCCAGTTCGGCGGGGGCAAAGCCGCCGAAGACCACGGAATGAATGGCACCGATGCGGGCGCAGGCCAGCATGCCGAAGAGGGCCTGGGGAATCATCGGCATGTAGAGCAGCACGCGGTCGCCGCGCTGCACGCCGAGGTCCTGCAGCACGGCGGCGAGAACCGAGACCTTCTCCAGCACTTCGGCATAGGTGAAGGTCTGCTTGGTGTTGGTCACCGGGCTGTCGTAGATGATGGCGGTGCGGCCGCCGTTGCCGTCGATCACATGGCGGTCGAGCGCGTTGTAGCAGGTGTTGCATTCGCCGCCGACGAACCAGTGGTCCAGGCCTTCGGCATCGCGCTCATGCACCTTGTCCCAGGGCTTCTGCCAGTCGATGGCGCGCGCCGCCTCGGCCCAGAAGCCGTGCGGGTCGCTGATCCAGCGGTCATAGGTTTCCTGATAGCGGCTCTTGACGGTCTTGGGCATGACAACTCTCCCTCGGGAAAGATGCATCTTCCCGCAGGGGCCGTCATGGATGCAAGGGCAGGAGGGACTAGCAATTTGTCTCATCCGCCAAAGGTTACAATTGCTCTGGCAGGGACAGACCGGAGCACTTGTGCCCCGGAACCGGCCCCCGCCGCAGGGCAGGGGCCGAAAGCACGGTGGGCGGGGCTTGTCAGCCCTTGGCCTTGGCCTCTTTCTCGAGGTGCAGGATTTCGTCCTTCAGCTTCAGCTTGCGCCGCTTGATCTCGTGAATCTCTTCATCCGAGGAAGCCGGGTGGGCCATGGCGTCGGCCAGTTCGACCTCCAGTGCCTTATGTTTGGCGTGGAGTTCCTCGAGATGTGCTTGAAGGGTCATCATGTCCTCCTCACAGGGTTAATCATGGCCGGAATCATGACATAGAAGTGGGGACTTGTCGAACCTGTTTCAAAGGCATAGTTGAACAGTCTATGAAGATCGGCGGCCCGGCCCGGAACCCATGAGCAATACCCTTGACACCCTGCAGGAAGTGCACCTCCGGGCCAAGCTCCAGGCCCTGTTGCAGCAGCACCGCGACCTCGACGCCGCCATTACCGCGCTGCAGGAGGGGGCCAATCCCGACCCGTTCCAGATCCGGCGGCTGAAAAAGATGAAGCTCGACCTGAAGGACCAGATCATTCACATCGAAAACCTGTTGATTCCGGACATCATCGCATGACTGCCAAGGCCGTTCCCCCGCCCGTCGCCATCATCATGGGCAGCCAGTCGGACTGGGACACCATGCGCCATGCCGCGAAGGTTCTGGATGACCTGGGGGTTGCCCATGTGGCGAAAATTGTCTCGGCCCACCGCACGCCGGAGCGGCTCTATGCCTTCGCCCGCGGGGCCAGGGCGCAGGGCTTCAAGGTGATCATTGCCGGGGCGGGCGGGGCGGCGCATCTGCCCGGCATGACGGCGGCCATGACGCCCTTGCCGGTGTTCGGCGTGCCGGTCGAATCAAAGGCCCTGTCGGGGCAGGATTCGCTCCTCTCCATCGTGCAGATGCCGGGCGGCATTCCGGTCGGCACGCTGGCCATCGGCAAGCCGGGGGCGATCAATGCCGGGCTGCTGGCGGCGGCGGTTCTGGCACTGCAAGACGAGGCGCTGGCGGCGCGTCTCGAGGCTTGGCGCGCGGCCCAGACCGGGGCCGTGGCTGAAACGCCCAAGGACGGGGACTGACCATGAGGCTGGAAAAACCCCTGCCGCCGGGGTCCACCATCGGTATTCTCGGGGGCGGGCAATTGGGGCGGATGCTGACGCTGGCCGCCGCCCGCCTCGGCATCAAGTGTCACATCTACGCGCCGGAGGTAGACAGTCCCGCCTTTCAGGTGGCGGCGGCCCACAGCATCGCGCCCTATGACGACTGGGAGGCCTTGGCGCGCTTTGCCGCCTCGGTGGAACTGGTCACCTATGAGTTTGAAAATGTGCCCGTAGCGCCCGCGGCCTTTCTGCCGGCGCGGGTTCCCCTGGCGCCCAACGCCGAAGCCTTGGCCACGGCCCAGGACCGGGTGAGTGAAAAGACCTTCATTTCCGGCCTGGGCATCGCGGTGGCGCCCTTTGCTGCGGTCAATTCGGTGGCCGAACTGGACGAGGCGCTGGTCCGCATGGGCCGACCCGCCATCCTGAAAACGCGGCGCTTCGGCTATGACGGCAAGGGCCAGAGCAAGATCGACCGGCAGAAAGCGGCGGCCACGGCACTGGCGGAGATCGATCTCGCCCCCGCCATTCTGGAAGGCTTCGTCAGTTTCGATCACGAGGTTTCGGTCATCGCGGCGCGGGGCTGGGATGGCGCGGTGGCGGTCTATGACGTGCCGCTGAACCGCCACGAAAACCACATTCTCGCCACCTCCACCGTGCCCTGCGGTCTTGATCCGGCGCTGGAGGCGGAGGCCAAGGCCATCGCGGCCAGGATACTCACCGCGCTGGATTATATCGGGGTCATGGGAATCGAGCTTTTCGCCGGGCAATTCGGCTTGATGGTCAATGAGATCGCGCCGCGCGTTCATAATTCCGGGCATTGGACCATGGATGCCTGCCTGGTCTCGCAGTTCGAGCAGCATATCCGGGCGGTCTGCGGCTGGCCCCTGGGCGATCCCGCGCGCCATTCCGATGTGGTGATGACCAACCTTCTGGGCGAGGCGATGCAGGAATGGCAGCGCCTGGCGCGGGAGCCGGGGGTGGGGCTCCACCTCTATGGCAAGACCGAGGCGCGGCGGGGACGGAAAATGGGGCATTACAACCGTCTCACCCCTCGACAGGCTTAAGACTCTGTGCTAACTCGCCGCCAGCTTTGACGGGGCCAGCCCCGCCGGTCCCATCAATTCATGCAATTTTGAGGTTCGCACTTGCAAGTCGTCGTCCGTGATAACAACGTTGATCAGGCCCTGAAGGTTCTCAAGAAAAAGATGCAGCGCGAAGGCATCTTCCGCGAGATGAAGCTGCGCGGCCACTTCGAGAAGCCGTCGGAAAAGAAGGCCCGTGAAAAGGCCGAGGCGGTGCGCCGGACGCGCAAGCTGGCCCGCAAGAAGCTCCAGCGCGAGGGCCTGTTGCCCGCGCCGAAAAAGGTGGAGAAGCCCAAGCGCTTTGGCGCTGGCGGCGGCATGTGATCATCCGATCGCACCGTCATAGCTTATCGATCACGGGCCGCTCACCAGAGCGGCCTTTTTTGTGACCGGAGGGTGGAACCGCTGCCGGCCTTGGGCCGTTTCTGTCATGTTGCATGAATGACATGAATGACATGACAAGGAGGCCAGCCATGAGCACGAACAAGTTTGAGCCCGAGACCACGGTTCCCATGACCAGTGATATGGAGCAGAAGGCGCGCGCGATCGCCTACCGCCTGTGGGAAGAGGCAGGCCACCCCGATGGCCAGCACGAGATCCACTGGCAGCGCGCCGTGGAAATGGTGGCCATGGAGGCACCGGCACCGGATGATCTCAAGGGTCGCCGTGATGCGGGCAAGGACAAGCTGCGCGTGGTGGAATCGGGCAAGCCCGGCAATCGCAGCAAGGTGGCGTAAGGCCGAAGGGCTCTAGAGTCCGTCTGATTTAAACGGATTCACAAATCAGTATTTGTGTGATTCAAAC